>NZ_CP067423.1 GCF_016653635.2 Skermanella sp. TT6
ATGGATAATGCCCGACACGACAGCAATCCAACCAACACGAATGGGATGGATGATCCGCTCCAGCGGATCGCGGCGCTGGAACGTCGGGTCGTGGTGCTGACGCGCGAGAACGAACGGCTGGAGACGTTCCTGGCGGTTCTGCGCCACAGGATCTTCGGCCGGTCCTCTGAGAAGATGAGCCCGGACCAGCTCAGCCTGCTCGATACGCCAGCACCTGCGCCGACCGATCCGGGCGAGGCGGCCCCTTCAGGCGAGGACACGATCGGACGGCGCCGGCGAGGTCGCGGGGGTCGGCGTCCTCTGCCCGACACTCTGCCGCGGGTGATCCGGGAGATCCCGCCCGCCAGCACGCAGTGCCCGTGCTGCAGCCGGGAGATGGCCCGGATCGGCCAGGATGAGAGCAGGCAGCTCCACCTCGTGCCGGCCCATGCCGAGGTTCACGTCACGCTCCGGCCCAAGTTTGCCTGCAGGGCGTGCGGCGAGCTGGCCCAGGCGCCGGCGCCCGACGATCGACCGATCGAGCGTGGCCTGCCCACCGCCGGTACGATCGCCCAGGTCGTCATCGCCAAGTACCTCAACCACATGCCGCTGCACCGGCAGGCGGCGCACTACGCCCGGCTCGGCGTGCTGCTCGCCACCACCACGCTGTACGGCTGGGTTGAGGCGGCCGCGCGCGATCTGGCGCCGGTTGCCGACCGCCTGCTCGAGCTGCTGCTCCGGCGGACCAAGATCCATGCAGACGACACGCCGGTGACCGTGCTCAATCCGGGCCGGTCCGGCACTCACGACGGCCGCTTCTGGGTCTATGCCGACGACACCCGGCCGCGCGGTGGCAGCGAGCCCTCGATCGCGGTGTTCCGCTTCTCCGCCGGACGGGCCGGCAAGCATCCGGCTCAGCACCTGGCCGGCTTCAAGGGCACGCTGCAGGCCGACGCCTTCTCCGGCTTCGATCACCTGTACCGGGGCGGCGCTATGGTCGAGGCCGGCTGCCTCGGCCACGCCCGGCGCAAGCTGGTCGATCTGGTGCGCGCCAAGGGCTCGCCGGTTGCTGCCGAGGGCGTGAAGCAGATTGCCGCGTTGTACCGCATCGAACGGCGGATCTACGGGTTGCCGCCTGCGGAACGCCTGGCGGTGCGCCAAAGCGAGGCGGTGCCGCTGCTCGATGCTCTGCGGGCCTGGCTGACCGAGCGGCTGAGCCAGGTGGCGCCGCGCAGCGAACTGGCCAAGGCGCTCGGCTACATGAATGCCCAGTGGGATGCCCTGGTCCGCTACGCCACCGACGGCACGCTGGAGATCGACAACCTGACGGCCGAGCGGGCACTGCGCGGGATAGCCGTCGGCAGGAAAAATTGGAACGTGATCGGCTCGGATGCTGCCGGCAAAGTCGCCGCCGTGATCTACAGCCTGGTGGAAACCTGCCGCTTGAACGGGATCAACCCGGAAGCCTACCTGACCGACGTCATCGGCCGGGTCGGACGGACCAGGATCCAGGCGCTCGATACCTTGCTGCCGTTCAACTGGCGGCCGCCCGACGCCGGCAGTTCCGCCGATCCGGGACGCATGAACATCGCCCCTCACGCCGCTGCCGCCGCCTGATCCGCTCGCGCCGGGGTCTATACCCATCGGCAAACCTCCCGCTGCCAATTACCAGGAATCTACCCGCGTGGGGGCGCTTGAATAGGTGCCTTCGTCGCTGGTTTACTCAACTACTCTGCGGTGAAAGGCAGGAAGGGGTGACAGTGGTATGGCGCTGCCGCCGTTGTCCGTCGTGATACCAGGGCAAGGGGCTCCATCAGCCTCGGAAAGCGTACAACCGCGATCGCTTCTCCATCAACCTGCCAACGCCCGTTGGGTTATGAGCAGCAAGAGGGGCAGGGTGCCGTCAGGTAGGTAAGTTTGGGGGCTATTGCCATTTACTCCTGACTACCATCGGGTTCGAGTTCGGGTGATTTCCTCCGCTGCGTCCTCGGGCGGGTAGGGGGCGGGTGTTTCAGTATCATCCCGGCGCCGGGACCGCGGTTTGGGCGTGTTCCTGCTCTCAGCGTCGACATCGCTGCTGACCCGCGTGGTCGATTACCACAGCGAATAGGCGTTCTCGCGCCGCGCCTGGCTTTCCGGCAGCAGGGCAGGGGACACCCGGCAGTCCCGCGCCCTGCGGGATTCTCATTTAGCCCGCTATCGAGGCGGTCTCAGCCATGGGGTCCACCTCAGAATGGCCGGCCCAATTGGGGAGGCGCGAAATCACTGGGGTTTCACTGGGATTTGCCTCTGCCGCCGGTGGCGATCTGAGCAGCGGTCCGTAGCGAGCAAGCCGCCGGCTCAAGCTTCCAGCCGCGCCACGGTTTCCAGATCTCGCTGACGCTGTCTGACCCGCCGCTCATAGCTCGCCTGGTTCTTGGTACAAACAAGGGTGTAGGGGCGACCCGTGCGGTCGGTGGCGACATCCAGATCACAGCCCGCCTGACGAATCACTGCCTCGACATGTCCGCGCCGCGCCTCAGCCGCTTTCAGGGTCCACGTTTTTTGTGCGGGATCGTCGAGGAACTGGGCAAGGTCGCGGCAGTCGGGGCACGAACAGGGAAGCTGGCTGTTCCGCCGCCAGTCCTTCGGCGCCTCAAGCGGTTCAGCAATACGGGCACGCAGGTGGTCCAACGCGGCGGCGCGCAGTTGCTCCACAGCCGGCAGGCTCATGGGCGGCAGGCTTTTTGCGGATCTCGTGCCGACGAGATTCACGAGAGCGGGAATGAGCACACCGTCCTGATCGTATGACTTTGACCAAGCCAGCATGTGGTCGACCGCACGCATCGCCAGTGACTCGTCGACCCCTCCCAGCGCGATCACGACATCGGCCACGAGGCCGGCCGACGGGGGCCGAGGCCGGTTCCACCAGGGATGTTGTGACTCCATTTGGGTCGGATCGCCTGGAAGGGCTGCGAGCAGAGCCTCGGCCGCTCCCGCAAGGCTGGTACGGCCGCTGAGCGGCCAGGTCGCGGCGCGGGCCAGCAGTGCCGCGCACGCTTCCAGCGATGACGACGCCTTTGCGCGGATGATCCGCTCGATCAGCGTGGCGGCCTGTTCAGGCGCCAGAAGGCCAGCCGCCTCGACCATGGCGCCGGTGTCGCCCTTGGCAAACCCACCGTCTTCGGCTAGACGATCCAGGAATGCCGCGATGCTTTCCGTGTCAGCAAACCGCGTCAGCGCAGTCAGCAAACGAGTGGCAGGGCCGGGGGGGTCATCATGGCCGCCTTGCCGCTCCGCCCAGTTCCCAATGATGTGACCGGCCAGTTCGTGCCCCTGTTCCCACAGCGGAGACGATTGCACACCGTCAGCGTCCTCCCAGCGCCTTGTCAGATCTTCCAGATACGGCAGGGTAACCGACAGACCCGCCTGATTCAGAACCGCCAAGAAATGTGCGTTCGGCCACAGCACCAGCGCTGCCCGACGGTAGGTGCGCTCGAAGGATGCCCCTTCGTTGCCGGTGGCCTCGTGGAAATGCTCCTCGTCCGGCTCCAGCCCGTCGAAGGCATCGGGTGGCAACAACTCGTCATCGCCGAAGGGGATGTCCGCCAGCGAAGCGGTGCCCCCATTCGGCCGACGCCATTCGGTGAGAACCGCACGGCGGTCGTTGACCTCCAGCGCCTCCAGTTCCGGCTCTGACCAGCGGGAGCGGTACGATCCGCCGTCTCCGGTGTATTCGGCGATCCCGCTCTCCTTAATGGACACCAGCGCCAGATGCAGGGCGAAGTCAGCCCGCCGCGCAGCGGCGGCGAGCACCCCGGCCACTGCGGCATCGGCGCCCTTCAGCGCCCCGAATCCCAATTCGGCGGGAGTATAGGCATGTTCCAGCGGGTAGATGAGCTTCTCGGGCCTATCGTCCACTAGACTGTCTTCGTCCAGTATGTCGTCCTCGAGTTCGCCGGCGGCCTCCGCCCAGTCCTTGAGAAGGATCGCCGTACGAGCGGTTTCACGGTTGTAGTCGGGTGGTTCGGGTAATGGTACCGGGCCTGGGCGCGTGAGATTGTAGACCAGCGTCAGTCGGTGACCTTGGGTAACTGGGGTCAACTCGTGGACGCAGTCGGCGTAGAAGGCGGCGTAGCGCACCTCCGACGGCTCCTCCGAGCGCAGATCAAGCCGCACCTCCCGTCCCTTGTGGCGTACGATCAGTTCACCGCCGGTCGAAGCCGGGACCGAGGGCAGGACGATCACCAGCGTGGCGAACATGCTCGGAGCCTTCTCGGTGTCGCGATGACGGACGAAGAAATCGCCTTCGGCATAGATCAGCAGCTTGTAAAGCTCCGCCTCGACCGGCCCGTCCACTCCCAGCCCCTCGGCCGCGCTTGAGACGATCCGCTCCAGCGTTCGCGGCCAATGCCTGCCGCCGATATGGACCCGCCCGGCATCGATCTGCCAAGTCCGCCGCACCGCCGGGTCGACCAAGGTTTCCTCGCCGCGCCCATAGGGCGCACGCTCGGCCACGGCGATGAGCTGTTCAGCCTGGACCGGCAGCAGCGGCAGGGCGATCGGACCGACGCCCACCACCTCCATCATGGGCGCCAGCAGCTCAGCTGTGCCCGAGGCGAAAAAGTCGCCGGGCCGGCGAATGGTTCCCAGGACTGCGGCAAGCTCAAGGACAAGGGAGGACATGGAACCTCCGAGGTGGCGACTCGGACGGCATTCTGGATCAATGGCCGGAGCAAGTCGAGAGGTCGGGACGATGAATGACTGGTTTGGTCTCATCCGGTGCGAGCACGGCTTTGGCTTGGGAACAGCCGTGGCTCCCTCATCATCCGTGAACCCGATCAAGGTTTGGCGCTCGACACCATTCCTCGGTACACGATCAACCGGGGCAAATGCCGCCCTGCCGACGAGGAACGTCTGATGTTATCGGCACCTCCGAGACGTTTAGCCCGGATCCGAACTCCACTCTATTGAAACGGGTTTGCCACCTCATCCGGCATATCAGGTGGCGCAATCTTATCCGGCAGGTTCCTCTCAGTTTCGAGGGCTTGAACCACCTTATCGAGCACTGCCTTCAGGATCCGGGCATGCTCCAGTCCACCCTTATCGCGGGTGAGATCGATGCTCCCGTAGATCGAAACTCGGTCCGTCCTGTTATCGATTGTCAGGTCACCGATTCCAAGGGACTCGCTTTCGTTTGCGAAGGGCAAGATGGTCTTGTTCATGATGGTATCCTCAACGCATAAACTGCATCAGTCTGTCCAGGATCGTGTCCACGCTCCAGGGGCTCTCGGTGTGCTTTGGGCGCCTGCCCGGCAGCTTCGGGTCCGGCAGAGCCATCGCGTGATCCTTGATCGACCGTGCGAGCCCTGGGAACGGATCGATCCCGGTGATCTGCTGAAGTTCGGCGATCGACACGCTCCGCCACTGATCGCTATCGCCATTCTCCACGAGATAAGCGGCCGCCTGGTTGCGTTTGGGGTGGTAGACGGCCTTGAAGATGTGGGTCGGCACCAGCACCCGCCCGCGCAGGCGCTGCAGGGTCGCGCCCTGGAAGACCGGGCCGCTGACGACATACAGTTCTCCCGATCGGCGGGCGAGACCACGCATGGCAGACTCGATGCCCGACCACAGGCCCCGGTTACTCTGCGGATCCTGCGGGATCATGTTGGCCAAGGAAAAGCTCTCGTGCTGTGCCTGTTCATCAGGCATATCGGCCGCTGGCGCAAGGTGACCGCGGTCGAAGCCCGAGCGCGCGTAATCATCGAGGTTGGCGCGCTCGTCGGGCGGCAGCCGGGACTCCTCGTGGAAGGTGTCCCGGCGCTCGGTAGCCACAGCCGCGTCGAGCCCGTTCGGCGTCAGGTGCTCGGCCGCCCAGAGCGGGGTGCGCGTGATGCCGGAGTGCAGCACGGCGAAGGCCGCGTAGCAGATCGCCCGGGTCTTGGGCAGGAGCTTTGGGTTGACTAGATCCGGTGCGTTGCCGTGCGGGAAGAACTGCCGGCATTCGGTCGAGGCCGCGAGCGAAACGGTCCTGACGCCGACAGTCGTGATGAATCCGATTGAAGTCGGCCATGGATTCCGACGCGAAGTCGGCCACTGTTCCGGAATGAAGCCGGCCATCATTCCGAGATGAAGTCGGCCACTTCGGCGACGGTAATCAACCTTCCGGAGGAGGCCGGGCAAGACCGCTGACAGGTCAGTACTCAACCTGCATCTACTCTCACCAGTTGTGAACCTGGGGGTGGTCGATGCCAGCGAAGAAGAGGCTGACGATGCGACAATTGAGAGCTCTGCTGCGCCTGAAGCACGGCGGCGCCCGACTGAGCGACCGCACGCTCGCGTGCCGGATCGGCGTTGCCCGCAGCACGATCCAGGATTACCTGGCGCGGGTCGAGGCTGCCGGACTGTCCTGGCCACTGCCCGACGACGTAACCGACGAAGTACTGGAGCAGCTGCTGTTTCCCCGGTCGGGCTGCCGGCCAGGCTTCCGGCGCCGGGTCGAGCCGGACTGGGCGATGGTTGCGCGCGAACTGAAGCGGCCCGGCGTGACGCTGATGACGCTGTGGGAGGAATACCGCGAGGGCGAGCCCGGTGGATACGGCTACAGCCGGTTCTGCGACCTGTTCCGCGAGTTCGAGCGCCGATTGTCGCCGACCATGCGCCAACACCATGTCGCGGGCGACAAGGTCTTCGTGGATTTCTCGGGCAAGCGGCTGGAGGTGATCGACCCGGCCTCGGGAACCGTACGGCCGGCGGAGATCTTCGTCGGCGTTCTGGGAGCGTCGAGCTACACCTATGCCGAGGCAACCTGGACCCAGACGCTGCCGGATTGGATTGGCGCCCACACCCGCATGTTCGGTTTCTTCGGCGGGGTGCCGCGGCTGGTCATTCCGGACAATCTGAAGTCCGGTGTTCATCGGGCGAACTTCTTTGATCCGGAACTGAACCGGAGCTATGGCCGGATGTCGGAGCATTACGGAACCGGCATTCTGCCGGCACGGCCGCTGAAGCCGAAGGACAAAGCCAAGGTCGAAGCCGGCGTCCGCGTCGTTCAGCTGTGGCTGCTGGGCCGGCTGCGGCGACAGACTTTCTTCTCACTGGAGGAGTGCAACCGGGCGATTGCTGCTGCCTTGGAGCAGCTCAATGCCAAGCCGTTGCGACGGCTGGGCGTAAGCCGCCGCGAGCTGTTCGAGCAGCTCGACCGGCCGGCTCTGAACCCGCTCCCCGAGGTGCCTTACGAGTATGCCGAATGGCTGCGGGTTCGGGTTGGGCTGGACTATCACGTCGAAGTCGCGGGTGCCGCCTACTCGGTGCCGTACGCGCTGATCCGTCAGGAGGTCGAGGTGCGGCTGGGTGCACGCACGGTCGAAGTGTTCCGGGCAGGTCGGCGGGTTGCGGCTCATCCGCGCGCTGCATCGGGCACGGCCACGCTGAGCGATCACATGCCGGCGGACCACCGCCATTATGCCGAGTGGAGTGCCGAGCACTTCCTCAGCCGGGCACGGCAGTTCGGTCCCTCGACCGAGGCTCTGATCGCCGCGATCCTGGCGGACCGGCGTCATCCCGAGCAGGGCTACCGGAGCTGCCAGGGCGTGCTTAAGCTGTTCCGGGGCGCCAACGGGGAGCGGGCCGAGGCGGTCAGCGCGCGGGCGCTGGCGATCGGGGCGCTGGGCGGCCGGAGCATCGCTTCGATCCTGGAGAACAACCTGGACCGCCAGCCGGCGGCCCCGACGGCCGAGGCGGCGCCCCTGGTGCACGCCAACATCCGCGGCTCACGCTACTTCCATTGAGGTCCTGATCATGTTGACACACCCGACCCTGGACCTGCTGCACGACCTCGGACTGGAAGGCTGTGCCAGAGGCTTCAGGGAACTGGCGGCCAATCCCGCGGCGGCCACGCTGGATCATGCCGAATGGCTCGGCGTCCTGCTCGAGCACGAGGTGACGAGGCGCAATCAGAAGCTCTACGAGAACCGGGCCCGGCGCGCCCGGTTGCGTCATCAGGCGGTGATCGAGGATGTCGATTACCGGGCGGCGCGCGGCCTGGACAAGGCTCTGTTCCTGAAGCTGGGAGCCTGCGGATGGGTTCGCGAGCACCGCAACCTGATCCTCACCGGGCCCTGCGGAGTGGGCAAAACCTGGCTGGCCTGCGCGCTCGGCAACCAGGCCTGCCGGGAGAACCTGTCGGTGCTCTACGTGCGGGCCTCGCGGCTGTTCGCCGACCTGGCGCTGGGACGTGGTGACGGTCGCTACACCCGGCTGCTGCGCAGCTATGGCAAGGCTGATCTGATGATCCTTGACGATTGGGGACCGGAGCCTTTGGGAGCGGACCAGCGCCGTGACCTGCTGGAGATCGTCGAAGAGCGCTACGGCAGGAAGTCGTTGCTGATCACCAGTCAAGTTCCCGCGTCCAACTGGCACGCGATCATTGGAAATCCCACCCTGGGCGATGCGATCCTGGATCGCATCGTTCACAATGCCTACAGGATCGAACTGAGCGGGGATTCCCTGCGCAAACACAAAGCCGAAGTCGAGCAAAAGTGACCGCCACCGTCTGCCCGGCCCCCCGCGGGGGGCCGGGCAGACGGTGCAACCCAGGCTCGACAAAAACTTGACCGAACCTGTGTCCCGTGAGATGAGCACAATCGACCTGTCAGCATCCAGACCTGGCCGACATCAGATCGGTAAGGTGGCCGGCTTCGGATCGGAACGATGGCCGACATCGCGTCGGAACAAGGGCCGGCTTCCGGTTGGAATTAGTGGCCGACTTCATCGGAATACACAGACAGTCGGGCACAACGCGAGAACGGCGACGATGACGAGGCGCTTCAGCATGCGGTTACCAGAACAAGCCTGTTGGCGGGATTAGAGGATGTTGAGTTGAGGTTTATCGATCTGCAGATCGGTTGTGCATACATGTATGTGTGCAGCAAACGTGGTCGTACATTGTCGAGTAGAAGCTCATTGAAGAAAATGGAAGACATGATACATGAACAAGATGTAGTCTTTCGGTCAGCATATCTGAGAAAAACATGTAAATCATGGCAGCATGATCAGGAAATCTCGGGTTCGTAGTATTAGCCGCCCATATATTCATCCATAACGGGTCAAGAAATTGCGCTAATTGAATGATAAATTCACATCAACATCCTCTTATACCTCTGGCTGACAGAACAAAACCTCGAAGATGTTCGGCGGGCATTCCATCTGATGGCGAGAGACACCTATGTCAGGGAATTGCTCATGGATTTGCGGGGCGCGAACGCCATCTGAAAGGCGAGGACATCACCGGTTCCTCGAAAGTCCGTCGCCGAAAAACCTGCCGGTCCAGTGGCACACGGCGTTGTCCGAGGGCGAATGCCGTCCCTGGGGCACCCGGCTCTCAGCGCCGCCCCAGGTCACTGGGTAGCTGCTACTGGCGCCTTCAAAGTTTCCTCAAATCTCTCTTGGTCGCGTCTCTGCTGATCACGGTTCCGCTCAGAGAGGGACGACTGCGGCCCCGGATACCGGTCCTGGCGTTGCTGTTCCTGGATTGCCCGGTCAGGATTGGCGATCACCTTCCCGGCACGCTTGCCTGAGATCGACTAGGATCGACTCACGTGTGGATCGGCGTCTAAGCTGAAGCCATGACCGTAATACATCTACCGTGTTGATTAACTTGGAAGTTCGCTTCATGAGTTGGCCCTCCGTCGGCGCCGGTAGAGGACCATCTTGGAAGCTCTTTTCCCTCGGAAATTCAACAGTTTGAGCCGTCTCAGCTCGTGGCCTAAGCGTCAATGGCTATCCACAAGCAGGAGACGTGCGTCCGGAAGGCCGCATAAAAAGTCGACTTACCGTCCTTCAACGTCTTCGCACGTCCAATCCAAGTTAACGTGACAATGCCGGCAAACATGGTCGAAGCGCACGGATCTTCTTGCTGCGCCCGCTTTCCTCCTTCTGGTGACAGATTCAGCCCAGATAGTACCACTCAGCCGGCGGCGGCAGTCCGACCGCATCGACGTCGAGCGTGTGAACCACCTGGCCCGTCGCGATTTCGACCGAGGTGTAGATGGTGTGGCCGCCAATCTCCTCGCTTGTCAGCTCAAGCGGAGGGGGAACGGTACCGAGATCCGTTTCACGCTGGCTGTTGAACTCGATGATGTCCCCTTCGGCGACGCTGAACCCGTGAATGACGTCATGATTGGGCACGAAACCCGGGCGCCAATAAAACTGATACTGATCGGCGCCGCCTCCGCCGGTGAAGTCCTGGTTGCCTGCCCGGCCCTCCAGCTGGTCCTCCCCGTTGCCGCCGACAACCGTGACATCCGTGCGGGCGAGCACGTTCAGGTGCGAGGTCGCGGGAGAGGCTTTGAACTCCTCGATGCCCGCGACGCGGCCGAGTGTAAAGCCGCCTCCTTCCACCGGATCATCCCGGTACATCATCGTACCACTCCCGTCGGACTCGATCGTCAGCTCGAACCAGGGATAAGGCTCCTCCGGCCCTGGCGTGAAAACGGTGCTGTAGTCGATCTGCAGCGTGTCGCGGCCACTCCCGCCATCGTAGAAGGTGATGCCGGTTGTGAAGGTGAGGGCCGCTAGGTTCGAGTGTATCAGCGTATCGTTGCCAGCACCTCCGCGCAGATCATTCTGCCCACCCGCACCGTTCAGAACATCGTCGCCATCATCACCGCGCAGCTGGTCATCGCCCGAACCGCCATTGATGAAGTCGTTTCCGGCGCCGCCCTGCAGCCAGTCGTTGCCCGCCTCGCCGTAGAGCTGATCCGCACCCTCGTTGCCGAAAAGGGCATCGACGCCGGTGCCACCGAACAGCTTGTCGTTGCCGAGACCGCCGTAAAGACCGTCGTTTCCTCCCAACCCGTTGAGAGTGTCGTCGCCTCCCAGCCCGTTGATGGTGTCGGACAGGGATGTACCGTTGAGAAGATCGCGTAAGGCCGTGCCGTTGATAGTTGCCATTACACCTGCTCCCACTCAGACTTACGTCAAGTCACTCGTTCAACAATCTATATCTGAATATCCTACCTGACATAATCTCAAAGCGATATAATCGAAATAGATAATGCTGCGGTGCATTACTGAACTGAACCGACCCGTAAAACCCTGGTGTTCATGCTTGGATAGCTTCAGTCAGCGCCGTGCCGCCTTGGCCGCGGGACTGCCGCGAGATTGGGGGGCAAGCCGCTGTAGCCGTTTCGGAGCCGGTCCCGGCGTCGAACAGCTGTCCAACGCCGGGACCGAACTTGCCGTTGAGGACGGCACAGCGGACTTGGAGCAGGAGATCGGCACCATGGCGGGACCAGCGCATCTGCTGGGATTTGTTCATGCGGCGGTTGACCAGGAAGTTGGCGGTGCCTTCGGTCAGCGCGGTGCCGACGCGAAGCCCGGCACGATGACGCTCGGCGTAGTTGACCAGCCAGGCGCTCTGGCTGGAAAGATAGCGATCGATCTCGCGCAGTGCCGTCCAGAGCCGGCGTGACGGCGGATCCTTTTTCCGGCAGCCTGGCTCACCCTGAAAAACCGGCATGACCGCACGGATGCGTTCGATTGTGACCGTGGCATCCTTGACCTTGCCGTTCCAGATCCGCCAGCGCAGGCGCTCGACTTCCGCCACGATCACCGCCTTTGCTTTGACCTGCTCCGGTGTCTCGGACGACAGGGTGCTGGCTGTCGTCTCGGCGTGCTGCAATCGCATGGCGATGTGGAACCAGTCGAGATACGGCCGCTTGGTAACGCCGGCCTTGACCAGGATAGAGCGCAGCCCGGAACAGCCGTCAGTGAACGCCGTGATCCCGGTGTCGGCGGTCTGGCCGACTTCCCTGAGACCGCGCCGGATCAGCTCCTCGATCGGCGTGTCGGTCTTGGCGACCGCGGCGAAAACCTGACGGGCTCCATTGGATGCCTCGACGTTGCCGAGGCGGACTTCGAGATGGCGCTGACCGTCCTCACAGCTCCGGACGAAGGTGGAATCCAGGGTCACGGTGATCGCCACCGCTGGAGCTGCCGGCTCGGCTGGGACTACGTCACGCAGCTGCTCGCCGACCCGTAAAGTGCCCCGGCGCACGGTCTCGGGTGGATCCCGGCATCAACCGGCAGGAGATGTTCAAGCAGGCCGGCGGCGATCCGGTAGGGCATGAGCGCCGACAGATGGGCCCGCAGCTGGTCGAGCTCGGGTGTCGAGCGGCAGTGGGATGGCCAATCGACACCCAATGTCATCAAGTTAGCCGGCACCGGTCCTTTGGTTGTACACGGCTAAACGAAGTGGCTGCGGTGGTTTACATTTCCTACGAGCATGGCTTGTAGGTCATGTGATAGCCGTGAAGGCGCGGTCCTTTGCGTCTTGGATACAGCCGTCTCGGGCGAACCGGCTCGATGGTACGGGCAAAGACGTCGATCAAGGCGCGCAGCAGGTCCAGAGGATCAGATCGGATCAACAGACGGACCAGTGTCCCTTTCATGGCGCAGAGGGCATGGGTGAGATTGACCTGCTTGGGATGGCTGTCGCCGCGGTGGTGCTCGTCCACCTGCTGCTGGGCGGTGCGGGTCAGCACCACCGTCAGGTTCAGCGTGAAGACTTTGGCGTGGAAATCCTGGCGGATCGTCAGGGGTGATTTACCGCTCCAGTTCTCCACTTCAACCCGGCACTTGAAGCATTTGTAATTCTCCTCCTGGGCCCAGCGCAGATGGTAGAGGGTGGCGAACTCCTCGGCCGGATAGTCGTCGCGGTCGAGCAGCGAGGTCATCACGATCTCAACCTCGCCGGTGGGCAGCAGGACGCGGATCAGGCGCACCGGGATTACGGTGGTGGGAAAACCGCGCGACCGGCAGGCCGCCTGAGCTTCGGCGTGAGGGTGGAGCGTGACCACCGCGTCGTTGCGCCCGGCCGCCAGGAAGTCACCGACCACCGACCAGGTGTCGGGCGCGACGCGGGCGCACCAGCTGAGTTTGCGTGCCTGGAGGGCGGCGAACACCCAGAACGCCGGATAGCCGCAGTCGAGCAGCAGCAGGCTGCCCGCCTCGAGGGCTGCAAGGTGCTCGATCAGAAGCGTGCGCTCGTCCTGCTGGTAGGGAGCGATAATGGCATCGAGGATGAGGCCGTTGAGCGGGTCGTAGACCTGGGAGATCCGCGCCAGAGTGGCGGGATCACTGTGGGCAGGAAACATCTGGCCGAACTGGGCGATCACCTCGGGCGTGTCGGGCAGGCGCACCGTTGATCCGTCGATGGCCCGCAGATCGAAACCGCGCCACCGCCGAACCGGAGCATCGTGGTACCAGCGCTGGACGAGATGGCGGTTGAGCTCGATGAACGCGGACGACTTGAGCTTCTGCCGGGCGGCGCAGAACGCGCTTTTTGTGACGACACGCTCGGCGACATCGCCCGGGCTCAGAACCTGAAAGAACTGATCCAGCTCGCGCTGGAGCGCACCCTTGATCAGGTTGAGCAGGAACACGACCATGATGGGGAACGACAGGGTGCGGTAGCGGGTAAAGTCCGTTTTGGAGCGTCGGTGCCGGGCAACGAAGTCAGGATCGTTGATGAGATCACGTAAAGACTGAATAAGGCTACACTGGATACTGAGGGTTTCCCCCGATCATGTCCGGATCACTACCTTGCTTCTCGCACATATCAGCCTCTCGTGATGTGGATTAACTTGGGATAACTTTGCCCATTTTCCTGTTCCGTTCAATAGATCCTTCAGTGCTCTCTAACTTGATAACATTGAATGTGGGGTGATCTCGTGAAACGCCACGACAGGTAATGAGCACGCCGCTGAACAGGACGCTTTGGGTTGAGGATTGTCACTTGGCTCAATGGGCGCCTGCACGTCAGGACGCCGGTCACACGCTTTGCCGCCAAAGTTGCAGCACGATAATCCGCACCCAATGCGGGCTTCCCACGGAAGAAGGTGAGAAAACCACTCGCCGCGCGGCGTCTTCTATGGGAGTGTCGAGACATTGGGGTGACAGCTAAAATCGGCCCTTTGAAGCCCAGGTCCGGCGTTGCGCCGAGGTAGGACTCCCACTGGCTCCCCCAATGTCTCGACGCTCCCCCGGAGATTTACAGGCTGCCAATCCAATCCGGCGAAGTCCTTACGCTTGCCTAAAATTCAACATTAGTCCGTTAAATCCTCCCGTATTTTACCAAACCGGCTACCGCCCACACCGTCATGGAATCTGTAAGGACGGTCGTGACGGGATAACCTTGGGCCTGTTGGAGGCGGAGACGGTTCAATCACCTGAAAAAGGTAGACGGGCCGCTGTAGCAAACCACGGAGCTTCAAAATGGCCAAAGGAAAATATATCGAAGAGGTCGATCCTCTAGGCCAACCAACACATGGAAATGAACAACCGACCGGAACTGGAGCCCACGAGCGTAACCGCATTCAGCAGGAACGCGAGTCGCAGGACAACAAGACTAAAGGCAATGAGGGACGCAAGGCTGGTTACGATAAGGCATGATTGCTGTGGCGTGACGGTGAGGAAACTATCATAGGAATGGGGGAGTAGTGGTAAGCAAGCTATGACTGGCCGTACGTTTCAGCGGCTGGGGAATGAAGATGAAGTTGGTCTTGCGCTTGGCAGCGTGATGAGATGGACGTCCCCCAGTTCCGGCGCGGCAGCGCCATTTGACGGATAGGACGTTTTTTCATCAGGGAGATTGTGCGATGTCGGCGGCGTTCATCGGTCTCGATCTGGCGAAGTCGGTGTTTCAGGTTCACGGCGTTGATGCCCAGGGCAAGGTTGTTGTGACGAAGCGTCTGCGCCGGGACGCGGTGCTGGCGTTCTTCGCCAACCTGGCGCCATGCGTGGTTGGGATGGAGGCGTGTGCCGGGTCGCACTTTTGGGCGAGAGAGATCGCCCGGCTCGGCCACACGGTGCGCCTGATGGCGCCGCAGTACGTAAAGCCTTATGTGAAGCGTCAGAAGAACGACCGGGCCGACGCTGAAGCGATCTGCGAAGCGGTGCAGCGGCCGAGCATGCGGTTCGTGGCGATCAAGAGCGAGGAGCAGCAGAGCACCCTGGCGATCCATCGGGTGCGCGAGACGCTGGTTGCTCAGAAGACGCAGCTGATCAACGCGCTGCGCGCCCACCTCGCCGAGTTCGGCATCGTTGCACCGCAGGGCGCCGGCAAGGTCGAGCAGCTGACCGCCGTGGTCACCGACCTGGAGGATACCCGGGTTCCCGCTCTGGCCCGGAGCGCTCTTCAGGGTCTGGTTGACCAGCTGCGCGACACGGAACGCCGTGTCGAGGAACTCGACGCCCGGTTGGCCAGGCAGGCCCGGGAGGACAAGGTGTGCCAGCGGCTGACCACGATCCCGGGGATCGGGCCGATCACGGCGACCGCTCTGACGGCGACGGTCGGCGACGCCACGGTCTTCGAGTCCGGCCGTCATCTGGCGGCCTGGCTCGGCCTGGTGCCGCGCCAGAACTCGAGTGGCGGCAGGGAGCGCCTGGGCGGCATCTCCAAGGCAGGCGACGGTTATCTTCGCCGGCTGCTGGTGCATGGCGCGCGGGCGGTGATGCGCTGGCACGGCAGGACTTCGCCCTGGCTTGCCGGGCTGCTGAAGCGCCGCCCCGTCAACGTCGCGGTGGTGGCGTTGGCCAACAAGCTGGCGAGCATCGCCTGGGCGGTGATGGCGCGCGGGGAGGACTACCGCAAGCCTGACGCGGCGGCCGAGCTGGCACAGGGGTGAAGCGATGATGACCCAAGCACCCCAGCTCGCAATCCCGACCAGCAGCAGAATAGCGCCGTGCTCGCTCCGGCAAGGCCAAGCCGCCTCCGGCGGTGGCCCTGGCGGGCCAGCCTTGCCGTCCGCTGTGCGCGGCGCTCTTGGAAAAGACAGGTCGGGGCGAAGAGGTGGTCCCGCCGATCGAACAAAGAGGTTGGCATCAGGAGAAAGAACGGAATGAGACAGTGCCGCAGGCTTGGCAGCCGTTCCGGCGCCGAAGGCGGTACATCAGGCTCTCCTTCGGTTTGCGAGGGCGATTGACGACGTGATGACATGACAGGTCGGACCGGGATCGGCCAAACCCGTGTGCAACAGCGAGCGGCAGAGCTCGACAGCGTGATTGGGTGTCGATCCGCGCATCTCATCAGGGCCAGTAGCCTACGGGGCTGCGTCAACAGGCCGAATAGATGGCGGCAACCGACTCTCCAGGTCGCAACGTTGCAAAAAGCGCTTGCAAGGCGGGGAACGTCCATAGATGTTGCACGGATGGGCGGGATGGCGTAAGGAGCGGCCTGTTTCGATGCTCCGGGTCTTGCCTTCATGCCGCACAAATACAACGCCGACCGTCGCCACCATATTCCGCGGCCGAAGCGACGCGTAACGAATTGGTCAACGTATAACGAGGCGCTGCGGCAGCGGGGCAGTCTGACGGTGTGGTTCACAGAAGAAGCGATCGCGGCTTGGAAAGCCGCACCGTGCACCACGCCGGGCGGTCAGCCGCATTACTAGGATCTGGCGATCACGACAGCTCTGACGCTCGGCGCTGTGTTCCACCTGGCGCTGCGCCAGACAGAAGGATTGATCTGCTCGATCCTCCAGCTGCTCGGCCTCGACCTGCCGGTGCCGGACTTCTCGACCCTCAGCCGGCGGGCTCAGAGCCTGGAACTGCCAGCGCAGCCCCGCGCCACCATGTCACAGTCGCCACGTGATCCGCTCCAGGCGGTCTTGAAATGCAGTCGTTTCGACCGGGTTGGGGTGAGTCAGGCCCTTGCCGTACTGCCTAACCCTGCCTACCGCCGCACCCCCAATCACTCGGCAGTCCCGCCATGACATAGCGGGAGCATTGAAGTCCGCGGCTAATTGATCTCAAATGCGGGAATTCTGCTCGATCAGATTGTAGGTGCTCGCCATGACGACTCTGACCGACCTGACTCTCGCGGAGGCTCGTGCGGGGCTCCGCAAGGCCGA
Organism: Skermanella sp. TT6; assembly: GCF_016653635.2. NCBI lineage: Bacteria > Pseudomonadati > Pseudomonadota > Alphaproteobacteria > Rhodospirillales > Azospirillaceae > Skermanella > Skermanella cutis. The sequence continues at coordinate 16,872 of NZ_CP067423.1, forward strand.
TTTCACCGCTGTCGAGTTGACTCAGGCGTTTCTGGACCGCATGGCCCAGACGCGCGACCTGAACGCCTTCATCACGGAAACGCCAGAGCGGGCGCTGGCCGATGCCGCGGGATCTGATCAGAAACTGAGGGCTGGGACCGCGCGCCCGCTTGAAGGGCTGCCGCTGGCGGTGAAGGACAATTACTGCACAGAGGGGGTGCCGACCACGGCCGGGAGTCACATCCTGAACAATTTCGTGCCGTGCTACGAGTCGACTGTCACACGGAAAGTCTGGGATGCCGGTGCGGTGCTGCTGGGCAAGACCAACATGGATGAGTTTGCCATGGGTTCGTCCACCATGACCAGCCATTTCGGGCCGACCAGGAATCCGCTCAAGGCGCAGAACGACCCACGCCATCGCGTACCCGGCGGCTCTTCGGGCGGCTCTGCCTCAGCGGTCGCGGCACGTTCAGCACTGGCGGCACTCGGCTCCGATACAGGAGGCTCAGTGCGCCAGCCGGCAAGCTTCTGTGGCGTGGTTGGTTTGAAGCCCACTTACGGGCGCTGCTCGCGCTGGGGACTGATCGCCTACGCCTCCTCACTTGATCAAGCCGGCCCCATTGCCCGCACGGTTCGGGATGCGGCGATCCTGCTGAACGCAATAGCCGGTCCGGACGAAAAGGATTCGACCTCGGTCAACCAGTCCGTGCCCGATTTTGAGTTGTTCGCCGGTCAGCCGGTCAAAGGAATGCGAATTGGGATTCCCAAGGAATACCGCTTGGACGGCCTGCGCGACGATGTGGTGGCCCTGTGGGAACATGGTGCCGCCATGCTGCGCGATCAGGGAGCCGACGTGGTGGAGGTGTCCCTGCCGATGTCACGCTATGCCCTGCCGGCCTATTACATCATCGCCATGGCCGAAGCCTCGTCCAATCTTTCGCGCTTCGACGGCGTGCGATATGGTCTGCGGGTCGATGGTGACTCGCTGGCCGAGATGATCGAGAACACTCGAGCGGAAGGCTTCGGCGAGGAAGTGAAGCGCCGCATCCTGCTGGGCACCTTCACGCTGTCGGCCGGCTACTACGATGCCTATTATCGCAAGGCGCAGCAAGTCCGCATGCTGATCAAGCGGGACTTCGACACGGTGTTCGGGTCGGTCGATGCCCTGCTATACCCAACCTCTCCAATCCCGGCTTTCCCGGTCGGGGAACTGATGGACGATCCAGTGGCCATGTACCTGATCGATGTCTACACGATTACGGTAAACTTGGCCGGCCTGCCAGCCATGTCGGTGCCGGCTGGGACTTCGGCGGAGGGGCTGCCGCTGGGATTGCAGGTGGTGGGGAAGCCGTTCGAGGAGGGAACGGTGATCAGGGTAGGCGAAGCGTTAGTGTAAAAAACTACTCTCTACAGCAGATTGCCGCAAGTCATTGATTACTCTCGCCTACTGGAATAAAATACTAGACTTTAGTTCCAAGTAAAAAGGAAATGAAAGAGATGGCATAGCATGATAGTTAAGTTTATCTCTTGTTGTTCTGCATGGTCTTAATGACCGCAAGCTCCACTTTGGCGTCTATGTTGCGGTCCATGCGGTCGATGTCTCTGGTGAACTCGGCGAAGGCTCCTTCCAGTGTTGCCATGCGCTCGCTTAGGGCTTTTAGCTCAGCGGTCTGCTTACGGACATCGGCTGCAATGTCGTCGGTCCGTTTCAGGAGCTGGTAGATTTCCACGCTCTTGACGAAAGGCGCCAGGATGGTCGCCCAGAAGCCTGAGCCTATACCTGTTCTTGGCGCCGGCGGTTCAGCCATTCCTCAATCACCTTCGCGTTAGGTTCGCTCTCTTTGAGGATGCGATGAGTGTCCTCGATGTTCTTGCGTGCCTCAGCCATGTTCTCTTCAAACGTGACGGTGGCGGTGCCGCTTATCACGGGCTTTGGAGCATTGAGATTGCCCTGGATCGTGTGCTCTCTGGTCATGGCGTTCTCCATTGCTGACAGCTCAGCTTATCATATGGGCTCTCTGGACGGGAGTGCTCCCTTCTCGATCTCCTCGGCGGTTGCTGGACGTATGGATGTGAGAGCAACGGAAACCGTGGGGCAGCTCGGGCTGCGTCAGCGAGCGGGGCGGGGGACCGTCAACGGGGTTCCGTCAGGTCTCGCGCCAGATCCTGAGCGGAGGCATAGATTGTTATTCGGCGTACAAAGTTGGGTTCTTCCAAGTTTTGTGTGAATGACCAAGGCGTGTCCATTCAAGACAACATTCGCGTCAAGCATGCGCGAGCACCCTGCAGCGCAGGAGCTCGAACCCGGCGCGTCCGTACATTTCGCGCTTGATGACCTTGAGCCTGTTGACCTGACCCTCGACCTGTCCATTGCTCCAGGGCTCAGTCAACGCGGCGCGGAGCGCGTCCTCGTCACGGCGCAAGCCTGCTGCGAATGATGCCAGAGCACTGGTTTCCGCCTGCTGCAGCCAGCAATCGAGGGTGCTGGCCACCTGCTCCTTCACCATCGTTGTAAAGCGGCGGGTGAGTTCGACGGCGGTGGCGATGGTGGGCGAGCGCTCCAGCAGCGCCGTGACGAACCGGCGGTCGTCATCGCCGAGTTTGTCGGGTTCGCTGGTCAGAAGGCGAACCGCCCGGCGCGGTGTCGGCGGCTCCGAGGTCATGTCCAAAGCCGGTTTACCGGAGCCTTGCTTTGGTTCGGCAGGTGGATCCTGGCGTCGGCGCTGTGTCGCCCAATCCCGTACAACCGTGTACTGCCCGGGAAAGCCTCGGTCCCGGAGTTCCCGCCAGAGTGCTGCAGCGTTGGTGCAACCGCTCTGCCAGCGTTCTTCCAGCCAGGCTTTGTACGGATCGAGGATGCTGGTACCGCGATCGGCATGGCGCCATGTCGGGGCATGACCGGCTTTCAGCCAACGACGTACCGTCCTGCGTTCGATGCCGATCGTCCGGGCGATCGCTTTCAGCGACAGACCCTGCTGGCGCAGACGGACGACTTCAGCGAAGCGGGCATCGCGGCGTTCCTGCGCCACTCGCGATCGCCGCTCGGTTGTACGCATCGGTCGCTCCGCTGGTGAAGCCGGCTTCGGAACATCCGCGATTGCTGTCGGACCCGCCGGTAATGTTGCCGCCCGCGCGGCCTCGCGCAGGTCGCGGTGATGCTGATCGAGAAGGTTCCGCAGAGCGTCGCTGCCATTACGCAGCAGATGCCAGCGGTCCAGGATCTGAGTGGCATTCGGCGCGGCCCGGCTGGCGCCGTCGGCATAGGCGCCGGCGCGGTCGCGGACAACGGCCGAGACAGTAGGATGCTCCCTCAGCCACGCCGCCAGCGTGTCGGCATTGCGGTCGGGCAGCAGGTCGATCACCCGGCGACGCTCGAGATCGCACAGGATCGTGCCGTAGCTCTGGCCTTTGCGCCATGCCCAATCATCGACGCCGAACACCCTGACCGGTGGGATCGGGTCGGCATCACTGGAACAGACACGGTGCAGCAACGTCGAGCGGCTGATCGGCACGCCCAGGGTGGCGGCGTGGCGGGCGCCGGGGTTGCCGCCCAGTGCCAGGCCGATTGCCCGATGCACAGAGCGCAGACGGTCCGTCTGGCGCGCCCGTGGGCAGGCAACGCCGGGCAGGGTCTCGGCGAAGGTTCGCCGTGGACATTCGGGAATGGTGCAGCGGAAGCGACGGATCCGGATGAGCAGAAGTATCGGGCGGCCGAAGCAGGCGACGTCGCCGAGGCTGCGCCAGTAGAAGCCGTGAACCCGCCGCGACGGAGTTCCGCATGCGGTGCAGGGAGCGGACTTTGCTGTTGGCTGCGCCCGCAACGTGATCCGGCAAAAGCCATGATCGATTTGTTCAAGGACCTCAAGAGTGTCAGGAAAACCGATTGAATGCAGAGAAATGTGCAAGCACGAACTCAGGATGGTGGAGGATGTCTCTCATATGGCAATCCCACTTGCCGTCGACACCGGGCTTCGTTTCGGACTGCTTTCCGAGAATGGATCTACCTCCGGTTGGTCACACTAAACTTGGAAGAACCCAGATTCCGAAGCCGATTGACAGGCAAGGGAATGGATCGGCAACTCCGCCGCAGCGTCGGGATGACCCTTGTCGAGCGACTGGTGAAGCAGGTCGAGGGATCGATCGAGGTGGATGCATCATCGGGAACGGTCTGGAAGATCATCTTTCCGCTATGATGTCGAGCGGCTTGTCCAGGTTCAGCAAAGGCCATGAGGGCTGCTGAGAGCTTCGGCAAGGGCAGCCGTGATTTCCCTTAAGGTGTAGGGCTTGGTGACGAAGCCGACCGTCCGGGCAGCCATGGCCTGTCCAATGGTCGCCGCATCGTCGTGCGCTGTGACGAATATGCTGGGAATGCGCAGGCTGTCGCGGATCGTGCGCTCGCTTCTCGGCCAGATCGACTTTGCGACCAGCCTGCGTACGACATCTGCTCTGGTGACCGTCATTCTATTGGGAGGGATAGTCGCCTCAATCGCCTTTACGGTCGTCGAACTGCGGCCGGAACTTCCCTGGCTGTTCCTGATCCTTCTGGCAGTCGGCCTTGCCTTTGGGGGGCGGGCAGCGGCCGATGTCAGGGCCGGCAAAGTCTATGCGGGTGTGCTTGTCACCTTCCTGATCCTGTTCGGGCTCGGCGTCTCGCCGCTGCCCGGGAGCAGCGCCGAGGCGTTTTCGACGCGAGTAGGCTATGTTCTCGCGGCAGTCCTCTACACGCTCGTCATGGCCGGGCTGCTCTGGTCTCGGCGCGCCGCTGCCCGGGAGCAGCGCCGAGGCGTTTTCGACGCGAGTAGGCTATGTTCTCGCGGCAGTCCTCTACACGCTCGTCATGGCCGGGCTGCTCTGGTCTCGGCGCGACAAGCGGTTCAGCACATTCCATCAGCGTAACTGAGGGCATTGATAACCTTATGGATAGGTTCGAAGGGATCTTCCCAGTCGGCAAAGTGTTACCTGCGACCGGCACATCTCCACCGGGTGAAACCAACGAACCCGGCGACGCAGAGGGCAATCATGGCGGCTAAAGACACCAAGACTTCCAAAGAAGCTAAATCATCTGACGAAACCAGAGCATCCAAGGAAACCAAGGGGGCGAAAGCGCCCAAAGCAGCTAAGGCACAAAGCAGCAAAGTAGAGCCGGTAAGCAAAGAGGGCCAGAAGCCCAACGCGCTGCAAAAGCTCCTGCAGCCGTCCAAGGAGTTGGCTGCCGTCGTCGGAGGCGAGCCTCTGGCGCGCGGTGACGTCGTCAGCAAGGTGTGGGACTACATCAAGAAGCATGAACTACAGAACCCGGAAAACCGGCGCGAGATCCTGGCCGACGACAACCTGGAAGCGGTATTCGGCAGGAAGAAGGTAACCATGTTCGAGATGAACAAGTACCTGTCTCAGCACCTCACGTCGCCTGATGCGAAATGACGAGCCCTGGTTCCCGTGCCAGATCCAACAATCCCACCGTCGCTTACCGGTACAAACAGGTAAGCGACGGAACGCTCTGAGGTGGAGCCTGTTCTGGAGACAACCAGCCCGGCGATCCTGATCCTGACCGGTTTTGGCGGAAAGGCAGATGACACAGGACGATTTGGTTGAACTCTCCCGCCTTTTTAGAGTCTGTTCGCAGACGGGGCGTGCCGCCCTGTGCTGACCGGGATGCTACTTTAAGGAGAAAGAGGGCTGACGTGCGGGAGGTTGACGGGCTATGTCGGGAGCCGTCGTCAACAGTCGCCGAGCCAGCAGGATATGGGTACCGCCGTCAGAACCGCCAAGACGTCTCCAGCCTCGTGGGATGCATTCTCCGACGTCGATGCCTTCGTGGATGAGGTTCTGGTGGAACTTGCGGCGATGGAGGCAGACGGCGCGAAGCCGACGCGGTCAGGACCAAAGCCGGCACTGGCTGGAGCAACGCTGCGCAAGGCGATCATGGCGATCTGGTGTCTCTGCTTCTGCGGCATGCAGTGGCGCGCCATCGGCCAGCTCTGCGATATCCCGTTCAACACGCTGTTCAGCCTGTTCGCCCGCTGGACCCGGATTGGACTGTGGCGCCGCCTGCTCGACCGGCTGCGCCGCACTTGGCGGCTGGCCTGCGGTGATGCCGCGGAGCCGACGGCTGTCGTCATCGACAGCCGCTCCTGCCGCTCGGCCCCGAGCTGCTTCGGCCGTGGCTTCGATGGCGGCAAGAAGATCAACGGCGTCAAGGTTCACCTGGGCGTCGATAAGTACGGCATCCCGCTGGCGATCGACGTCTCGCCAGCCAACGTGCATGATACGAAAGGGATCATCCCGGTGCTCCGCGAACTCTCCGGCAAAGGCTTCCGGGGATCGGCGCTGGGCGACCTCGGCTACCGGGGCAAGCGTCTGGCCAAAGCAGGGCAGAAGCTCGGCATTGCCGTCGAGCCCATCGCTCGCGGCCGCAACGGAAAGTTCCTCCCGACTGGGATTTGCTGGACGGTGGAGCGGTCCTTTGCCTGGATCTCACGCTATCGTCGGTTGAACATCATCTTCGAGCGGACGAAGGAGCATCTCGTCGCCTTCATCGAGATCGCCTTCGTTTCCATCCTTTCTCGGCGCCTGAAGCGCTTGGCAAATGAGGACGTCAGTGCCTGATCTCTACGAACAGCCTCTGGGTGTCGAGGATCTCGGCGCGGCGATCCTCCAGCCACTCGGCGCGGGCCAGCGACTGGCATTTCGGGCAATGCCGATTCCGGCAGCTGTTGTAGGAGATACGCTGGTGCCCGCACTGATCACACTGGTCGACGTGACCACCCAACGCCGCCGTGCGGCAGCGTTCGATTGCGGTCATGACGCGGCGCTGCGCCGTGGGCAGGGCCGCGTCATGCCGCTCACGATAGGCGTCGCCGTAGCGGCGGAACACATCCGCCACTTCCGGCCCTGACCGGGCCATGGCCGGGCGCTCAGAAGTGCGCGGGCGCGGCGGGCTTCGGCTCGATCGGGATCGGGCGGGGCAGCAGGTCGAGCGGGCTGGCCGTCGCGCAGACCGTGCTGGTGGCGATGCGCAGGTACTGGGCCGTAGTCGCCAGGCTGCGATGTCCAAGCAGCAGCTGGATAGTGCGCACGTCGGTGCCGGCTTCCAGCAGGTGGACCGCGAAGGCGTGGCGCAGCGAATGCGGGGTGACCGGCTTGGTGAGACCGGAGAGACGGTGCGCCCTGCGGCAGGCGTTGCCGACGGCGTCCCGGGTGATCGGCTGGCCGGGCAAGTCTCCCGGGAACAGCCACTCCCGGGCATGAACGGTCGGCCAGTAGCTGCGCAGCGTCTCCAGCAGGGCGGACGAGAGCATGACGTAGCGGTCCTTGCGGCCCTTGCCCTGGTCGACGCGGATGACCATGCGCCGGCTGTCGATGGCGCTGATCTTGAGGTGAACGGCTTCGGAGACGCGCAGGCCGGCGGCGTAGCAGGTGGTCAGGATGGCGTGGTGCTTGATGTTGTCGACACAGCCGAGGAACCGCACGACTTCCAAGGGGCTGAGGACGACGGGCAGCTTGTGCGGCGGCTTCGGCGCCGGCAGGACCTCTTCGAAGGTCCACGCCTTCCTGAGCGTCACCTTGTAGAGGAAGCGCAGCGCCGAGACGGCGACCGCGATCGAGGCCGGCGATAGCTTCCTCTCGTCGGTCAGGTGGACCTGCCAGGCGCGGATCTCGTCCGGTCCCAGCTCTTCCGGCGATCGGCCAAAGTGGCGGGCGAACAGGGAGACCTGCAGGATGTAGGAGGATTGGGTGTGCGGCGAGAGGTTGCGCACCCGCATATCCTCGAGCATGCGTTGCCGAAGGGCTGTCATGGGGAATCTCCTGAGCGAGATGGACGGTGCTGCGAGCAGCCCCGCCATGCTGGCGCAATCGGAACCTCCAGGGATGCCGGAACTCAGTCGACCAGCGGTTTCACGTCAGGATGGACAGCGATCTCTCGAGCCGGAGCGCCAATACCGCGTAGCGGTTTAGTCCAATGCGACTTATCTGGAGCTCCAGATAAGGCTCATGCCCGCCGGCGCTTCTACGATCTGGCCGAAAGCGGCTCTCCGATCGCCGCCGACGCGCTGCGCCGCATGGCCCGGCTCTACGCGATCGAGGACCGCATCCGCGGCCGCACGGCCGATGAGCGCCGACAGATCCGGCAGGCCGAGGCTGCTCCACAGGTAGCTGAGCTGAAGACCTGGCTGGAGCAGGAACTCCGACGCCTGCCTGGCCGCTCCAAACTGGCGGAGGCGATCCGCTATGCGCTCGGCCGCTGGATGGCGCTGTGCTTCTACCTCAACGACGGCCGGGTGGAAATGGATACCAATGTGGTGGAACGCTGCATCCGGCCAGTCGCTCTGGGCAGAAAGAACAGTCTTTTTGCAGGTTCTGAAGGTGGCGGCCATCGCTGGGCCGTGATCGCATCGCTGGGACGTTGGTGCAGAAATCAGGATGGGGCCGGATTACCCCCTTTCCCGCGGCGGTCAGGCGATCCGGCGGGACACCGGCATGCCGAGGCCGGTCATGATGTTGATGACCTTACATCCGGCGGTTGCCTCGACCTTCTGGGCAGGCAGACTCCGACCCCGCAGGCTGCGGCCAATCAGGGCCTTGTACCGAAACACCGCCACTTCGACCAAGGATCTTTTCCCGTAGCCGACGGCCCGCTGCCATCCCAGCCGACCACGCTCCTCGATCAGCTGGATGTGGCGGTCGCGCTGGGTCGGCTCGGTGTCCGCCGCGGCGCTCGGCACCGCGGTCGAGCGGGGCGGGATGACCACGGCGGCGTCGGGAGTGTGCCCGGCGACGGAGCGGTAGACCGGCTCCCCATCGTATGCGCCGTCGGCGAACACCGCGGAGATCGGGCGGTCGATCTGATCGAGCAGCGGGCCGACCCGCGACGCGTCGCCCTCGTCCATGGTGGTCAGCTCCGAGGCGAGGATCTCGCCGCTGTCGGGATCGATCGCCAAGTGGAGCTTGCGCCAGGTCCGTCGCGGCTTGCCGCCGTGTTTCTCGTGCAGCCACTCGCCGGCCCCGAACACCTTCAGGCCGGTGCTGTCGATCACCACGGTCACCGATCCGTTCGCCCGTTTCAGCGCCGCCGCGATCCCCAGGTCGACGCCGCGGCGCGAGAAGGTCGTATGGTCCGGGACCGGCAGCTCCAGGCCGAGCAGCCCCATGACCGACTTCAGCATGCCTTCGGTCTGACGCCATGGACGACCAAAGGCCAGGCGCAACATCAGCCCGGCCTCGATGGCGATGTCCGAATAGCTTCGCGGCCGGCCGCGTTTGCCTGACCGGGCCGGTGTCCAGGCCGCGAGCGCCTCGGGCGTCACCCAGACCGTCAGGCTGCCCCGTCGCTGAAGTGCGGCATCATACTCGGCCCAGTTGTCAATCTTGTAGCGCGCCTTCGGGATCTTGTGGCGGCGGGGTTCGTTCGCCTTGTAGGGCATGCAAATCTCGAGGGGCGACAGGCGGGCGGCCCCTATACGCGACCTGACTCCCGGACGCCAGCTCGATCACCATTTTCGCACCAATGTCGCCACGGGGCGTACGCTCACGAAGTCGCTCGAGCTGGTTGGCGATTTCGCGCAAGGTCAGCTCCGGATTGGAGGAATGGATGCCCGCCACGAGGGTCATCAGACGATCCTCAGCTGGCCGAGGCGGCGACTTCCTCAGAAGCGACTTGTCGGCCATTCCCTCGCTGACAATCCATTTCACCGCGCGCCGTAAACGCTCAGGAGTCCAATCGAGACCACGTTGCCTGAGAACGCGGGAGATATCGTCCCATGTGTGGTCGGGTCGCATGCGCCGCACAATGGGAAGCCACTGGTTCGCGGATGACTGGAGACGCGCTCCATAGGCTGCCTTTTGCGCGGCCGTCATCTTGGCCAGCGCGTCCGGCCGACGTTCGCGGATCCCTGGATTGCCCGGCATCCGGCCTTTTGCTCTGGCGGCTTTGATGCCTGCCTTGGTCCGTTCGGAGTTGAGAGCCCGCTCCAGCTGGGCCACGGCGCCAAGAACCTGCAGGGAAAACATGCCTTGCGGCGTCGTGGTGTCGATCGGGTCGCTGAGCGACCGGAAATGCGCACCTTTTGCCGTCAGGTCCTCGATGACATCGAGCAGATGGCTTACCGAGCGCGCCAGGCGGTCGAGCCGAACGACGACAAGCGTGTCGCCAGCGTCGATCTCGCGGACAATCTTGGCAAGGGCAGGGCGGGCTCTTGAGGCCCCGGAGCCGTGCTCCCGGACGATTGTCTCACATCCGGCGGACCGCAACTCCATCTCCTGGGCTTCTGTAGCCTGCTCGTCTGTCGAGACGCGCGCATAGCCGATTTGCCGGCTCTGTGGTCGACGGGAGGAGTGGTTGTGCGGTGTTTTGGCCATTTGGAGCGCCTGAGAACCGTATCGGAGACGAAATTACAAACGTAGAAGATACAGATAACCGATCGGTTGGAGACGCATCGGCTTCCGAACTTGAAAATAGCCGAGGAGTGTCATATCTTTTGCACAGTAAATGCGACTATGTGTATGACAGGATGGAATCCTATGGGCCAGGCCCTCAAGATACCCGTGCAGAATGAACCTTTGGTTTTGTCCTATATGGACCGGGCCGGGAAAATTGCCATCAACCAAGTGGCGGACGGCTTTGGAATGTCCAAGGGCCAATTGGCCGAGACGGCCGGCCTTGCCCGCGAAACCCTCTATCGGTTGGAGCGCAGCCGCACGATAAAGACCCAGGGGCGTCTACGTGAAATGCTCGAGATCATCAGTCGCGTGACGGAATGGGCGGGCGGAAAGGAACAGGCGATGGCCTGGTACCGAGCCCAGCCGCTGCCGGCATTCGGTGGTCGCACCGCCGAAGCCCTCGTGAAGGAAGGCAAAGCCGCTGCCGTTCGCGATTATCTGGATCATATGGCCCTCGGCGGCTTTGCGTGAGGTTCGTCAGAACCTGCTATAGGGCACATGATCCGCGTTGGGCCTTCAAGCCGACTTCCGGTGAGGGAGCCGCGATCAGGGGTGCGCGCTTCAATCCCAAAGGTGTGCCAGCGCTATATCTGGGGCTCACCATCATGACGGCGGTCAAAGAAGCCAATCAAGGCTTTGCGCATCGGATCGACCCCTGTGTGCTGTGCTCCTATGAGGTCGATTGCGAGGGCATCGCAGACCTGACGACCGAGCAGGGGAGGGGAGAATTTTCCGTCGCGCTCGAGGACATGGCCTGCGCTTGGGCAACGGTCCTCAGCGACGGCGAGCGCCCTGCATCCTGGTCCATCTATGACCAACTGCGGCTTCAAGGCATTGCCGGTATTCTGGTTCCGAGTTTTGCTCCGGGTGCCGAGACAGAAGATCGCAACCTAGTGCTTTGGGACTGGGGTCCGGATCTTCCGCACAAGGTGACTGTATTCGACCCGAGCGGCCGGCTGCCGAAGGACCAGTTGTCCTGGCGATGAAGCAATTGCGGAAGGACAGAGGGAGCTTTCGGACGGAGGCGTCAGCGCCAACCCAAGGCCGGGGCGACGTGGGTCAGGATCGCCTCGATGACATGCGCATTGTAGTCGACACCGAGCTGGTTGGGGACGGTGAGCAGCAGCGTGTCAGCCTCGGCGATGGCCTCGTCGCCCTTCAACTGCTCGATAAGGACGTCCGGCTCGGCGGCATAGGAGCGGCCGAACACGGCGAGCTTTTCAGGCTCGATGTAACCGAAATGATCTTCGCTCTCGTTGCCGCCGAAATACGCCCGGTCGCGATCGTCCACCAACGCGAAGATGCTGCGGCTGACGGAGACCCGCGGCTCGCGCGTGTGACCGGCCGCCTTCCACGCCTCGCGGAAGGCGCGAATCTGATCGGCCTGCTGGAGATGAAAGGGTTTTCCGCTCTCGTCGAACTTGAGTGTGGAGCTCTGCAGGTTCATTCCCAGTTTTGCTGCCCATTCCGCAGTTGCGTTGGTGGCGGCGCCCCACCAGATGCGATCACGCAAGCCCTCCGAATGTGGTTCGACACGCAGCAGGCCAGGCGGGTTCGGAAACATCGGGCGCGGGTTGGGTTGTGCAAAGCCTTTGCCGCGCAGCACGTCGAGGAACACGTCGGTGTGCTGCCGGGCCATGTCGGCATCGCTCTCGCCCTCTTGCGGAACGTGGCCGAAGTAGCGCCAGCCATCGATCACCTGCTCTGGCGAGCCGCGGCTGATGCCCAGTTGCAAACGCCCTCCGGCGATCAGGTCGGCGGCGCCGGCGTCTTCGGCCATGTAGAGCGGGTTCTCGTAGCGCATGTCGATGACCGCCGTGCCGATCTCGATGCGGCTGGTCTTGGCGCCAATCGCCGCCAGCAGCGGGAACGGCGAGCCAAGCTGGCGGGCGAAGTGATGCACGCGGAAATATGCCCCATCCGCGCCCAGCTCTTCGGTAGCAACGGCCAGATCGATGGACTGCAGGAGTGCATCGGATGCAGACCGTGTCTGCGACTGGGGCGAGGGCGTCCAGTGTCCGAACGACAGAAAACCGATCTTTTTCATGAGAATGCCACGTCAGAGTGAAAGGCGCTCGCGTTATCTAGTTATTGAACCGCTGGCGCGCCACGCCGAATTCGCCCACCAGATGTGCGAGAAGGGCAGGGGAGGGGGTTTTTTGTCCCTACAGCCCGCTTGCCTTGGTGAGATTGACTCGAAACCGATCGCGGCGCCGCTGATATCTACGGGTCATCTCGGCGGAGGCGTGGCCGAGCTGCTTTTGCACGTAGCGCTCGTCGACCTCGGCCGACGAGGCAAGCCCGGCGCGCAGCGAATGCCCCGCGAACTTTTGTTCTCGTTCGCCCTCGGAAAGATCGCCGCGTACGCCGGCCGCCAGCGCTGCCCGCTTGACCAGGCGTGCCACCTCCTGGTCGTTGAGCCGCTCGCTGCCCACCTTTTTGCCTTGCCCCGTCACCCTTCGGAACAGCGGCCCGTGGGCAATGCGCGCGAGCTTGAGCCAGGTCTCCAGCGCCACGACCGGGCAGGTCGTGTCGGACGAGCCCCGGCCGATCTCGACCTCCCGCCAGCCGGTCTTGCCGCGCAACGTGACGAGCAGGCCTTTTTCGAAGACCTCGATCCAGCCGCGGCCGTCCTCGGTTTGGTCGCGGCCGACGTCCAGGCCGACGATTTCGGAACGACGCAGCCCGCCGGCAAAGCCGAGAAGCAGCATGGCACGGTCGCGCAAGCCGCGCAGGGTACCCCGATCGAGGGTTTCCAGCATGGCCATGAGATTCTCGGGCAGGATGGCTTCCTTCTGTACTGGCGGTTTTGCGTGGCTGTTGCGAATGCCGGCCATGACGGTGGCGATGTGCCGGTCTTTCCTGTCCAGCGGCTGGCCACGCTGTGCATAGTTCCACGTCAGCGAGGAGAGGCGCCGCTCGATCGTGGATACGGAGTTCGGCTTCTTGTCGCCGGTCGCCTTTCCTGAGGCGCAGGCGGTGATGTAGAGGCCGACCAACTGCGGATCGGGCGGGAACACGTCCAGACCTTGGCGGCGTGCGTATTCCGGCGAAAGCGCCCTGGCGTTTCGGTTCAAACCGCCCACCGTTTCGGTGATTTCGCCCACCCGCCCCATGGGACGGGTGGGTGGGCGGCATCGTGATCCATCGTTTTCATCTTATGCTGGTATCGTCGCTCGTGCCAGGGGTCACGATGGCGTTGCAGATCTGGCTGTTTTCTGGTCTGCCGCCCGTACCCGGCGCATGGACTCGCCCGTGAGCTCGATGCGCAATGCCCGGTGAACGACGCGGTCGAGGATCGCGTCGGCGTAAGTGGCATCGCCGATCGACCGGTGCCAGTTCGCCACGGGGATCTGGGTTGCCAGCACCGTGGCGGCACGGTCATGCCGGTCGTCGATCACTTCCATCAGGTCGAGCCGCTGAGCCGCAGTGAGCTCGGTCATGGCCCAGTCGTCGATGATCAGCACCTCCAGGCGGGCCAGGCGGCGCAGGACGCGGGCGAGCGAGCCGTCGAGCCGGGCGGTCGCCAGATCGTCGAGCAGGCGCGTCAGCCGGGTGTAGAAGACGCCGTAGCCTTCCCGGGCCGCCTGGTTGCCCAGCGCACAGGCCAGGAACGTCTTGCCGATGCCGGTCGGGCCGGTCACCAGCAGCGGCTGGTGCTCGCGAACCCAGCGACAACTCGCCAGATCGCGGATCAGCGTGCGATCGAGGCCGCGCGGCGTGCGCCAGTCGAGATCCTCCAGGCAGGCGGTCTGGCGCAGCCGGGCCCGCTTCAGCCGGCTGGCCAGGGCGGTGTTGGCGCGCTCCGCCGTCTCGCGCTCGACCAGCAGGGCAAGCTGGTCGTCGAAGCTGAGCTGGTTGCGCTCGGGCTGGCGCTCGAGGTCTTCCAGGCCGCGCGCCATGCCGTACAGCCGCAGCCGGCGCAGAGCCTCGTGGGTCGGATGCTTCATGCTCTCGGGTCTCCTTGTTCAGTTCCGGTAGTAAGAGGGGCCGCGCAGGTTGGCGTGCTCGCCCAAGCCGTCGGATGAGGCTGGCGGCGGACCGCCGCTGGTGAGCCAGCGCTGGACGTAGCGCCAGGATCGGACATTGGCTTCCAGGGCGGCCTGACAGGCTTGTTCCAGCCGGTCGGCGCCGTGGGCGCCGCCGAGCCGGAGCAGGCCGAGACCGGCACGCACCGCCTGCTCGCGATGTTCCGCCGCCGCCAGGATGCGCTCGAACAGCAGGGTCGCCGCCGAGCCGACCGCGGCGAACTCGGCCTGAAGGTGTTCCGGCGTGTAGCGGGCCACCGCGCGGTGGGAGGCCGGCTGGTGAGCTTCCAGCGTCGTCCGGCTGCCGGCCGAAGCCCGGGGATGGCAGGCGACGCGCCGCCCGCGCAGGAAGATGCTGATCAGGGCGGCGGTCGCGTGGACATCGACCGTCTTGCCGATCGCGGTGTAGGGCACCGAGTAGGCGGCGCCGTCGATCACGACATGGTAATCGGGCGCCAGCTTGTAGCGGCTCCAGGTTCCCGGAACGAAGCGGTCCGCCGGCAGCGGCCGCAGATGGGCACGCTCCCGCTCGGCCAGGATCCGCGCCCGGCAGCTGTCCTTGTCGCCGCTCAGCGGTGCTGCGTTCAGCATGGCCAGGTGCTCCCGGATCGCGGCGTTGGCGGCGTCGAGGCTGACGAAGACGGTGTCGCGGATCGGCGCCAGCACGCGCCGTTCGACCTGCAGCACCGCATTCTCGACCGCTGCCTTGTCCCTCGGCTGACGCACCCGCGTCGGGACGACGGCGATCCGGTAGTGCTGGGCAAGGTCGTGGTAGCCGGGGTTGAGGGTGGGATCGTAGAACGAGGCGTGGCTGACGCCGACCTTGAGGTTGTCGGGCACCAGGCGGGCCGGAGCACCGCCCAGGTGCTCCAGCAGCCGGACGTGGGAGGCCAGCCAGTCCTCCGACCGCTGCGTCCAGGTCGCTTCGGCGTAGATGTAGCCGGAGTACGGCAGGCAGGCGACGAAGATCTGCGCCGGGCGGGCATCGGCGCCGACCCCGATCATCAGGGTCATGCCGGCGTAATCGACTTCCAGCGCGTCGCCCGGCAGATGGTCGCGCCGCATCCGGGGAACTGCCCGGGCGGCCTGCCAGTCCCGGAAGCGCTGGACGAACTGGGTGTAGCGGTAGCCGTCGGGATGGCAAACCAGATACTCCTGCCAGAGCAGTTGGAGCGTCACGCCCCGCCGGCCCAGGTCCCGCTCCACCGCTGCCCAGTCCGGCAGGGGACGTGGCTGCGCCGGCGGTGGCGGGAACAGACGCCGCTCCAGCTCCTCGTCGCTCCACTCCTTCACGTCGCCAAAGCGCAGGTCCGCGCTCTCGAGGCGGCGCAGGTAATCGCGCACCGTCGTGCGCGGCATCCGGCATGCCGCCGCGATCCGGCGCACGCTCGCCCCGAACTCATCGCGCAGCCGCAAGACTTCCCTGATGCGTCGCATGTCCGATCTCCCTCGCGGCATCCCACCCTCCCTGCCCATTGTCGCAAGGACCCCAGTGTAGATGCCGATACAGGATCAGACGCCGCCCATCTCTACTCCCACGTGTGGGCGAAATCGCCGAAACGGCAGGGCGGTTTGAACCGAAACAGGGGGGCGCTTTCCCCCGAAATCAGAGGGCGGATTCAGCCGAAATATGCAGCGGCGCGCCCAGGCGCAAAAATGCTTCCAGTCCGCAGCGTAGGCGCGGCGGGTGTTGGCCGAGCTCGCCGCCTCGACATAATCGCGCGCGCGATCGGCCAACGCGTCGAGATGCGCCGGCAGGCGCGGATTGGCGACGGCCGGAAGAGGGGAGGGGGCTTCGGCTGACAGTTCTTCCGGGGCGCGACCCATCTCCATGACGACATCGATGATGTCGGGCAAATCGTCCGCAGCTTTCGCCTCCAGCCCGGCCGACGACCGCAGACCTAAAGCATCGTCCTGCGCCCCCGTGCTGTGGGGCGGTGCGGAGGGTCGCGCGAGGCGATTTTCGGGCTTCTGCTCGACGATTCGGGCTGTCGCTCGCGTTTGGTCAACGGACGGCAAGTTACTGATCTGGCGCGAATCATCTTCGGAGTTCATTGGCGGATTCTAGCCGAATCAGCGGATTTTTCGTAACATTCGAGCGGACGAACTTTACAGCGAGGGTGGCTGTGGTTCATGGGCCCGACAAGGAGACGGTTGATGATGCCGCCTGGAATGAGGCGGTTGCAAGGGAGGCCGTGATCCGCAGACTGGTCTCGCTCGACTGCCCCGGCCGGTCCGATTTCTTCCGGGCTTGCCGTGAACTCGGCCTCAAGCGAACCCGGCTTTACGAACTGATCAGGGCTTATCGGGAGCATCCGGTCACGAGTTCGCTGCTGCCGCGCCCGGGCGGCACGAGACAGGGCAGCCGCCGGTTGCCGGATGAGACCGAAGCGGTAATCGCCGAAGCGCTCCGGGACTTTTACAAGACACGCCAGAAGCCGAGCATCAATCGACTGCACAAGGAGATCCGCGGGCTCTGCCGCTCGCGTGGCGTGCGCGTACCGTCCTGGCATGCGCTGAAGGCGCGGATCGAGGTCATAGACCCCGCCGAACTGACCAAGGCACGGGAAGGCTCGAAGGCAGCGCGTGATCGCTTCCACCCAGTTCCGGGAGAATATGCCGCCGAGTGCGCGTTCAACGTAGTCCAGATCGACCACACGCTGGTCGATGTCATTGTCGTCGATCGCCGATGTCGGCGGCCCCTGCAGCGGCCGTTGCTGACGCTCGCCATCGACATCGCAAGCCGCATGGTCGCGGGCTTCTACCTGACGCTCGAGGCGCCGTCGACGGTTTCGGTCGCACTCGTAATCCAGCATGTCGTGCAGCCGAAAGAGGTGTGGCTTGCCGGACTGGGCATCGATGCGAAGTGGCCGGCCTGCGGGTTCCCTGATGCCATCCACCTCGATAACGCCAAGGAATTCCGGTCGCGCGCCCTGCAGCGGGGCGCTGAGGAATATGGCATCGAGCTCATCCATCGTCCGATCGCCACTCCCCACTATGGCGGCCATATCGAGCGGCTGATCGGCACCATGATGGGCGCCGTCCATCTTCTGCCGGGCACGACGTTCAGCGACATCGACGAGCGTGGCAGCTATGATTCCGCCGCCCATGCGACGATGACTCTGGATGAACTGGAGCGGTGGATGGCGCTCGAAATCACGCGCTACCACGCCGATCGCCATGGAACGCTGGGGATTCCGCCGCTTGCGGCATGGCACGAGGCTGCGGCCCGCCGCGTTCGGCCTGTGCGTCAGCCCCACGATCTCGCCGGCTTCACGATCGATTTCCTGCCCAGCGCCGACCGGCTGGTGCGGCGTGACGGCATTCACCTGTTCGGTCTCCGCTACTGGGATGACGTGCTGAGCATATGGGCCGGTCGGCTCGATCGTGCGTTGCGCGTTTCCTACGATCCACGCGATCTTTCGAGGGTTTTCGTGCGCGCTCCGGATGGTACGCGCTGGCCGATCCGCTTTGCCGATCTGCGGCGCGCGCCGATCACACTTGGCGAACATCGCCGCGCTCGGACCGCCCTGCGGGAACGCGGTCTTTCGCTGGTCGACGAGCAGCTGATCTTCGAGACCATTGAGTCCCAGCGCGCACTAGTCGAGGACGCGACCAGGCGCACCAAGGCAGCGCGTCAGCTGGCGGAGAGGCGCGACCGAGCGCTGGAGGCTGCCGCGTCAAACGCGCTGGTTGCGGCCGAGCCGGCGCAAATCGAGGATGAGCGGCCGATCGACTGGAGCAAGGTCCCCGTCTTTCCCGTCGAGGAATGGTCGTGAGAGGGGAGGGGACTTTCGAGCACCTCGACGACCGCTACCGCCGCTATGCCGCTTTGCCCGACGAAGAGCGCATTGCCTGGATCAAGGCCGACCGCTGGATCGGCTTCGACCAGGCGCAAGCCGCACTTGTCCGCCTGAACGCGTTGCTTGCCTATCCCCCACGTGACCGTATGCCCTGCCTGCTGATCTATGGCGACACCGGCATGGGCAAGACCAAGATCGTCCGCAAATTCGAGCGGGCGCATCCGCCCACATTGTGTCAGTCGACGGGCGTGACCAACAGGCCGGTCGTCGTGGCCCAAGTACCCTCGGAGCCGGTCGAGCGCGACCTCTATCGGGAACTGCTGGCCAGCCTGCAGGCTCCAGCGCTCGTCGGCGGCGCGCTTGCCCGGGAGAAAGACATCTGCCGCTCGCTGCTGCGCACCGTCGGCGCCAGAATGATCGTGCTCGACGAGGTCAACGGCATGCTGGCGGGGACCTATCGGCAGCAACGGATTTTCCTGAATGCGCTGCGGTTTCTCGCAAACGACCTCAGAGTGCCGCTTGTCTGCGCCGGTACCGACCTGGCGCGCCAGGCCTTGCTCACCGACGCGCAGCTTGCCGAGCGCTTCGAGGCGTTTCATCTCAAGCTCTGGAAGAACGATCACGCCTTTGCGCGGCTCTTGAAAAGCCTCGCTGGCATCCTGCCGCTGCGCGCTCCGTCCGATCTCGAAACGGACGCGGTTCGTGAAAGGATCCACACGCTCACCAGCGGCGTCACGTTCAGGATTTTCCAGCTGATCGAGACGGCAGCCGAGGAGGCGATCCGGTCGGGGAAGGAACGGCTCGACCTGATGAGCTTCGGCGATGATCTTGTCCTTCCGCTTGTGTCGATGACGCAATCGGCACGCCGGCGGATGCCGCAGCCGGCGGCCGGGTGATGGAGCCGGATCGTCTGCCCGTGGCGCCGCGGCCCTTTCGCGACGAATTGCTGTCCTCCTGGATGGCGCGGGTGGCATGCCGCTACGGCCTTACGGCGCAGCAACTAGCCGGCTATTTCAGTGGCCTGTCGTCACCCCTGCCGATAGACGACGGGGCTCCGGCGGCCGGGCAGACGAGGGTTTGGGCACAGATCTGCAGTGTCGACCCCGATCGGTTGCATCGCCTGTCCCTGAGCTGGCGCTACCCGCGACGCGCTCGAGCCTGGTACGTAAGCAGGGGACCGGAATGGACGCCGTCGGCGATGTCCGGGTCTATCCCAGTCTGTCTCGCTTGCTTCGCTGCCGATCGCGCTGCGGGCCACGACGCGCATCTTCGAGCCGGCTGGATGCTCGCCGAACGCTGTATCTGCCCAACTCATGGCGAGTTGCTGCACGATCACTGCGTATCGTGCCACTGGCGTCTTTCCGTGGCTTTCCACCTGCACGACGGAAGCGCGCGGCCTGTCTGCAGCCATTGCGCGCGGCTTCTCACCGATAGGGGAGGGAGGGCGGTCAGCCACAGGATCCCGCCCTCCTGGCGACGGCGCTGGCCACCCAGCAGCGGATCACGGCAAGCGTCAACGGTGAAAATCCCGAGGGCGACAGGCTCGAGAAGGCGCTCTCAGTGCTCTGGGCGCCGCTCGACCATCCGGCAGCAGCGCGGCCGGTGCTGGCGCTGTGGTTCAACGAAGCCGGCTGGCGCTGTCCCTATGAAGCCAGGCATGCCGTCGGCGCCAAAACTCCGCTCGGCCAGTTGCCGGTGCGCTGGCGCTTCCTGACGCTGCTGGCTCTGGACGACGTTTTCGGTACCGATCCGCGCGTGGACGGTGCAATGCCGCCTGTCGCCGCTCATCTCGCCCGGCGGGCCGCGCCACGACCGATCCGCCTCTCAAGGCCAAGCCGACGGCCGCACGTCCAGCTGCTGAAGCGCTCGGCGGCCGAGTACGAGCGCCTGGCACGTCAAATTCTGGCTGATCCGAACTGGACCGCAGCGGAAGAGCTGCCCCCGCGAAAGCGAGAGCGTGTCCGGGCTCGGCTGATCGATGCTGCGCTTGCCGGGAATCCGGCGTCACCCGGGGCATGGTTGTCGCCCAAACTATCGAGCGACGAGCAGGCGATTCAGAAATGCTGAGACTGCGTGCTGCGGGGCGTAGTCTCACGAATTTCGATTCATCCGGCCGTACAAGGATGCACGAGATTTCGTCCGCAAGCCCGATTGACGTCGATATCGGCATTCTGCTCGACGAGAGAGGCTGCCCGCTGCCGCTGTCCGGGGATTAAGCGCAAACCCGGTCCGCTCAATGAACGCGAATTCTCGTCGATCTGACGCCTAAAGGAGACTGTCCGCCGGTGAAAAGCGAGCCACAAGGCCATTTTTTAAGGGGTCTCACAAAACGAGCGATAATGCAAGATTATCATTCATTATTGTTTGCCGACAGGCAGGGCGCTTTAGGCATATTATCGTTGTCAAAAGCGCCGCCGTGATTCATCCTGCTTTTCGATGATTCTGCGGCCCAAACTCCTCTCGCGCCACCCCGGCAAGCTTCTTGACGCGGTGGCCGTCGCTCCGTGGGCCCTGGTCCCGGCCTGGCTGCGCCGGGCAATCCCGGATGCGCAAAGCGTTGCGGGAAAGGAAGTTGAGGAGGTCGCGCTTGCTGCCGGTGCTGCTATCGGCGCCCTCGATGCGGTAGTCCGCCGGCAGGAACGGTGGGCCGGGGTCTGGCGGCAGCGCCTGGCGCTTGTCGCGGCCGCGGTGACGGCACGACAGGCCGGCCGCGTCGAGGATTCTTTGGCATTGCGCGACGCCGTGCTGCTGACACGCCCCGGCGATTTTTTGTCCGTTGGCCCGGCCGGGCTTTTGCTGCTCGCCTGGCGCCGGTTGGTCGACACGCCTGCCGAGAAACTGCTGACCGAGCGGAGCATCGGCGCGGTGTTGGAAGAACTCGGCTACGCCCCGGATGAAGAGGTGGTCAGCGCTCTGGTGGGGGAACTCGGTCAGATCGGCGGCGGGGCAGAGACGGTCGGGATGCTGACCGGTGCTTTTGTGGCCGCCGAACGCTATGGTTTTGGGCCGGCTTTCGGCGCCTGGCTCGCCGACGGTCTGCTGGCGCAGCGGCTGGCGTGGCCGCATGCAATACCGCTGCTGGGCACCGAAGCTGCTTTTTTTGGCATGCGTGCCGGGCATTCACGTCGGGCGGCGACCGGTATGGCGGCAGCGGGCCCTGAGACAGAGCCGGAGCGTGCCAAAAAACTGCTGGCGGCACAGGCGCGGGCGGCGCTGCGCGCCATCGATCTTTTTGCTGAGCTCGGCCGCCGTGCCGAAAAACTGCTGGCCGTCGCGCCGAAACTCAGGGCCAAGGGAGCGGACGCGATCGTCGACCGGTTGTTGAACGAAGACGCGCTCATGGCCTCGCGCGGGGACAAAAAAATGGACAAAAAGATGAGTGACCGGGGGCTACGCCGCCTGTTCGACCGGCTTCTTGTCCTGGGTGCCGTGCGTGAGCTGTCCGGTCGCCCGACCTTCCGCACCTACGGACTGTGACGATGGCGGCTCGTTCGACCAAAACTCGGCGAGACAATGGGGATGGGCAACGACCGTTGCTTGACCGGGAGCTGGATCACCTGCCGCCGGAGGCGCGCTGGCGCGAATGGATGCAGCGCGTTGAGGCAACCATTTTTGCCGCCAGCGAGCCGGTGACACGTAGTGTCCTCGCGCGGGTGGTTGGCGCGGATTGCAACCTCGATCTCTTGATCGACGACATTCGCGAGGAGCTGCGCGGGCGGCCTTACGACCTGGTCGCCGTCGCCGGCGGCTGGAAACATTTGACCCGGCCGACCTATGCCGACGCCATCCGCGCCGCTATGGGCGGCAGTGAGAAGGCGATGGATCTCACGCAATCCGAGGTGCTGGTGCTGATGTGCGTGGCGTATTTCCAGCCGATCACCCGCGCCGAGTTGTCGTCTTTCTTCGGCAAGGAGATCAGTCGTGATTTTATTGGTCATCTGCGCGGCGCGAAGCTGATTGCGTCCGGCCCGCGCAGCCCGACGCCCGGCGCGCCCTACACCTACGTGACGACCAAAGAATTCCTGTTGGAGTTCGGCCTCGACACGCTGCGCGACCTGCCGGATTTCGAGGCGCTCGAAGACGCCGGGTTGCTGTCGAAGGAGAAGCTGCTGGCAGGGGATATTCCGATGGGGATTGCGGGCGGTGAAGATGATGGCGAGGACGAGCAGCCGAGCGTCGGTCTCGTCGACGACGCGATGTGATGAACGGATCATCCTGGTTTTCCTGCGCCCGCCGATGAGAACTCATGACCATGACGACTGATCGTGCGACAGGCGATGACCGGTGAACCTACATGGCGTTGCCGTCAAGCAGGCTGGCCGGAAATAGCACCAACTTGGTGCCGCCGGCATAGCGTCGCGGCGAGAACAGGATGTCACGAAACCCTGCTGCTTGACCTGGTCGGCGGGCTTCCAGGAAGATTCTGATGCTGTCCCGTGTCTTCCTGACGACCAGCACGAAAGCGAATTTGCTCGTGCGAACAAGGCCGGTCTATGCCGATGCGTCGTCTGGCGGGGCAGTTCGCTTTGGAGCGGTTTGGTGATCGCTGAGGGTCTGGGAGAGACTGTGCAGCGCCCTCAGCAATTCTCCCATCGCCATACTGTGGGACAGCCCGTCTTTTTCGACGACCTTGATCAGCGCCTCGATATGGGCGCTGTCGGTATCCCACGGATTCGAAGAAGTTTTCATAAAGCATCGATTCAGGGGCAACGCGCGGGCGGCCAGGAGCGGGATGCCGCCCGCCGTGTTGCCTGATTTGCGTACTCGTTACCTGGCGCGAATCCCAATCTCGCTGATTATGGTTAAAATAGCATTACAGACTGCGTTTGAATCAGCACCGAAGCATGCCGCTTTGTCGGGCGGATGCAGCGGCACGAGGGCAATGCCCGTGTCGAACGGACACGACAGGATGGCCTGCTCGATTGTCAGAAACTGAAAGCGAACAGTAGATGTCGGTGTGATCGCCAGGACTGCTGAGCGACCTTACGGAATTCGAGGATTTCGGCTGCCCGCTTTGGCATCGAATGCTCGGTCGTGGTGATTGAGTGTGAAATCGCACCGAACAGTAACCCCGCGTCGAGCAGGATTTATCGACCTGATTTCATTGCGAAAATTAGAATTGTCCAAGGATCTAAGAAGGCGCAAATCGCAACCCTTCGAAAATCTGGGAAAGAGCAGCTGAATCAGACACTTGAGCATGCTGGTGCTTGGGGTTACTGTTCGGCGCGATTTCACAACGTGTATGCGAAACTGATAAAGGTGAAGGCCGCGCCACCTCGATGACAACCTTGTCCGCTACAATGTCGCTTGCACCTATTCGCTGCTGGGCGAGACTGATGGTGCCATCAAATTGCCGGAAATTTGCCTGAAGCAGTTTGGGACCGACATGAAGCAATGGATCAAAAACGACTCTCGATCTCATCCGGGATCATCCGGCAATCAGACGCTTTTAGCGCCGTATTGATGTCCGTCAGCAATGCTATGTTAGGAAGTCAAATGGCTGAGCCGCCCTATCGCGTCCAGGCGTTCAACAGCGCCACGCACTCCGAAAACAGGATGCACGATGATGCGGTGGCGCAAAAATATGGCTTCAGCGGCGGCCTGGTGCCAGGCGTCGATGTCTTTGCGTATATGGTCCACGTTCCGGTGGCGAAGTGGGGACGAGCCTTCCTCGAGCGCGGCCTGATGGAGGTGCGCTTCGCGAAGCCGGTTTACGATGGCGAAACCGTGGTGGTTACGTCCGAGCCTTCAGACGAAGGCCTAGCGATTGCGCTCAACGGCAGCGACGTTCGAGCTGCCGGCAGTGCCTCGCTGCCGGACGCGCCACCCCCGATCTCCGTTGGCGATTATCCCGAGACTGCGCCGGTTGCGGTGCGGGGGCCGGTCGATCTCAGGTCTTACCAGGTCGGCAAATGGCTCGGAACGGCGCCGCGCTCCTGGCCGGGCCAATCTGGAGCGGACTATCGGGCGGAAGTACGCGAAACCGATCCAATCTATGCTCGCGAAGGGTTGGTGCATCCCGGTATGGTGCAGCGGGTTATGAACCGGGTCTTGATGGAGAACGCTTTACTGGGGCCGTGGATTCATCTCGGCAGCCGCATGCAGATGCTGTCCACAGCTGCTTGCGATGAAGAGTTGGTCGCGCGGGCACGCGTTACCGCGAACTACGAAAAGAAGGGCAACCGTTTCGTGGAAGTAGATGCCGTTGTTGTTGCGAACGGCCGGAAGTTGATCGCCCACTGCCAGCACATCGCGATCTATCAACTTCGCGAACGAGCAGCGTGAGGCACAAGGCTGTCGAGCAGCATCGTCACCGGCGCACCCGGTTCTGCAGGCCGTCAAAACAGATAAGGGAACGCAAGACACGCACGTGACAATCGCTCCACCAGACGCGGACGGGGATTCTAGTCGCCTTTCAAGTTTGTCCCCCAGGACAGCCCGTGTCTGCTTCGGCGGCGCGGGCATCCTTACAACGAAAGCAATCAAAGATGCCCAATGCGGCGCTGGTATATCCCGATACGAAGCTCTTTATTGATGGCGAATGGCGTGAGGGTCGCGAATGCCGGACTATTCCGGTTATTGATCCGGCGACCGAGGAGACGATCGGCTCGGTTGCACATACCGCGCGCCGGATCTCGACGCCGCGCTGGCCGCCGCCGATCGCGGCTTCAAACTCTGAAGCTCAACCTCGGCGTTTGATCGGTCTAAGCTGATGTGCAAGGCCGCCGGCTTGCTGCGAGAGCGCGGAGATCGCATCGCCTGGCTCCTGACGCGCGAGCAAGGCAAACCTTTGGCAGAGGCCAAGGGCGAAGTGATGGCGGCGCCGACATCATCGATTGGTTCGCTGAGGAGGCGCGCCGCACTTGCGGCCAGGTGATTCCGGCGCGCGCGCGAAGAGCCATGCAGATGACGCTCAAAGCTGCCGGTCGGTCCGGTGGCCGCGTTCACGCCCTGGAACTTCCCGTCAATCAAACAGTGCGCAAGCTCTCCGCGGCGCTCGCCGCCGGCTGCTCGATCATCGAAGGCGCCGGCACCGCCGCCGGCGGCGCCTGCCGAGCTCCTTGGCGCCTTCGTCGATGCCGGCGTGACCGCCGGGGGTCGTCACTCTGGTCTCTGGCGCGCCGGGGGAGATCTCCGAGTGTGAAAATGCGCCGGCCAGTGACCCCGCGTCGAGCAGGATTTGTCGTGCTGATTTCATTGCGAAGATGAGTGTTGTCCTAGGGATCTCAGAAGGCACGATTGTGACCCTGCGAATCTCACAAAGAGCAGCTGTATCAAACTCTTGAATGTTCCAGTACCTAGGGTCACTGGCCGGCGCATTTTCGCAGCCGATCGCCTAATCAGATTCACGCGCTCGAAGGCGCACTGAGTCAGTCGGTCTGGTCGGCATCGAGGTATCGTCCCTCGGTTCATTACGCTTCGGCACCTTGGGGTCGATTGCACTATTTGGTAGTTTGTTCCGGCGCCGCGTGGAGAGTCTGCCATGTGGCCAGGGCTCGGGACAAGTGTCGGTCCATCATTCCCACTGCCAAATCGGTTCGACGAGCCTCAATGGCTTCAAGTATCTCACAATGATCGTCGTAAGCTTGCGTGCCCCGTGAGTAATCTGAAAAGTATATTATGCGACGCTGTTTTGAGAATTCATAAAATAATTTCACCGTGCGAAGCAGTACTCTATTCTGTGTTGAAGCGACGATTCCAAGATGGAACGCTTCATCCTCAGCCTCAATTGTCTTTTTGCTATCAATTGCAAGCTTCGTTTTGTAGAGGATTTCCCTCAGCCGATCTACGTCCTGATCCCGCCTTCTATCGCAGGAAATCCGTACGCCCTGCAGCTCCAGAATACTTCGCACTTCAAACACGTCCTTAGTCTCTTCAGGCTGAAACGGCAGGCCAGAAGACGCACGAAGAACGAGGGCCTCGATGCTACTTTCCTCAGAATTTCTAAGATAGATCCCAGAGTTAGGCCTTCGCTCAATCACACGCATCGACTCGAGAGCGGCCAAAGCCTCGCGAACCGCCCCGCGACTGACATTGAACCTGTCGGCAAAGTCACGTTCCGACGGCAATCGTTCGTTCGGCTCATAGCGACGCTCATCAATGAATGAGAGTATTTTCCCTACAACGTTCGGGACACCGGCAATCCTATCGCTTTCCGTCTTCTCAAGCATTTTTCGGTCTTTTTTCCAGCCGTCAGTCCATCCCAACCAGGTCCATCCCGATACGGAAGGGTCATAAATCATACGCGTTGCTTGGCAACTCGAACCCAAAGTACCAGTGAAACCCTAGCCGGTCTACCAAATTGGTTAATCCGGCTCCGCGCTGAAGCTGCCATATGCCCGATGGTTAAGCCACCCGTTCATTAAACTCCCCACGGCATGCCTTGCGCGTAGAGATGGCCAAGCGCGGCGCCCGGCCAACACCAAGCCGATGGCCTAGCCGTAAACGCCGTCCGCCGTTCAGGGCCTTCCTCTATCGCCACCGCACCCTCGAGACGCAGGTCGAAACTACCTTGCTCTCGTCAAACTCATTTCAGCTAAAATCTAGATGCAATTCATGGGTCGGTGACCTATAAATGCCCCCGGAACGCTCGGAGAGGCGTTCAGGTAGGAGCCCGACCATGATCAAGATGAGCGTCTACTATCCGGCCCATGGCGGCTCGAAGTTCGACCACGATTACTACTGTGCCAGCCACCTGCCACTGATCAGAGAACGAATGGGCGATGCCTGCCTGCGCTACGAGATCGAGAAGGGCCTAACGGGCCGCGAACCTGGAAGCGCGCCGGAGTTCGTCGCAGCGTGCCACATCTACTCACCGAGCCTGGGGACATTCCGGGAGGCGTTCGGCCCACACCGCGCGGAGATCGTCGCGGACGTCGCCAACTATACGGACATCGCACCCATCGTGCAGATCAGCGAAATCGTTGGAGCGTAAGGGCTTCGGTGCGTCAGGCTTGG
Source organism: Skermanella sp. TT6 (assembly GCF_016653635.2). NCBI lineage: Bacteria > Pseudomonadati > Pseudomonadota > Alphaproteobacteria > Rhodospirillales > Azospirillaceae > Skermanella > Skermanella cutis. The sequence goes on from NZ_CP067423.1 coordinate 44,077, forward strand.
CCGTTGTCCGGGATCGGCGTCGTGCTCGCCATGACCAGCTAACCGGTGCCGAACAGGTCCACGATCAGGAACGTGTCATTGCCATTCATGCGACAACTACTTTGCTCTCGTCAAGCGCGCTTCAGCCAAAATCTGGATGCGCTCTATGAACCGGTGAAGTAGACCGGCGCTGGCGAACGGTTCCAGAAAGCACCCGAAGCCTGCATCATTAACTCCATCTATCTTCGAAGTAGGGGTCAAAGTTCGGTCGTGCGGATACCCGCCGGGACCAGCGCCGCGTCGATCATTGCCATGACCATGTTCTGCGGGGCCTTGCCGATGTCGATGACATGTCGGCGGTGTCTATAGTGAGGGTGAACATGCGTCTCTCTCCTCACCTGCGAAGAGTAGAGCGAAGGTGCAGCCCGCTCACCGACTTGAGGCCAGCCTGCCGCAAAGTTCATCGGCAAAACCCGCTTCCAAGCACATTCCGCACGCAAAAGCCGTTTCACGCTTTTGCTTGGAAATGGGGTTAGCCCTTGTCCGCGGCCAGGCCTACCTGTTCGACAGCGTGCGCCGCGCAGATTTCGTCGTTGTCCGATGTATCGCCGGAGATTCCGACAGCACCGAGGGTTTCGCCCGCTTCCCCGCGTATCAGGACACCACCGGGAACCGGCACGATCTTCCCGCCGGAAACGCCGGACAGGGCTTGGACAAAATGAACACGCTCGGCGGCGGCCGCGTTCAGCCAGCGGGAGCCCGAGCCGACCGCCAGCGCGCCATAGGCTTTGCCAAAGGCGATCTCGAAGCGGAGCATGGAAGAACCATCCTGCTTCTGGAATGCGATGAGGTGGCCGCCTGCATCGAGCACCGCGACCGAGAGCGGCTTCAGGTTGAGCTCCCGCCCCCGATCCAGCGCGGATTCGATGATGCGATTGGCGACATTCAACGTGATGGTATTCATTGTTTTATCCCGTTCCGAGAACGTTCTCGCCTGCCCCACTGGCCTTCAGCTCCAACCGGCGGGCGTGCAGAACCGGCTCGGTATAGCCGTTCGGCTGGGCGCGGCCCTGCAGCACCAGATCACACGCGGCCTGGAAGGCGATCGAATTCTCGAAATCCGGGGCCATCGGCCGATAAAGCGGGTCGCCCTCGTTCTGCCGGTCGACGACCGCCGCCATGCGCTTCATCGTCTCCATCACCTGATCGCGCGTACAAACGCCATGATGCAGCCAATTGGCGATGTGCTGCGAGGAGATGCGCAGCGTGGCGCGATCCTCCATCAGGCCGACATCGTTGATGTCCGGCACTTTCGAGCAGCCGACACCCTGGTCGATCCAGCGCACGACATAACCCAGGATGCCCTGGGCGTTGTTGTCGAGTTCCTTCTGGATCTCTTCGGGCGTCCAGTTCGGCCGCAGGGCGACGGGGATCGACAGGATGTCGTCGAGCTTGGCCTTCGGGCGGTTTTTGAAACCTTCCTGCACGGCGTGCACATCGACCTTGTGGTAGTGCGTCGCATGCAGCGTCGCGGCTGTCGGCGACGGCACCCAGGCGGTGTTGGCGCCGGCCTTCGGGTGAGCGATCTTCTCAACCAGCATCGCCGCCATCAGGTCGGGCATCGCCCACATGCCCTTGCCGATCTGGGCATGACCGGCAAGCCCGCACTCCAGGCCGGTGTCGACATTCCACGCTTCATAGGCGGAAATCCACGCCGCCTGCTTCATGTCGCCCTTGCGGATCATCGGGCCGGCTTCCATCGAGGTGTGGATCTCGTCGCCGGTGCGGTCGAGGAAGCCGGTGTTGATGAAGACGACGCGTTCGCGGGCTGCACGGATGCATTCCTTGAGGTTGACCGTGGTGCGGCGTTCCTCATCCATGATGCCCATCTTCAGCGTGTTGGGCTGCATGCCGAGCGCCTGTTCGACGCGGCCGAAAAGCTCGACAGCGAACGACACCTCCTCCGGCCCGTGCATCTTCGGCTTGACGATATAGACCGAGCCTGTCCGCGAATTGGCGCGGCGGCCATTAGGGCCGACATCGTGCAGCGCGATCAGGCTGGTGATCATCGCGTCCATGATGCCTTCCGGAACCTCATTGCCGTCGCGGTCGAGGATCGCCGGGTTGGTCATCAGGTGGCCGACATTGCGCACCAGCATCAGCGAGCGGCCGGGCAGAGTCAGTTTGCTTCCGTCGGGTGCCGTATAGTCGCGGTCAGGATTGAGCTTGCGCGTGAACGTCTTGCCGCTCTTCGAGACCTCTTCCTCTAAATCGCCCTTCATCAGGCCGAGCCAGTTGCGGTAGACGGCGACCTTATCCTCGGCGTCGACCGCGGCGACCGAGTCCTCGCAGTCCTGGATGGTGGTAATGGCCGATTCCAGAATAACGTCTGAAATTCCAGCCTCGTCTTGGCTTCCGATGACGTGTTGATCATCAAGGATGATTTCGATGTGAAGGCCGTTTCTCGATAAGAGCAACGAAGACGGATTGTCGACGTCACCTAGGTACCCCGCGAATTGTGAGGGATCGCGCAACCCACCCTCCGAGGAGCCCGTCATCAGTCGAAACTGACCATCTTTAATTTGAGAACTGGTCATGTTTGACCAGCTGTCTGTCTTCAACGGCACGCTGTCATCTAAGAATGCTCGCGCCCACGCGATGACTTTCTCGCCGCGCTTGGGATTGTAGCCATTGCCCTTTTCGGCGCCGTCGGTCTCGGGAATGGCATCGGTGCCGTAGAGTGCATCATAGAGCGAACCCCAGCGCGCGTTGGCGGCATTCAGCGCATAACGGGCATTCATCACCGGCACGACGAGTTGCGGACCGGCGACGGTGGCGATCTCCGGATCGACGTTTTCGGTGGTGACCTTGAAATCCGGACCTTCGTCCAGCAGGTAGCCGATCTCCTTGAGGAAAGCCTTGTAGGCCGCCATGTCGGACGGCGCGCCATTTTCGCGATGCCAGGCGTCGATCTTCTCCTGAATCTCGTCGCGCTTTTCGAGCAGCGCCCGGTTCTTCGGAGCGAGGTCGCGAACGATCTTGGCGAAGCCGGCCCAGAACTCTGCGAGCTTGATGCCGGTGCCCGGCATCGCGCGCTTGTTGACGAAATCGTAGAGCCCGCGATCGACCTGCAACCCGCCGACTTCGATTCGATTTGCCATGTCCAAAGCTCCGTTATGGCGCCCCCACAGGCGCGTATCGTTTCGCGGGTTCGGTGCATAGAAAAACCCTTCCACTTCCAGCTCTGCGCTGACGGAAAGGTTCGTGACGCCGGTCTGAACCCTGATGAATCGGTTTGCGGTATCAATCTCGCGAACATCCCGCACCACGCTATCGGCCGTCGGAAGTGCGCCGCCTGCCAACGATGTCTCCGCACCGCGCGGGATAACCGGAACCCGCAGATTGTGGCAAATTCTCATCGCCGCCGCTACCTCCTCGGTGGTGCGAGGCAGAACCACGGCGAGCAGCGGACATCGGTACGCCGTCAAACGCGTCGCATTCATATGCCTGGGTTTCCTCCGGGTCCGAGACGATCGCGTCCGCGGGCAGGACGGTACTCAACGCGGCGACGATCTCGGGCTTATGGGCGATGATCGCGGCGTCGGGAACGGGCATGGCGATGCTGGACATTGGCTCAATTCCGTCTGACCGAAAGCAGTGAATAACCGGACGCTCCTTCGCGCTCGCCTTCATCGAAGGCACACGAGATGCGCAGGCTCGCGACAAGCAGACTCACGAGCATCACAGCTATTTCCCGCGCGCCGCGCGAGAATCCGGAGCGAAGGGGAAGCGCGATATTCGCTGCGGCGGCTCGCCCGCGATGACCTTGGCGCGTCGAACGGCTGAGACCGAATCCGGAGCGCACGCAGCCGGCCCTGAATCATCCGCAATAGATAATCTTGTCCTTCTCAAGTCGCGATATTTCATCGTCGCCGATGTTGAGGATTGAATTGAGGATGTGCTTCGTATGCTCCCCAAGCATGGGGGGGCTGATGGTGTACTCAATTTCTGTCTGAGAGAATTTGATCGGATTGGCCACGAGCGGCACGGTCTTGCCCGTGGTGTGGGGAAGATTGATCTGCAATTCGCGATGGACGACCTGCGGATGCACGAATGCCTGGTCGAGTCGGTTGATCGATGCGCATGGTACGCCGATGGGTTCGAGAAGCGCGATCCAGTGCTCGGTTGGTTCCTGGGCAAGGCGTTCGGCCACGATCGGGATCAGAGCGTCGCGGTTTTCCAAGCGATCCGTGTTTGTGGTGAAACGGGGGTCGTCGCAGAGCACTTGCAGCCGGGACGCCGTGCAGAACTTCCTGAACTGCTGGTCGTTCCCCACCGCAAGCACGAATGATCCGTTGCTCGATTTGAACACCTGATAGGGCACGATGTTCGGATGGGCGTTTCCATATCGGCGCGGCGGCTTCCCCGTGGTCAGATAGTTCAAGTTCTGGTTGGCCAGAGCGGCAAGCTGGACATCAAGAAGCGCCATGTCGATATGCTGGCCCTCGCCCGTCCGCTCGCGATGCAACAACGCCGACAGCACACCTGTTGCGCTATACATTCCAGTGAGGAGATCGGAAATCGGGACGCCGACCTTCTGAGGGCCGCCGCCGGGCTTGTCGTCCGCCTCGCCCGTGATGCTCATCAGCCCGGATATGGCTTGGATGGCCATGTCGTATCCGGCTACGTTTTTCATCGGGCCGGTCTGGCCGTATCCCGTAATGGAGCAGTACACGATGTCCGGCTTTATGAGCCGGAGCGCTTCATAGTCTAGCCCATACCGTTTCATGTCGCCGACTTTATAGTTCTCTATGAGAACGTCGGTCTTCCTGACCAGAGATCGAACGATGTCCGCGCCTGCTTGCGTGGCGATGTCCACGCAAATCGAGTGCTTGCCGCGATTGGCGCTCAGGAAGTAGGCACTCTCGGTTGTTCCATCAAGATGCGGTGGCCCCCAGTGGCGAGTGTCGTCGCCGGTGAACGGGCGTTCGATTTTCCAAACCGTCGCCCCTAGATCGGCCAAGAGCTGCCCGAGCCAAGGGCCCGCAAGAATCCTCGATAAATCGAGAATTTGGTATCCGCTTAACGGTCCTGCCATATCAACAACCCACATTCGAGATTAATAGCTTCTTTACAGAAGCTGTGGGTAATGCGTAACTGGAGTTACCAGATTGGTCAATCCAATTTTGGCGCCCACCCATCCGGGGCAATATCAAATCCACGTCGCAGACATTGACGAAACTGCGAATCTGGTCTATCCAAATTGGTCTACAACAAGGCCGCCGGGAGGGCGGCCTGCGATGCCCGCACTGGGGATCACGTTTAGGGAGGTTTTGCTGCATGGCGCGAATATCGCTCCAAAATGTCTCCAAGTCGTTTGGTGGCGACCAGGGCCCTTGGGCCGTTAATAAATTCTCCCTAGAGGTAGAAGACGGCGAGCTCGTTGTTTTTGTCGGTCCTTCGGGATGCGGAAAATCGACGACACTGCGGATGATCGCTGGCCTCGACGACACCACGTCGGGCACCATCACGATCGGCGGGCGGGATGTCACCGGTCTGCCACCGAAAGATCGCAATGTTGCGATGGTCTTTCAGAACTATGCGCTGTATCCGCAGAAGTCGGTCTACGACAACATGGCGTTCGGCCTACGGGTGCGCGGTGAAGCGAAGCAGGAGATCGACCGGCGCGTGAGGGCTGCAGCGGCCAGCCTAGACCTCGAATCCCTGCTCCACCGCAAACCGCGACAGCTGTCGGGCGGGCAGATGCAGCGTGTGGCACTCGGGCGTGCGCTCGTGCGGGACCCCGATGTTTTCCTTCTGGACGAGCCGCTTTCCAATCTGGATGCGAAGCTGCGCGTCAAGATGCGGGAAGAAATCGCGACGCTCCATGCCCGTCTCGGGGCAACGATGATCTTCGTGACACATGACCAGGTCGAAGCAATGACGCTTGGAGACCGTATCGTGATCATGCGCGATGGCCTGATCCAACAGGCTGGGAAGCCTCTCGAACTCTACGATCGGCCTGCAAACACGTTCGTAGCCGGGTTTATCGGTTCGCCCGAAATGAACCTGATCGACGGGCAGTTGTCCGACGCAAGCGGGCGGCTCGAGGTGCGATCGGGAGACCTTTCGGTAGGCATACCAGAAAAGACCTTCGCCAGGAGCGGACAGAACGTGACGCTTGGAATCCGGCCCGAGCACCTCGTCATCTCTAACGGCTCGCCGCTTGAGATGACCGTGAACTTGGTCGAGCAGATCGGAGCGCAGACTTATCTCATGGGCACGCTGGCCGGCCATAAGATGCGTGCCGTCCTCCAGCGTCGTGATGAAATCCGCGCCGGTGACAAACTCCCTATCGCCTTCCCGAGTGAGCGGCTTCACCTGTTCGACTCCATTAGCGGTGCGTCGCTGCGGATGGCGCAAACGGGCGGCAAAATCGGCGTAATGGAAAATGCGTAATGGCCCCCTGCGAGAGCGGCGGGTCAGGCTGATACTGCGCCCCTGGACCGTGGAGGGCGTCACCGGACTTCAGTAGGAGCTCTGTGTCGCGTCCTAACGATAGCACCTCTGGAGCGTCATAAAGGAGGGTCAACGCTATACTCGATACCGGCGACGTTAATTCTTGGCATTTGGCTTGAACTGACAAGTTAACAAGGGAGGAGCAGGAAATGAGCATTTACATTCCAGGTAGAGTGAGAATGGCGGTAGGCTTGTCCGGCATGACCCGCCGCAACTTTCTTAAATCCGCTGCCGCCGTCGGAGCAGCAAGCCTCGCGGCGCCTGCGGTGGTGCGGGCCCAGTCCGGCGTCACGCTTCGGTTTCTCAACAACGAAACTTCGGTCGCTAGTCAGGCAGCCCTGAAAAAAGCGTGCGACGACTACGAAAGCAAATTCGGCGTCAAGATAATCGTCGATTCGAGCCCCATTAGCGGCACGATGCAAAAAGTGATGGCGGCGGTCGCTGCCGGCCAGCCCTATGACATCATGACTTCCGGGTTCATCGCTGGAATCTTGGAGTATATTCACGCCGGCGCCATCGTCCCGGTGACCGACCTGGTCAAAAAGTATGACTGGGGCAAGAAGGCCGCATGGGAGTATCAAGGTGAGAACTGGTACTATCCGTTCGATTACAACCTCGTCGTAAATTATTACCGGAAAGACCTCTATGCCCAGAAAGGTCTGAAGATACCGGAGACGTGGGACGACTTCTTGAAGAACTGCCAAGCGCTTACAGTCGTTAATGGTGGAAATGTTGACGTCGGCGGCTGTGTCATACCTCTTGCAAGCGACAGCTCGACCAACTGGGCGAGCTTCGGCAATATGTTCGCCGAAGGCGCGGAGCTCTTTGACAAAGACTGGAATGTCGTTTTCGACCAGGGCGAGAACGCTGATCGTGCCACGCGCTTCTTGGATTTCTACGGCGAGTTGTACAAGACGATGCCGCCCGGCATGAACGCCGTGAGTTATGCTCAACTAATGAGTCTCTTCGCCACCGGAAAGGCGGCACACAGTGTCTATTCTGGTCGGTTGGTCGAAGCGCTTGAAGCGACTAACCCAGAACTCGCCGATAAGTACGGAATATTCCCCTCGCCTGGTAGTACCGGTCAAAAGGCACTTTCATATGCTTTTGACGGCTTCTGCGTAGGGAAGTCGAACCAAAGCGAGGAGGCGATTAAGTTCCTTCAGTGGTTTGCAGAAGAGCATTACGTCGATTGGCTGCTTTCAGCATGGATGAACAACCATCCGGCGCGCCTGGACATCTATGAGAACGAGCGTTGGAAGAGCCATCCCATGATCAAGAAGCATTGGAATACGATGATGACGATGAAGTCCTACATTGAAGGCGACAACATCAAGATCATGGCAATCGACACCATCGGTCCTTCGATCGACATGCGTGCTTGTAACGTATTCATCGCGAATGTCATGCCGGAAATGCTCCAGCAGAAAGTCCTCGGCAACGCCTCGTCGGCTGATTGCGTCGCCGCGACTGCGCAACGCATTCGCTCCGTCATCTAACTGCAGATCGGGGCGGCCTCCGCTGCCGCCCCGATCGTTCGTTCAAGGGATGATTCTTATGGTTCAGGACCGGCGAATTGTTGCATTGTTTATTGGCAGTATCTCCTTGCTCGCATTTATTATTGGCGGCCCGTTGATTTACGCGGTTATGCTATCATTCTATTCGGCCCGTTCGTTTATGAGCGAACCCGAGTGGGTCGGCCTGAGCAACTACATCAAGGTATTGCAAGATCCTCTTTTCTGGAATTCGTTGACGAACGGCCTCACAATCGCGCTTTCGTCGATTGTCCTGCAGGTAGTTCTGGGCGTTGGAATAGCGATGGTGCTTAACAAGCGCTTTGTTGGCCAGACCATTGCACGTTCGATCGCTATTCTTCCCTACTTCCTGCCGACAGTTGTCGCCTGCCTAGTGGCCCAATGGATTCTCGAGCCAAACTACGGATTGGTAAAGACCGCTCTGGCATCCATCGGTGTTGGAATGCTCGATTGGAGTTCTCATGCCTTCACGGCCAAAGGCACAATCATACTCGTCAGTGTGTGGTTGTGGACACCTTTTGTCGTAACCTGCGTTCTAGCTGGTTTGCAGACGATCCCAACGCAACTTTACGAAGCTGCTCGCGTCGATGGCGCCGGTGCTTGGACGCAATTCTGGCACATCACGATACCAGGCTTACGCTCGGTTCTGATCGTGGTCATCCTTCTGCGTGGCATCTGGATGTTCAACAAGTTCGATCTGATATGGCTTTTGACAAAAGGCGGGCCGCTCAACCAGACAGAGACCTTGCCTACCTTAGCCTATCGGAAGTCGTTTATTGAGTACAACCTGGGCGGGGGCGCCGCTGTGGCAACGATCTCCTTCCTCCTGCTCTCAGGCGTCATTCTCATCTATCTGCGCCTGTTCCCCATCGATGATGCAAAGCAAGGGCGATAAGAAATGAAGAGCCATGTAGAGCGATTGCCCGTTGATTCCAGTCGCCAGATACCTGAGCGCGAACCGATTCGTCCGAGATCGTCGCTGCAACACGGGAGCAAGGTTCAGGAAAGCACTTTCTGGAAACCATTCAAAAAGCTATCGGCAAAAATTGCCCTTTATGCAACCGTACTCGTTATCTGTCTTTATTCACTCTTTCCGATATACTGGATGATCATTTCGAGCCTAAGGCCCGCGGAACGCCTTTTTCTCGATACATCTCTCGTTTTCTGGCCGCCGGACCTGACGTCTTACGTCTCCCTCTTCCGGCAGACGAATTATATCGTCAATTTTCTGAACAGCGCTCTGATGGCGGTTGCGACGATTACCGTCTCCCTCGTGCTGTCGGCATTTGTCGCTTACGGCGCCACCCGGCTGCGCTTTCGGGGCAAGACTATGCTCGTTGCATCGATGCTTTTTGCCTACATGTTCCCACCCCTCATGCTGGCCATCCCAATGGCGGCAGCTTTCCGAACGATCGGCCTCACCGACACACTGTGGGGGCTGTTGATCGCCCATCTCGCAATTTCGCTGCCGCTGGCGGTGTGGTTGCTCTGGGGTTTCTTCAAGTCAATGCCGTTTGACCTTGAGGAGGCTGCGATGGTTGACGGCTGTTCTCAGTTCGAAGCGTTCATCAAGGTCGTCTTGCCATTGTCCGCTCCCGGGCTCATCACTGTCGCCATCTTCTCGTTCCTTCTCTCTTGGGCCGACTATGTGTTCGCGCTGATACTTATTATGAGCGACCAAAGAAAGACGCTCCCCGTTGCTCTGCAGTCGTTGCTCGGCGCGCATGATTTGCGTTGGGGTGAAGTCTTGGCCGGCGCTTCGCTGATAGCTCTGCCTTTGTTTGTAATATTTATCTTTTGCTATCGGTACTTCGTCGCCGGGCTGTCAGCGGGTGCGGAGAAGGGATGATCCCGTCAAAAAGCGGCGGAAGATCGGTCGCGTTTTGATCTGGATTCCAAAAGCATCACCATCGGGAGAAGGTTTATGGCGAGCTACGACTATATTATCGTTGGTGCAGGTTCGGCCGGATGTGTTCTGGCAACTCGCCTGAGTGAAGACGCTAATGTGAGCGTATTGCTGATTGAGGCGGGCGGGGGGAAGTCGATGTTTGTCGATATGCCCGCCGGAATCAAGGTTCTCTATACGAGCGGTCGATACAACTGGCGGTTTTGGACTGAGCCGCAGCAACATCTAGACAATCGCCGGATCTATATCCCCAGAGGGAAGGTCATAGGAGGGTCGTCATCGATCAATTCCATGATCGCTATGCGCTGCAACCCGTGGGACTACGATTCGTGGGCGTCTCGGGGCATGCCTCAGTGGAGCTTTGCCGCGATGCTCCCCTATTTGCGCAGGATTGAGGATGCGAGCCTGGTCGCTGAACCTGATAATGGAACGCGTGGGCACACCGGGCCCATTAAGCTTTCCTACGGGCCACGGCGCCCGACCGCCCAGGCGTTTGTCGACAGCCTCCTCGCCGCCGGTTTACCAGAGAACCATGGATTCAATGGACCCTCGCAGATAGGCGCAGGTTTCTACGAACTTACGATAGCAAATGGAAAGCGGTCCGGCTCATTCAAGTACCTGGAACGCGCCAAGGGACGCCCGAACCTCACCATCCTCTCCAATAGTCATGTTCGTCGCATTAACGTTGAAAGAGGTGGTGCCCGTGGCATCGTCCTGGTCCAGAACGGCCGCGAGAAGACGATCAACTGCGATCGAGAGGTTCTGCTGACGGCAGGCGCGATCGGATCGCCGCAGCTTTTGATGCTGTCTGGTATTGGGCCTGCTGATCATATGAAGTCTTTCGGCATCAAACCCGTTCACGATCTTCCGGGCGTGGGCGAGAATCTTCAGGACCACCTGGACCTCGCGGTTCGCTTCGAGTCATCGCAACCGACGACGTTGACCCCCTATATGGGCCTCCTGAGGGGCGGCATGGCCGGCGCTCGGTATATTCTCAAAGGCGATGGTCCGGCCGCTTCGCAGGCCGTGGAGGCGGGAGCGTTTTGGGGCCCTGACCGATCATCTCCGTTGCCGGAGTGGCAGGCACACTTTGCCAACGTCCTCCGCAATCCGCCGGCCGGCGAGCGTATCGCTCACGGTTTCGCTGTTCGCGTATGTCAGCTCAGGCCACAAAGTCGCGGTACGGTAAGATTGCGAAGCGGAGACCCCGCCGTTCCACCGGCGATCGACCCGCGTCTTGCTTCCGAACGTGCAGACCTCGAGAGCCTGAGAGATGGCACGCGCGATATGTGCGATATGATGATGCGCGGACCACTCAAGAACTTCATAAAACGTCCGTTGGATGCGGAAGTGTTCGGCAATCTCTCCGAGCAGGAGGCTTTCCTGCGAGCGCGGGCCGAGACGGTGTATCACCCCGTAGGGACCTGTCGCATGGGCGCTGACGATGCATCGGTCGTGGACCCGAGCATGAAAGTCCGCGGTGTTGATGGTGTACGGGTGATCGACGGTTCGGTGATGCCAACGCTTCTAAGCGGCAATACGAACCTGCCGATTATGGCGATCGCCGAAAAAATCGCTGACGAACTCATCCACGGCGAAAGCGTTTCGCGTGATCACCCGATCGCTGGGGAGATGCTTGCGCACGGGCGCCACGCGCCCTCCTCCTGAAAGCCTCCGTTTATCGTCCGAGGAACGCTGTAGCGGTGCGAAAAGCGCCCAGGCTGTTTTCGCAAATTTTTTGAACTCGCAGGGTACGATGGCCGATTTTGATGTTGACTTGGCAGTAATTGGTGGTGGTTCAGGCGGGGTCCGCGCCGCACGGGTCGCTGCTAGCTATGGAGCCAAGGTCATCGTTGCTGAAGGAGATCGGGTCGGCGGCACCTGCGTTATCCGTGGCTGCGTACCAAAAAAGCTTATGGTCTACGCTTCAGATCTCCAGAAAGAGATCGGGAACGCGGCTGGCTTCGGATGGTCGGTCCCCCCAGCAAAATTCGATTGGGGAGTATTGACGGCAAACAGAAACAGGGAAGTCGCCCGTCTCGAGATGGCATATACGTCGACGATCGAACGTTCGGGAGCGCGCCTAGTGAAAGAGCGCGCAACGTTCCAAGACGCACGCACCTTGCGTCTTGCCAATGGGGAGACGGTGCGCGCTCGAAATATACTTATTGCCACTGGCAGCACGCCGAACCACGGGGAGGCAATACCTGGCATCGAGCATGTCATCTCGTCCGACAAGGTCTTTGAGCTTCGTGAACTGCCGCAGCGGATCCTAATTCAAGGAGGGGGCTACATTGCGGTTGAGTTCGCATGCATATTCGCCGGTCTCGGTTCGAAAGTGACCTTGGTTTGTCGCAGCGACAACATCCTGCGCGGTTTTGATGAAGACGTAAGGGCACATGTTCGTCGTGCTCTGGAGGAGCAGGGAATTCTGGTCGTCACCTCCTGCTGGATCAACAGGGTTGACAGGATTGACGAAAGCAGCGGGCTATTGAAAGCTAGTCTTTCAAACGCTGAACAGCTCGTCGCAGACCAAGTCATGTTTGCGATTGGACGAAAGCCCAACACGCAGGACCTAAATCTCCAGAATTCTGGCGTTGCGCTAAGCCCTGACAGCGGCGGCGTCGCGGTCAACGAGAACTCGCAGACCAATGTGCCCCATATCTACGCGGTCGGCGACGTGACAAACCGCGTAAACCTTACCCCTGTAGCGGTGCGCGAGGGCCAGGCCTTTGCAGATTCGGTATTTGGCGAGCGTCCCACGCAGGTCGACTATGCGGATATCCCGACTGCGGTTTTCTCGCGTCCGGAAGTCGGATCCGTTGGGCTATCAGAGGCACAAGCCTGTGCCCTGTTTGAAAGGGTGGACATCTACAAAACGGATTTTCGGCCCATGAAGGTCGCCCTCTCCCACAGCTCCGAACGAATGATGATGAAGCTCGTCGTAGATGCAGATTCCGGGAGGGTTGTCGGCTGCCATATTGTCGGATCAGGCGCGGCGGAGATCATCCAGGCAGTTGCGATTGCGATAAGAATGAAAGCCGTAAAGGAGGACTTTGATGCAACAATGGCTCTTCATCCAACAGCGGCGGAAGAACTTGTCACGATGCGGACACCGACCAAGCGCTGCGTTCGATAATGCATTTGTGTAGTCAGTCGGACTCTTCTTGCTTCACCTCAATGCGCTGGGAAGACCATGCTGAGGCGGTCGAACTTCGGTCTTAGGGGTGCTCGCAGCTCTCATCTTTGCTACCATGAAAGCTAATAACGGCTAATCACATGAACAGCCCCTCTAACCGCGTGTGGATAATAGTCAACGATGGATTCGAAGGCGTTGCGATAAGCTATTTGGACGTCTCAGCTGCTGGCAACTTCCAGCAGCCTTCAACTCATCCATTTTCACTCGTGAGAACAATTCGTCGATTTATCAGCAATTTATGTCGATCAGCATTCACGAGGACATATTAGCACATGCCTCTGTCGAGCCACGCATTTCCTAATCGAAGTGCTCTGAGTCAACCGCAGCACTCTGAATAGCCACAGGATCTCGGAGGCTCCATGTGCGGATGTATATGGACCCCGCCCAATTGCAACAGTCGGCTGGATCAGGATCGATGGTCACAACTGCTGATGTATATCCGGCTGCGTGATGCGGCTGGACAACGTCTTCGCCGCGAGCCTCGATGGGTTGATGGGTTTTCGCCGCTTCCACCTCAAAGCCCCGATGACATTGGTTAACGCCATGCCGGTCCACACATCAGGTTCTGGAAGCGACGGGGTGACCGTTTCGCCATCTCCTGCCATTGGCTGCAATTGGCGGGGTGGGACCTCCTTTAGTTATTGGCCGCTTCTATTCAGGCCGCCTTCACCGACAGCGCGGCCCCTTTGCGGAAGTCGACCGGCGTGCTCGCAACATAAACCGTCACGCCCGAAGGGATGCTTGAGTACGTTCAGCTGGCGTATCTGGTCTGGTCGGTGCAGGTGCGCCAGCGGACGCAGCTGATCGACGCTTTGCGCGTGTAAGTGCCGGGTGAATACTCCTCAGATCGGGCGGATGAACTTTCCCCAGGCTGACGCAACGGCACGGCTCCGGAGCAGGCGCCTCGGAACCGTGTAGCCGCCCTTGGCCCATAATCCCCTCAGTCGATTGAGGGAGGGCGTGGGTGGTCACACTTGGGGAACTCGTCATGATTCTCGATCTCGCCCGCCAGGGGCTGAGCGTGTCGGCAATCGCGCGCCGGACCGGCCTGGACCGCAAGACCATCCGAAAGTACATCGCCAAGGGGCTGGAGCCGCCCGCCTACACGCCGCGGCCCCCGCGACAGACCCTTGTCGGCCCCTTTGAACCCTATCTGCGGGAGCGCCTCCAGGCCTTCCCGGAACTCAGCGGCCGACGTCTGCTCCGGGACATCCGCGCGCTCGGCTACCAGGGCGGCTATACCGTGCTGAAGGATTTCCTGCGTACCGTCCGGCCCAGGCCCGAGACACAGTTCGAGCGCCGGTTCGAGACACCGCCCGGCAAGCAGGCCCAGGTCGATTTCGCCTTCTTCAAGACCGTGTTCACCGACCAGCCCGACGTCGAGCGGATCGTCTGGCTGTTCTCGATCGTGCTCGGCCACAGCCGCATGATGTGGGCCCGCTTCGTCGCCCGCCAGGATCTGCCGACCGTGCTCCGGTGCCACATCGCCGCCTTCGAGGCGTTCGGCGGCGTGCCCGAGCAGATCCTTTATGACCGCATGAAGACCGCCGTGCTCGGTGACGTCGAGGACCCCGACCAGCCGGCCAAGGGGATCGCCTACAATGCCAAGCTCCTCGATCTGGCCGCCTGCTACGGTTTCCTGCCGAAGGCCTGCAGGCCCTACCGGGCACAGACCAAGGGCAAGGTGGAGCGGCCCTTCCGCTATGTCCGGGAGGACTTCTTCCTCGCCCGCACCTTCCGCAATCTGGACGACCTGAACGCCCAGTTCGTCCAGTGGCTGGACCAGGTCGCCAACGTTCGCCTGCACGCCACCACCCAGCGTGTCGTCGTCGAGCATTTCGCCGAGGAGCGCGATCACCTCAAGGCCCTCCCGGCCGGTCCCTTCAACACCGTGCTGGCACTCGAGCGCCGCATCACCCGCGACGGCATGGTCTCCGTCGCCGGCAATCTCTACTCCGTGCCCGACAGCACCCGCCGGCGGACCGTCGAGGTGCAGATTACCGCCGGCGCGGTCAACATCCTGGAGGACGGCATCCTCATCGCCTCCCATCCGGCACAGGAAGGCCGCGGCCAGCGCCGGATCGCTCCCGGTCACCGCACCCAGCCGCCGCCGGCCAACAGCAGGACGGCCCGGGAGGAGGCCAGGCCCGAGCCTCGGGGCAGCACGGTGACACCCCGTTCGCTGGCCATCTACGACGCGATCGGCCGCCGTCTCGCCAGCCAGCAGGGTGTCCCATGACCGCAACCACCCTCGATCCGGCGGCCAGCCCCGCCACGCTCGACCGCATCCGCGCTCACCTGGTCGGTCTCAACATGCCGCGCGCGCTCGAAGTGCTGGAGCATATCCTGCGGCGGATCGAACGCGGCGAGATCTCGGCCCTGGAGGCCATCGACACCCTGCTCGGCGAGGAACTGACCCTGCGGGAGGGGCGACGCGTCAGGTCCGCGCTGAAGATGGGCCGGCTGATCAACATCAAGACCCTGGGCGGGTTCGACTTCTCCTTCCAGCCCTCGCTTGACCGCGACCGCATCATGGCGCTGGCCCAGCTCGACTTCGTCGATCGCCACGAGGCGGTCCATTTCCTCGGTCAACCCGGCTGCGGCAAAACCCATCTGGCGCTGGCCCTCGGTGTCGAGGCGGTCAAGTCCGGTCGTTCGGTCTACTTCGCCACCCTGGCCGACATCGTCAGTTCGCTCGCCAAGGCGGAGCGGGAAGGCACCCTGCGCGAACGCCTGCGTTTTCTGTGCCGGCCCCAGTTGCTGATCGTCGATGAGATCGGCTATCTGCCCGTCATCCCGGGGGGCGGCAACCTATTCTTCCAGCTGGTAAATGCCCGTTACGAACGCGGCGCGATGATCCTGACCTCGAACCGCGGCTTTGCCGAATGGGGCGATGTCTTCGGCGGCACCGTCGTCGCCACCGCGCTGCTGGACCGCCTGCTACACCATGCCGTTGTCGTTCAGATCGAGGGAGCCAGCTACCGGCTCCGCCGCCACGCCGACCTGATCCCGGACAACACTCGAACCCGATCCATCACTACCCCTCAACCTCAACCACGCCGCCGGGGACGACCACCGAAAATGACCTCTACCCAGCCAGACACCGACCTATAACCTGACAAACCGACTGGGGATTATTCACCCGCCCGATCTGGGGAAGCTTCATCCGCCCTTTACAGCGCGGGCATCTTGCCGAACGCGGCATCATCGCACCACAAGGTCCGGCTCACCTGAAAACCTTAGCTGCCGCGATTGATGCCGCCGAACCAGCGATGCCCCAACTGGTCCTCGACCTTGGTCGCGTACCTCGAGCAGGTCGACCGGTTGAGCCGCGAAGATTGGAGAGCTGGAGAAATCCTTCGCCGTGAAGCCCCACGCGGGGAGGATACACCCACCTTCGGACCACGCCGGGAATTGGCCCGATCACGGCCATGGCGGTGGAAGCGTGTGCGCCCCCAATGGCGACCTTAAGCGAGGTCGCGACTATAGCGGTGGCGCAGTTCGGAGCGTGATCTGCTCCGAGAGCCATTGACTGAGAAAACTGGATATGCCAAATTGGTCAAACCAGATCGCGATGTTTTCCCAAACGATGCGCACCTGGATGGTTGGACGTCGAAAATCTCGAAGGAGGAAGCGCCGTGGCGAAGGAAAAGAGCGGCTACTATGGCACGCGAAGGAAATTCTGGTCGTGGGGATATGAAGGTGAAGATAACTCCCAGGACGAAATCCGTACCATGCGAGACCGCGTGGAGCAGCGGCTTGGGATTAAGGATATCGAAGTTCTCTCGGACCCGACCCTTGATGAGATTGAACTTTATCCGTCGCGCATAAAGATCCCGCGAACGCTGGAAGATTTCTGCACCACGGAAAAGTGGGACAGAGTTGTCCATACCTACGGTAAGGGTTTTAAGGACATGACCCTTATCTACCGGCGCGATTTCAAGAAGGCTCCGGACGTCGTGGCCTATCCGCGCGACGAAGAAGATATTGCCGCCATCTTCGACTGGTGTGGCGAAAACGGCTATGCATGCATACCGTATGGCGGTGGATCGAGCGTCACAGGAGGCTTCTGGGGTCCCGAGCGCGACGCCTTTCCCGGCGTGGTCGTTATTGACCTGGGCAACCTCAACCAGATTCTCGAAATCGACCCTGTGTCACGCTGCGCGCGGATCCAGGCAGGCATTCTCGGGCCGGCTCTGGAAGAACAACTGAAGCCGCACGGCCTCACCCTGCGCCATATTCCGCAATCGTGGGAATTCTCATCGCTGGGCGGCTGGATCGCAACCCGGTCGTCCGGTCACTATGCGACCCATCTCACGCATATCGACGACATGGTGGAAAGCCTGCGCGTCGTCACGCCAGCGGGGACGATCCAGAATCGCCGGCTGCCTGCCTCAGGTGCGGGACCAAATCCGGATCGCATGTTCATCGGGTCTGAAGGCACGATGGGCATCATCACTGATGCATGGATGCGTCTGCAGGGGCGTGTGAAATTCCGTGCGAATGCATCGATCTCCTTCAAGTCGTTCTATGAGGGTGCCAAGGCCGTCCGTCAAATCACCCAAGCGGGACTGTTCCCGGCGAACGCTCGCTATCTCGACGAGCAGGACGCCAAATTCTACGGCGCTGGAGACGGCACCGATTCCGTCTTGCTGCTGGGCTTCGAATCCGCCGACCATCCGGTGGACGCATGGCTGGAGCGTGGTCTCGAAATCTGCAAGGACTTCGGTGGCGTCGTGAAGCAGCGCGCGGGAACAGCAGACAACGCGCTGGAAACCAGCCGCAGCGGGCCGCAGGGTAACTGGCGGCACCAGTTCAGGTATCTGCCCCGGCTGATGCATACGCGCGCTGCGATGGGAATCGTGAGCTTCACGTTCGAAACCGCCTATACTTGGGATCGGTTCGAAGAAGTCGATACCGAGATCATGCGTCGCGTGCGAACGGCCCAGAAGGAACATCTTGGCGGTGGCATCGTCTGCCGCAGGTTCTCCTTCCTGTATCCGGACGGTCCGGCTCCATACTACTCGATCATGGCTCCTTCGACACATGCCAACAGCCTCGAAGCCTATTCGATGCTCCACGACGTGGCGTCGGACGCCCTAATAGAGCTCGGCGCCACCATCACGCACCATCATGCTGTCGGCAAATCGTTCCGTCCTTGGTACGACAAAGAAGTCGATCCGTTGTTCCGCCGTGTGCTGGCAGCCGCCAAGACCGAGCTGGACCCGAAGTGGATGTTGAATCCTGGGCTGATCGTCGACAAGCCCACAGGGCTCAAGATCGTCGGATAGGGGTTCTTCAGCGATGATTGATCTATACTTCTGGCCAACCCCCAACGGGTATAAAGCCGCTATAATGCTTGCAGAGCTGGACTTGGAGTACCGTGTTATTCCGGTTGATATAACCGCAGGAAAGCAATTTGAGCCGGAATTCCTGAAGATCAATCCAAACAACAAAGTGCCGGCCATCGTTGACCACGATGGCCCGCACAACAAGCCTTACGCTGTTTTTGAATCGGCGGTTGTTCTACTCTATCTTGCGGAAAAGTCCGGAAAGTTCCTTTCTCAGGACCCGGAAAAACGATACGATACGCTAAAGTGGCTTGTGTTTCAGAATACCACGATGGGCCCAATGCTGGGCCAAGCACATCATTTCATGGTGTATGCGACTGAGAAGATCGATTACGCCATCGAACGTTACGACCGGGAAGTTGGTCGAATATACAACATTCTCGAGAAGCGCCTTGCCGAATATGAATATCTCGCCGGCGAGTATTCTATCGCTGACATCAGCACATTCCCTTGGGTTCGCACGCGGAAATTGCATCGACGCGACCTGTCGGAGTACCCGAACATTGATCGTTGGTACCAGGCGATCAAAGACCGTCCGGGGGTTCGTGCGGGCATAGACACATTGTCCGACAGCAAGCAGTGGGAAGCGAAGCCGGGCACCGACGCTTGGAAGAATATGTTCGGAAAGAACGGCAGTTCGTAACAATCACACAAAATCCTCCCAGGCCTCAGGCGCGGCGGTCTATTCGTCGCGCCTGAGGCCGCGTAGGGGCAGTTGATGCAGGGCGGTCCCTATGGGGCTGGCGCAGGATCTTGGAAATTTTGCGCGGCCGAAATGCCGTTTGAAATCGCCCAATACGTGACCACGAACTCGGCTGATGGATCCACTATCTACTTGACAGCCAGTAAATTGGATGACCAAATTGGATATACCAATTGCCGCGCAGGCTATCAGGATTTGGGGAAATTGAGATGGATTTTTTGGCCGAGCTGCCTCGTCGCATTCATATGATCTTGGAGGAAGGGGCAACGTTCGGCGACTCCCGTATCGCCTTTACAGATGAAAACGGGATTGATTGGTCCTTCCGCCGGCTGATCGACACGGTCGCAGCTGTCTCTGATGAAATGCGACAACTCGGGGTTCGGCAGGGTGATCGGGTGATGATCATCTGCGAAAACTCGATCAGGGCTGTGGTTCTAATGTATGCAGCAAGCCGGTTGGATGCATGGGCGGTGCTAGCGAATGCCCGGCTCAGCAAGCATGAACTTGCCCTTATTGAAGAGGATTGCCAGCCGCGGCGTATATTTCGCACCGATTCCAACTTGTCTGCACAAAATGCGGACGACGGCAATGCTGATGTTCGGCTCTTTACTGATATCGGCGCCGTAACGGTTGGTCCGTTAAATGAGAACAGCCAGCCGGAAGAAGTTCACGAAGGATCCGCAGAGCAAGTCGCCGTTCTGATCTATACTACCGGGACCACGGGGCGCCCTAAGGGCGTCATGCTTAGCCATCGCAATTTGATTTTCGTCTCAAGCAGGGGAAGACGAACACAGTCTCTCGCTCCCGATGATGTCGCCCTGTGTGTCATGCCGATATCTCATTCGTACGGGCTCGTGTTGATGCAAGGCATGTTGTACGCTGGCGCGCGTATGAAAATTATGCCACGATTTTCACTACAGGAGGCCCTAGATGCTGTTCGCAGCGGAGAGTTGACGGTTTTCAACGCCGTTCCAGCCATGCTGACACGGGTGGTGGCACATGTTGAACAGACGGGCGAAAAGCTCACGCCAAATAACCTCCGGTACGTCTACACGGGCACCGCGCCGCTCGACCTGTCACTGCGTAAAAATGTCGAACGGCTGTTCGGCGTGGTCTTACAGAACGGATACGGATTGACTGAAACGTCGCCGACGATCAGCCGGTCTCACTATTCGATTGGCACCGACGACATCCATATTGGTCCACCGATAGAAGGGGTCGAGATCCGGATCGTCGGGCCTGACGGTCTCGATGTCCCAGAGGGAAAGCCGGGAGAATTGCTGGTCCGGGGCCCCAATGTGATGTTGGGATACTATCGCCAGCCGAAAGCGACCGCCGAAGTTATCGACGAGGATGGCTATCTTCACACAGGCGATATCGTCAGTCGCAACGAACGCGGCGAACTGGTTATTCAAGGCCGATCAAAGGAATTGATCATTCGCTCCGGCTTCAATGTCTATCCTCCGGAAGTCGAAGCCGCCCTGAATGCACATCCCAGCATTCTAAATTCCGCCGTGCTCGGACGTCCTGTTGAGGGAAATGAGGAAATTATTGCCTTCGTTGAAATGTTGCCTGAACGGCAGTGCGAGGTGGATGAGATTAAGTCCTTTCTGAAGAGCCGCCTTGCCCAGTATAAGCTGCCGCAACAGATTATCGTTATGCACGATTTGCCGGTCGCTCCGAATGGAAAGATAAAGAAGAACGACTTGAAGAAATATCTCTAGATAGTTTGAGCTGTCGGTTCGACACTTCCTTCCGAAGCGCTCTGGACCATGAGTCCGACCCATATAGTATCTCCGACAAGGTCCGCAATCCCGCAAAAAACTCGATATGGAGAACCCGCCTCGCCATGACAACCTTGCATGCTAACCTGATCGATGGAGCTTGGGTCGAAGGCGAAGCCGCGCCGAACATTAACCCCTCCAACACCAACGAAGTCGTCGGCACCTATGCGCGTGCTACTCGAGCTGACTCCCAAGCCGCGATCGCCGCCGCTAAACGTACGTTCCCGACATGGTCGCGCACGAGCCCTTTGGAGCGTCACGCGGTGTTGCGCAAGGCGGCAGACGAAATTCTCGCCCGCAAGGACGAACTCGGCCGACTTTTGTCGCGCGAGGAAGGCAAATCGTTGGCCGAAGCAGTCGGCGAAACGATTCGTGCGGCCCAGGTTTTCGATTACTTCGCGGGCGAAACGCTACGGCTGGCCGGCGAAACGTTGCCCTCTGTGCGTCGGGGTGTCGTGGTGGATGTGACGCGTGAGCCGGTCGGCGTGATCGCTATCATCACGCCGTGGAACTTCCCAATCGCCATTCCGGCGTGGAAAATTGCGCCGGCGCTCTGCTACGGCAACACTGTGGTATTCAAGCCGGCTGATCTCACCCCTGGCTGCGCTTGGGAGCTGGTTGACATTCTCCACCGCGCCGGGCTGCCAAAGGGCGTACTCAATCTCGTAATGGGCCGTGGTTCGGTCGTCGGCCAGACCATGCTCGATAGCCCCGACGTAGATGCGATAAGCTTCACAGGCTCAGTGGAGACCGGCCGGCGTGTGGCGGCCTCCTGCGTCGAACACGGCAGGAAGTTCCAACTCGAGATGGGCGGTAAGAATCCGCTGGTCGTGCTCGATGATGCGGACCTCAACGTGGCGGTCGACTGCGCCGTCAACGGTGCATACTTCTTAACTGGCCAGCGCTGCACGGCTTCCTCACGGCTGATCGTCACCGAAGGCATCCACGATCGTTTTGTCTCGGCAGTTACCGAAAAGCTTAGGAGCCTCGTCGTCGACGACGCGCTCAAGCCGGGAACGCAGATCGGTCCGGTGGTGGACGAGAACCAACTCAGTCAGGACGAGAAGTATATCGCCATTGGCCGTGAGGAGGGCGCTAAGCTGGTGTGTGGAGGCGAAAGGCTGAACCGTGAGACGCCCGGCTTCTTCTTGCAGCCTGCCTTGTTCACCGAGGCAACCAATAATATGCGCATCAGCCGCGAAGAGATTTTTGGTCCCGTCGCGGCGGTAATTCGTGTCAAGAATTATGAAGAGGCGCTGGAGACCGCGAACGATACGGCATTCGGCCTGTCCTCGGGGATCTGCACGGCCAGCCTGAAACATGCGACGCACTATAAGCGCAATGCCGACGCCGGCATGATTTTTGTCAATCTGCCCACTGGCGGCGTCGACTTCCATGTGCCGTTCGGCGGCCGCAAGGCATCGAGCTTCGGCCCTCGCGAACAGGGCCGCTACGCCGCCGAGTTCTACACGACCGTCAAAACGGCCTATACGCTGGCCTGACGGGCTAATGCCGGTCCGCTTACCAGCCCCGAGGTGCCCGCGCCGTGACGGCTTCGCCCATGGCGCAGGCCGCTGGAACGATCCCGCCGGGGCGACCTTGCCTCGCTCGGCCGCGCGAGAGTCGAATAACACCTGCCGCGATTGCCAGGCAGGTACTGGCGGCGCCAATTACTCAGGGAAGAAGCAGCTCGTGCAGCCGGAACGCTTCGTGAGGTCGAAGCATGCTCGGGATCTGCCAAATAATGCACTCTGCGATACTACGAGGTCGGCGCCTGAACTAGAGCAAGAGATGTTCCCACGGGCCTCCTAGGAAGCCGTGATAGCGGATCAACCACCAGTTCCTGCTGTTCGATCAGCCGGCGAAAATTCTGCTTGTGGACCAGACGGCCGGCATGCGCCTCCACCGCGCGCTGCTGCAACTGCAGCAGCGTAAACTGCGGCGGCATCAGTTTGAACACGCGTGATCTGGTCGAAAAGCCAGTCGTTCCGGCCGTCTGACTCTAGAGGAATTCGCCCGATGCAAGCCTTCACCTTCAATACGACCCCCTCGATCGTCTTCGAAGCCGGTTCGGCCAAGCGCTTCGGCGCGATCGCAGGCAAACGGCTGGGCCCGACGGTGCTGTTCGTGACCGATCCCGGCCTGCGCAAACTCGGCCTGTGCGACGCAGCCATCGCCTCACTGGAAAGCGTCGGAGCGTCGGTTGCGATTTTCGATTCCGTTGAAGCCGATCCTTCGCTGGCGACCGTGATGAAGGCGGTGGAAAATGGTCGTTCAGCCGGCGCGACCGGCGTCGCAGGCTTCGGCGGCGGCTCGTCGCTCGACGTGGCGAAAGTGGCCGCACTTCTTCTCGGCTCCGGCGAAGACATCGACGGCGCCTGGGGCGTGGCGCAGGCGAAGGGACCGCGCCTGCCTCTGGTGCTGGCGCCCACCACGGCAGGAACAGGCTCGGAAGTCACCCCGGTTTCAATCATTACCGTCGGTGACGAGGAGAAGCGCGGCGTGTCCAGCGCTATCATCCTGCCGGACATTGCGGTGCTCGATCCGGAACTAACGCTGGGCCTGCCGCCGGCAATCACCGCAGCCACCGGCGTCGACGCGATGGTGCACGCAATCGAAGCCTATGCCTCGAAGAACGCCAACAACAATCCGCTGTCGAAGATGCTGGCCAGACAGGCCCTGCAACTCATCGGCGCCAGCATCGAAAAAGCGGTGCTTGACGGTAAGGATGTCGAGGCGAGGGGGGCGATGTTGCTCGGCTCCATGCTCGCCGGTCAAGCCTTCGCCAATTCGCCGGTGGCCGCCGTCCACGCGCTTGCCTATCCGATCGGGGGGACGTTCCATGTCCCGCACGGCCTCTCGAACGCACTTGTCCTGCCGCATGTCCTGTGCTTCAACGCGCCCGACGCCGCCCATCTCTACGCCGAGATCGCCACGGACGCTTTCCCACGTCTCGCACAAGAGGAAGGTGTGCAGGGGCGCTGCGCGGCGTTCATTGAGGAACTGGCCTCGCTATCGAAAAGACTTGGCCTGCAGCCGCGCCTGCGGGATGTCGGCATCGGCGAAGAGCATCTGAAAAAGATGGCGGCGGATGCGATGAAGCAGCAGCGGTTGTTGGTCAACAATCCGCGCAATGTCTCGGAGCCGGATGCGCTCGCCATCTATCGCGCGGCATGGTGAGACGATGAGCGAGCGGTCTTCACCCACGTCGCGCAATGCCTACAACGCGTTTCGCACAATCACCACGGCTGGATGGATAACGACATCTATGGTGACATGAACAAATGCGGTGCATTATTCGCTGTTCGACACTGCGGTGAATGGCTGGCTGATCGGCGAGGGCCTGCTGGACATCCATGGCGGCGACCAGATTGGGCTCGTCGTCGAAACCGGGTGCCGCTATTTTTCTGAACTTGCTTTCCCCGATAAGGTAACGGCCGGTATCCGCGTCGCCAGGCTCGGAACGTCCTCCGTTCGCTATGAGGTTGCCCTGTTTCGGAATGAAGAAGAGATCGCCGCGCTGAAGGCTTCTTCGTCCACGTCTAGCTAGGGAAGGAGGTCGGCAACGCTCCTCACTGTGCGGTCAGAATACCGGCACCAGGGAGACATCTCCAAGACGCCGTCAGCTTGTCAGCAATCAGTCTGCTTGCCGTCCCCGGGCCCAGCAATCGCAGAAGCTACCCCACGCTCCAGTTTACCCGGAATGGCGCTGTTGTAGGGGTCAGAACAAGCACCGCAATCAGATCCACGTTCACTTCGTGGCCCTGGTCCCGTTTTCTGGTTCTCCTCAGTGTTTTTGGAGGGAGTATCTTCCATTGCGTACGGCTTGTGTCCGAAGCCTCCGTCGAGGCTGATTGGTTCAACTTCCGACGAACGTGGACTGCCCCCGACCAGCCGTCAACGTCTCCGGCGACATGAAGTTTTTGTTCTTCGCATCTGCACAAAATTGTGCCAAACGCCCTCAGGCGGTTAACGTAAGGGAAGGAATGCCATGAGCGCGACAGGTGAAGTGAAGGCCCTGACGCCCCCCGATATCGTGTCACACAAGGGTGGGACGCCGCTGGTTTGTCTCACTGCCTACACGACACCGATGGCGAGGCTTGTCGATACCACCTGCGATATCGTGCTTGTCGGTGACAGCGTTGGCATGGTGCTGCACGGCTTGCCGTCCACGCTGGGCGTCACGCTCGACATGATGATCATGCACGCACAAGCGGTGCGCCGTGGCATCGAGCGGGCACTGATGGTTGTGGACATGCCGTTCGGGTCCTATGAGGAAGGGCCCGAACAGGCCTTTCGCAATGCCGCCCGGCTGATGGCCGAGACCGGCTGCGCCGCCGTCAAGCTCGAGGGCGGCGAGAGTATGGCGGAGACGATCCAGTTCCTGGTCGCGCGCGGCATTCCGGTGATGGCGCATGTCGGCCTGACACCACAGGCAGTCAATACTTTTGGCGGCTACAAGGTGCAGGGGCGTGGCAACGATGCGGAACGCATCTTGCGCGATGCCGACGCGGTTTCAAAAGCCGGCGCGTTTGCCGTTGTGCTGGAGAAGGTGCCGGAAGCGCTCGCTCGCAGGATTACCGCCGACATTGCCATCCCCACCATCGGTATCGGCGCCTCGTCAGCCTGTGACGGCCAAATCCTGGTGGTCGACGACATGCTTGGCATGTTCACGGACTTCCGGCCGAAATTCGTCAAGCGCTACGCTGAACTCGGGGAGCGGGCACAAGCCGCGATCGCAGCCTACGCAAACGAAGTGCGCGAGCGGCGCTTTCCAGGTGCAGAGCATGTCTTTCGCGATCAGCCCAAAACGATCAAGGGTGGAGAAGCGGCATGAATGTTCCGATTGTCAGGGCCGTGGCGGATCTTCGCACGATCGTTGCGGGATGGCGTCGCGAAGCAGCCAGCATTGCTGTGGTGCCCACTATGGGTGCCTTGCATG
Organism: Skermanella sp. TT6; assembly: GCF_016653635.2. NCBI lineage: Bacteria > Pseudomonadati > Pseudomonadota > Alphaproteobacteria > Rhodospirillales > Azospirillaceae > Skermanella > Skermanella cutis. Next base: position 69,995 of record NZ_CP067423.1, read on the forward strand.
AAGGGCATCTCAGCCTGGTGCGTGCCGCGCTCGAAAAGGCCGACCGGGTGATCGTGACGCTGTTCGTCAATCCAAAGCAGTTCAACAGCGCAGCCGATCTTGCCGCCTATCCGCGTACCGAGGTGGAGGACGCTGCAAAGCTGGCGCCACTGGGTGCGCATCTGCTTTACGCGCCGGACGCTGCTGAAATCTATCCGGAGGGTTTTGCCACCGCGGTTTCGGTCGGCGGCGTCAGCGAGGGCCTGTGCGGCGCGTTTCGGCCGGGTCATTTCGATGGCGTCGCCACCGTCGTCGCCAAACTGTTCCTGCAGACCGGAGCCGATCTCGCGTTTTTCGGCGAGAAGGATTTCCAGCAGCTTCATGTGGTTCGCCGCATGGCGCGGGATCTGGACATTCCGATCACCGTCATCGGCTGTCCGACAGTCCGCGAAGAAGACGGGCTGGCGCTCTCTTCGCGCAACGTCCGGCTCTCACTGGCGGAGCGACTGGCTGCACCGAAGCTCGCGTCGATTCTGCACACAGCAGCCGGACAGATCGCCAACGGAGCGCCGGTCAGCCTGACACTGGCTGAGGCGCGCGCTGCCATCCTTTCGGCAGGCTACCGGGAGGTGGAATATCTGGAATTGCGAGCAGACGCCGATCTTCGGCCTTTGAACGCACTTTACTGTCCCGCGCGTCTGCTGGTGGCCGCCTGGCTCGGCAACACACGACTGATCGACAATGTCGAAGTTGTTCCCCTGCTGTCGCTTAGCAGTTAACCGAAAGAATGCGCCGGTTTGGTTCGGGTTGACCATTTAATCATGAGAATATGGGCTGCGGGATTCTCAAATTAACTGCAATTGCAGGGAAGGCCTCGGCCGGTGGGCTTGAGCAGTTCGCCCTGCGGCTTGGTTAAACGGAGCCAGTCCGCCCAGTTATCTGGCTGGAGCACGACCACCTGACGATCATGGTAGGGCGCGACGTCCGGCCCTGGACTCGTCGTCAGCATCGTGAAGGAGGCTGGGTGATTGCCCTGGGCCTCACGCCATAGCCCGGCGATGGCCATGAAGGGGGCTCCGATCAGGCTGAAGCGATGTTTGGTTTTGGGGTACTTCTTGCCGGTGAATTCGTAGAATCCCGATGCCGGGATCAGGCAGCGCTTGCTGTCGGCGAAGTCTCGCCCTTCCGATCTAAAATTGAAGACCGGCCCACCCCTGGGCCCCGATGGCGGGAAGCTGAAGTTCATCTGGACGAGTTCGATCATGTCGCCGGCCGCACGCATGACCGGTCCCATATCGTTGATCCTGATATCGTCCGCCTGGGGCAGATCGAGTTCTGTCTGTTGCGTTGGTATCTCCAGCTCCAACGCCTGCATCATCTGGCAGTATTCAACCCAGCGAACGTGTTGCTCATAGGCATTGCACATCCGGTAAGGATAGCGTGAACTTCAAAATCTTTCGAGGGGTGGGGCGTCTTCCTCCGGAACCGGACTGTCGGCGAAGCTGAAGCCCCGCGGTGCGGGTCTTCACCCTCCGGGCGTCCATCCCTGACGCGGGCAGGGGCATTCGTGCAGTTGGGGGGAGTGCTTCTGAGATGCTGAGGGCGATTTTGGCGTGGGTAGAGAGGCGGCGTGCGATCCGTCGCCGATGGCGGGAAGACGCCAGGCGCCTCGTCCGTCTCCACGGCCCGACTGCCTATTATGAGGCACAACGGCTTGCCGCAACATCCCGCGCGATCGAAGACGGCCAGTTCCTCCACTGGGCAAAGGTAGCTGCCGAGGTGGCGCGGATAGAACCGTCGGCCGAGATGGATATCGACGTCGTCCGGTCGATTGTCGATCACGAACTTCGTCATCGAGTTCATTCGGATCCTGAGCCATGACACGAAGAGGCGGGTCGCCGCGACAATACTGAGGGCACGTCAAGCCCGGTCTCTGCAATGGCTCTCTGCTACCGGGAAGGATGCGACTGGGTGCGGATCCATCCACGCGCAGGTCCGCCCCCGCTTGCTGTGCTGGCTTCCTGGTCCAGGTCCGTCCTCCTCCAATCAACCCACAAGGGGTCCGCTACGCGAGCGTGCGGCCGCTGCGGCTTCGCCTGCGCGGTGATTGCGGCCGGGCCCCGGACCCGACGGGCACCAGAGCGGGGATCGGCCCCGCCCATGGACGGAGCCCTTCAATGTCGCACGATCTTTCACTCGCACAGAACCATGCCTGGAACCTCGCCCGCACCCTGATGGTGCCGGTTATTCTCTTCAAGGTCGACGACGAATACGGCGTCATGCCCGCCGACGAACTCGACGACGCCGAAATCGAGCCGCTCTTCGAATACGATCCCTACCAGGGCGGTCGGCCGGCTCATTGAGCCGGCCTTCCTCGCGCGCCAAGCGCCCGGCCGTCTGAAGGCCGGGTTGCGCGTCGCATCGTCCTTTCCCTGCTGGTGGCGGGACGCCACGAGCCCTTATTGGGACGAGGTTTTGCCGCTTGCGCCGGGAAGCCCGCAAGGGAGGCTGCGCCGCCCCGGCAAGCCGGTGCGCCCCTGCGGCCTTCCGGCTTCGCGGCCGACCTCGAGGCCTGCCGGAAAGGTAGACAAACAGATCTGGACAAGGAAAGGGCCGGACGCCCCGCGGCGCCGGCGGGATTGACCCATGGAGCAGCATGAAATCGAGACATTGCGAGACAAGGTGCCCTGCGCCGCCGTGCTCGAGCGCGAGGGCTGGACGGTGGACGTCAAGGAGAGCACCACACGCGCCGTGAAGTACCGGCGCGGGGCAGGCGAGATCATCATCGTCATCCACAATGGCAGGGGCTGGTTCGATCCACTCTCGGATGCCAAGGGCGACGTCTTCACCCTCGCCGGTCACCTGGCCGGTATCGCCTTTCCGGCGGCCGTCGAGGCGGTTCGCAGTCTCGTCGGCTATGTTCCGGCCACGCCGTCCTGGAATTGCCCGAAGCGCACAGGCATTCCACTTTCGATCACCGACCGATGGCGGCGCCGACGACCTCCAACCATCGGGTCTCGCGCCTGGCGATATCTGGCAGATGAGCGTGCGATCCCAGTATCCATTCTGCAGGCCGCTATCGCACAAGGCCTGCTGCGCGAGGGGCCGAGCGGCAGCATCTGGACGGCGCATGTCGACCAAACCAGGCAACTGATCGGTTGGGAAGAACGCGGCCCCCAGTGGCGCGGCTTCTCCACCGGCGGCAGCAAGCAACTGTTCCGTCTCGGCAACGAGGCTGCGCTTCGGCTCTGCGTCACCGAGGCGGCGATCGACGCCATGAGCCTTGCCGCACTCGAGGGCATGCGTGCCGACACCCTCTACGTCAGCACCGGGGGCGGGTGGTCGCCCGTCAGCGATAACGCGATCCGGTCGATCGCCTCGAACCCCGACATATTGATGGCCGCAGCCACCGACAACGATCGGCAGGGCGAGATCTATGCCCGTCGTTTGCAGGAGATCGTGCGTGAGACTGGGTGCCGGTACGAGCGGCTGCGGCCATCCACGCAGGACTGGAACAGCGATCTGAAAGGACAGGGGAAAGGAAACCCGGGAGTGGAAGGGGATATCAGAGCGGAATCGCTGCCGCATGCCCGGCCGTCGCGTCAAGGGAAGCTGCGCCCGGCTGGCGCCGGCCCTTGACCCGCCGGACCGGAGAGGCGGCCGCGGGAATGGGTGATGAGAAGGCATGAAGGTGATGATCCGGTCGGATGGACAGGATCGCGCTTGATGCCGACGGACGACAGGAGCCGCCATGATCACCCAAACTTCCTTCCGCAAGGTCTTCGAGGGCGTCGCCACGCGCCAACAGATGTTCCATATGTTCGATCGCCATGGCCCGGCGCCGATGAGCAAGGCACGCCTCACCGGCCGCCTCTATGACGGCGAGTGGTTCGAGATCGGCCGGGCCGAGCACGACTACATGTTCGAGATCCTGCCGCCGCTCTGGATTCGCGGCGACATGTTCGCAATGCGCGAGTTCATGACCGGCTCGATCACCAGCGTCTTCTTCGCACTCTCGATCGATGGGCGGCCACGCTACTTCCACGCCTATTGCGATATGTCGGCCAAGGGTTCGGCCGAGCGCATGCGCGATGTGATCATCGAGCGGGAATCCCGCCCCGTCCGTGCCATGACGCGCGCGGAGCGGCTCGACCATATCTGGAGCACGACCCATGCCGACTATCGCGGTTATGCGGGTGAGCGGTGGCCCGAGGCCGACCAGGACAAGCGAACCGTGCTGGTCTATGGCGGCGGCCAAGGGACGGTCCTGAAGCTTCTGGACGATCTGACCGCCCCCGAGATCAGCGCCAAGCTGCCGGTCCATCTCCGCTACCTGCCCGCCGCGATTGCAGCCTGATCGGAGGCTGTCATGTTCACATTTCCTATTCTCGGCGTTCGCAAGGTCATCGAGCGCGGCATCGCCGATGCCGCCGTCAATGGGGGATTTCGCAATCCCTACTACGGCATCAAGCCCGGTAAGGATGAAAAGCCGGGACTTTGGCTGGTCGGCGATCAGGGCGTCTATCTCCTCTCCAACGGCAAGCTCGCCGAGGGTGAGCGCGCCCTCGTGATCTATTCGGATGAATGCCACCCGGTCGGCAATCCCGACTGGTGGCACTACAAGAACCGGCATTTTGGTGGTGACGACGGCATCGAGTTCCTCGACGCTGAAAGACTGATCCCGCTGTTCGACCGGAACACGCGCTGCACGCATCTGCGCGTGCAACTGACCGAGACGGACGTCTCGCTGTCGCTGATCGCCCGCTAGCCCATCCCACAACCCCGTCAGCGTTTCGCGCGGCCGCACACGCGGGTCGCGTGATCGCGCTCGCCATAATCCCAGGAGATATCCCGTGTCCCACGACGACCCCTTCACGCTCGACCTGTTCGGCAATACCGCACTTTCCTCAGGTCTCGGCCTTGGCGTGACCGCCTTTTCCGACAGTGCGGCCAACGATCCGGACGATGACGACCCGGCCCCGCATTCTCCCACGCCTGCCGTGCCCGCCACGGCGGATGCTCAACTCTTGCGCCGGGCGCCCAATGGCGAGAACTTCCATCTCGCCGGCACGCGCGGTCTCGCCAAATCCTGGCGGGAGCGCGCCCGCGACAACATCGCGGCGATCCGGCTCGCCGCCTCGATCGTCGATGAGCAGCGTCCGGCCTCGGTCGACGAGCAGGCCGCGCTGATCCGGTTCACCGGCTTCGGCGCTTCCGAGCTCGCCAACGGCGTGTTTCGTCTCCCAGGCGAGCTTGAGTTTCGCGAGGGCTGGGCGGACATCGGCGCCGACCTCGAGGACGCGATCGACGGCGGCGACTACGCGTCGCTCGCCCGCTGCACCCAGTATGCGCACTTCACCCCCGAATATATCGTCCGGGCCATCTGGTCGGGCCTGCAGCGGCTCGGCTTTCGCGGCGGCCGTGTGCTCGAGCCCGGTGTCGGCACCGGACTGTTTCCGGCGCTGATGCCGGCGGCGCTACATCCCGTCACCCATCTCACGGGCGTCGAGATCGATCCGGTTACCTCCCGGATCGCCCGTCTGCTGCAGCCGCGCGCCAAAATACTCAATCAGGATTTCGCGCGGGTCGATCTGCCGGCGCATTTCGACCTGGCGATCGGCAATCCTCCCTTCTCCGACCGCACCGTGCGCAGCGACCGCGCGTTGCGCGCGCTCGGCCTGCGCCTGCATGACTATTTCATCGTGAAGGCGGTTCGGGCGTTGAAGCCCGGCGGGCTGGCCGCCTTCGTGACCTCGAGCGGCACCATGGACAAGGCCGATGGCCGTGCACGCGGGACGATCGCGGCTGCGGCCGATCTTGTCGGCGCCATACGTTTGCCAGGGGGCAGCTTCCGTGCCGATGCCGGAACCGATGTCATCGTCGACGTCCTCTTCTTCCGCAAGCGCAAGGACGGAGAGGTGGCGGGCGATCAAGGCTGGCTCGATCTGGCGGAGGTGCGACCACTGAGCGAGGACGACGGGGGTATCCGGGTCAATCGCTGGTTCGCCGAGCACCCCGATATGGTTCTTGGCGAACATGCGCTGCGGCGCGGCATCTACGGTACCGACGAGACCTATACCTGCCTACCGCGCCCGGACGTCGATCTCGACGCCGCGCTCGCGACCGCGATCCAGGCGCTTCCAGAAGCCATCTATGACGGCAAGCCGGAAGACTGCGGTCCCGACGTAGACGACAGTGGCGACGACCCGGCATCAACTGCGACTATGCCGAACGGCGCGACCGCTCGTGAAGGCAGCTATTTCATAGGCAAGAACGCCGCCCTGATGCAAATGGTCGACGGCGAGGCCGTGACCATCACCGTCAGGAAGGGACGGGGAGGGGACGGCGTCTCCGACAAGCAGGCCCGCATCATTCGCAAGCTGATCCCGATCCGCGACGCCGTGCGCGAGGTGCTGAAACTCCAGGAATTCGACCGGCAGTGGAAGCCGGCGCAGGTCAAGCTGCGCATTGCCTGGTCGAACTTCGTGCGTGAATTCGGGCCGATCAACTTCACCACCGTCTCGACCACCGAAGACTCAGAAACCGGCGAAGTGCGGGAGACGCATCGCCGTCCCAATCTCCAGCCCTTCCTCGACGACCCCGACTGCTGGCTGGTAGCATCCATCGAGGACTACGACCTCGAGACCAATACCGCCCGGTCCGGCCCGATCTTCACCGAGCGCGTCATCGCGCCGCCGCCGCCGCCGATCATCACGTCGGCCGCCGATGCCCTCGCCGTCGTGCTCAACGAACGTGGCCATGTCGACGCCGATCACATCGCGGAATTGCTGCATCGCGATGTCGCCGATGTCGTTGACGAGTTGGGGCAGGCGATCTTCCGGGATCCGACGTCCGGTTCCTGGCAAACCGCCGATGCGTATCTCTCCGGCGCCGTTCGCTCCAAGCTCGCTGCCGCCGAGGCCGCCGCTGCGCTCGATCCAGCCTTTGCCCGCAATGTCGAAGCGCTCAAGGGCGTCCAGCCCGCCGATCTCAGGCCCTCCGACATCACCGCCCGCCTCGGCGCACCCTGGATTCCGGCGACCGACATTGTCACATTTGTCAAACAGACGATGGATGCCGACATCAGCATCCATCACACGCCCGAACTTGCATGCTGGACGGTCAGTGCGCGCCAACTCGGCTGGAGCGCCGCCGGCACGACCGAATGGGGCACGCATCGTCGCGATGCCGGGCAGCTGCTGTCCGACGCGCTCAATTCCTCCATCCCGCAGATCTTCGACACGGTGAAGGACGGCGACACCGAACGGCGCGTCCTCAATACCGTCGAGACCGAAGCGGCCAAGGAAAAGCTGCAGAAGATCAAGACGGCGTTCCAGAAATGGATCTGGAGCGATCCGGATCGCACTGACCGATTGGCGCGGCTCTACAACGACACCTTCAACAACATCGCGCCGCGAAAATTCAACGGCGACCATCTCCTGCTTCCAGGCGCCTCCGGCGCCTTTTCTCTTTATGGGCACCAGAAACGGGCGATCTGGCGCATCATCTCGGCTGGCTCGACCTATGTCGCCCACGCCGTTGGCGCCGGCAAAACGCTCTCGATCGCGGCGGCGATCATGGAGCAACGCCGCCTCGGGCTGATCAACAAAGCCATGCTGGTCGTTCCCGGCCACTGCCTGGCGCAGGCGGCCCGCGAGTTTCTGGCGCTCTATCCAAATGCCCGGATTCTGGTCGCCGACGAGACCAATTTCGTCAAGGAGAAGCGCCATCGCTTTCTGTCGCGGGCGGCAACCGCAAATTGGGACGCGATCATCATCACCCATTCGGCGTTCCGCTTCATTTCGATTCCCTCGGCTTTCGAGCAGCAAATGATTCAGGACGAGCTCGAGGCTTACGAGGAGTTGCTGACCAAGGTCGACCGCGAGGACCGGCTTTCCCGAAAGCGCATCGAGCGCATGAAGGAGGGGCACAAGGAGCGGCTGGAGGCGCTGTCGAGCCGCAAGGACGATCTGCTCACCATCTCCGAGATCGGCATCGACCAGATCATCGTCGATGAGGCGCAGGAGTTCAGGAAGCTCAGCTTCGCCACCAACATGTCGACGCTGAAGGGCGTCGATCCCAGCGGCTCGCAGCGGGCCTGGGACCTCTACGTGAAATCCCGATTCGTCGAGACGAGAAATCCGGGCAGGACGCTCGTGCTCGCTTCCGGCACGCCGATTACCAACACGCTCGGCGAAATGTTCACCGTGCAGCGGCTGATGGACAATGCTGCTCTCGCAGCGCGCGGACTGCACGAGTTCGACGCCTGGGCGTCCACCTTCGGCGACACCTCGACGGAACTCGAGCTGCAGCCGTCCGGCAAATACAAGCCGGTCACGCGCTTTGCCCAGTTCGTCAACGTCCCCGAGCTGATCGCCATGTTCCGGTCCTTCGCGGACGTGGTGCAGCCCGCCGACCTGCGGAAATATGTGAAAGTTCCGGAGATCGCCGGCGGCAAGCGGCAGATCATCACGGCGGAGCCGACCACTGCCTTCAAGGCCTATCAGCGTCACCTCGATGATCGTATCAAGGCCATCGAAGAGCGCGAGGGTCCGGCGCAGCCCGGCGACGATATCCTGCTCTCGGTCATCACCGATGGCCGCCATGCCGCGATCGACCTGCGCCTGGTCATGCCGGCCATGGACAATGAGGATGACAACAAGCTCAACGCGCTTGTCCGAAACACCTTCCGCATCTGGCAGGAGACGGCCGAGAACGAATATGTCCGCAAGGACGGCAAGCCCTTCGACAAGTCCGGCGCCGGCCAGCTCATCTTCTCCGATCTCGGCACCATCAATGTCGAAGCCTCCCGCGGCTTCTCGGCCTATCGCTGGATCCGCGACGAGCTCGTCCGCCTCGGTGTGCCGCCGTCGGAAATCGCCTTCATGCAGGACTTCAAGAAGTCGGAGGCCAAGCAGCGGCTGTTCAACGAGTTCAATGCCGGCAAGGTCCGCATCCTGATCGGGTCGTCCGAAACCATGGGCACCGGCGTCAATGTGCAGGCGCGGCTGAAGGCGCTGCACCATCTCGACGTTCCCTGGCTCCCCTCCCAGATCGAGCAGCGCGAAGGCCGCATCATCCGCCAGGGCAATCAGCACGACGAAATCGGACTCTATGCCTATGCGACGCTCGGTTCACTCGACGCCACCATGTGGCAGAACAATGAGCGCAAGGCCCGGTTCATCGCGGCGGCTCTATCGGGCGACACGTCCATTCGCCGCCTCGAGGATATGGGCGAGGGGCAGGCCAACCAGTTCGCCATGGCCAAGGCCATCGCATCGGGCGATCAGCGCCTGATGCAAAAGGCAGGGCTTGAGGCCGAGATCGCCCGTCTCGACCGGCTCCATGCCGCCCATATCGACGACCAGCACGCCATCCGCCGCCAGGTCCGCGACGCGGAGCGCGAGATCGAGCTTTCGAGCCGGCGCATCGCCGAAATCGGAACGGACATCGCGCGTCTGGTGTCGACCGCTGGCGATGCCTTCACAATGACCGTCACCGGAACCTCCTTCACCGAACGCAAGCTCGCCGGCCGCGCCTTGATGAAGGAGATCCTCACCCTTGTTCAGCTCAGCCAAGAGGGCGAGGTCGTCATAGCCGCGATTGGCGGCTTCGACCTGGAGTTCTCAGGCGAGCGCTTCGGCCGGGACGGGTATCGCTACACCACGGTGCTGATGCGCTCCGGCGCCGACTACGAGATCGACCTTGCCGTCACGGTCACGCCGCTCGGCGCGATTGCTCGCCTCGAGCATGCTCTGTCGAACTTCGAGGGCGAGCAGGATAATTATCGCTGTCGGCTGGAGGATGCCCGCCGGCGTGTAGCCTCCTATCAGCCACGTATTGGCGAAACTTTCGCCTTCGAGGCCGAGCTTGAACTGAAGCGGGAGCAGTTGGCCGATCTCGAAGCCGATCTCGCCGCCAGCACGGATGACGGTCCCGGCGTTGTGGTAGGGGCGGCTGATCATGCGACCCGCCAGGCGGCATGAATGGAAACCCGCTTTCCCGCCCTAAACCTAAATGCGGTTCTTGAGATCTTCGAGGCTGGCAAGCTGCTGGCGCCTGCTGGCGACGGCTTCGCCAAGCAGCGCCCCAAGCTTGTCGTTGTACGCCTCGATCTGCTTTGTCGAGGTTTCCACATATTCGCGCAAGAGCTGCTCCTGGCGATCGATCTCCCGCTTCAACGTCTCGGCGTCGTTCCGACCTGACATGCCGATAATGACCCGCCGGTTGCTGATTTCGCCATGAGGCAGGGTGGTTGAGTATGGATTGGTCCGCAACCTAAACAGGCCAGGGTCGCCGGAGAACGCGAAGCTACGAGTTGCACGAACTCCGTCGATCTCCACCATCCCGTCAAACATGTCGTGGACCCGCACGCGTGCCTCCTGCGCGTCCTTTTGTGGATTGTCGAAGTCCACCTTTAGCGGGGCGACACGAGCCTCGGGCAAAAGGGCGTGCACGATCTCCGCGTCAGACTTGATCAAGTCCACCCTGCTGACTTTCTGGCGGACGTGGTTGCCGACTGCGCCCTCCTGTGCGCGCAGGTACCGGTCGAGCGACTCTTCGAGAAACAGTACGTTGCCGATGATCATCGGACCTCCTATAGGCGCCGCGTAACGCGTGTTGCAGATTGATCGGGACTCACGAAAGCGCCTTGCGCAATGATCGAAGGAGCGCCTCGGCGTCATCGATCTTTTTCAGGATGTCGGGGTCGCCCTTGAGATCCTGCAACGTGGTCCAGGGTACCCCCTTCATCGCTTCAACCGCGGCCTCCAGATCCCCGGACAATCCGCCCTTTGGCTTCTTCTCGGTGGGTCCCAGACGCAACATTGCAGAATCGAGATCCCCCGCGTCGCTGAGGAAATGCGCGCGTGCCACCGGATCGGGGAGGATCGATCGTAGTTTGCGCAGGTCCTTGGAGTTGGTTATGCGCTTGTCGTTCACCTTCTTGACGACGGCGTCGACGATGCTGGGAGTGAACAGCTTCTTGCTGACGCCCATCATCTCACGCGCCCAGGTGATGGCGGCGCTTGGGTCGCGAAGGCTGGTGAACTTCTCCGACAGCTCGAAAATATCGACCAGTTTGTCCAGTTCCCGAACGGTGATTCCGAGTATGTTCGCGGCGCTGGCGCGTCCCATCAGGTCGACAAGGCGGTAGGCCACCATTTCCTTCTCTTTGGCGTCCCATTCCTTGCGCTGCCGATGGATATAGATCCACGCGCGAAGCCGATCCTCGTCACTCAGTGTGCGGTCGGTAACCTCGATGGGAAGCTGGCGGAATTCTTCTTTCCCCTGTTCTACCAAGGCCCGCGAATTCGTCCACCGGCGATCGCCATCGATGATGCGAAACTTTCCGGGGAAATCGGGATGGGGTTCGACGAGTAGTGGCTCGAACAAACCGCCATTGGCTTCGATCTGCCGTTGCAGTTCTTCGTCAACCTTAGGCCCGAGCCTCGGCTGCTTGTCATTGGGAAGGATGGAGTCGATGTCAGCCTTCGTGCGGTACGTCCGAAGAACGGTACGATCGAGCCGGCGCTCCTGGAGGTTAACGACGTTGTCGCGTTCGCGACCCGCCATCGGGACGGGGTTATTCATTATCCTGCTCCCACACCCCCGCCGTGCCGATGATCGTATCGATCTCATTACTCAGCTCAGCGCGCACTTTCTGCACCGACCGAATGAGCTCGCCCTGACGCTTCCAGACAGATTCGTGCGCCTTCTTTTCCTTTACCTGGATGTCGAGCAGGTCGTCCGTGTGAGTGTCGATCCGGGCAATCAGATCGGTACAGCGCTCCGAGGTAATGAAGTCATAGAGCGCAGCCGTCTTCTGGGTCTTCTCCTCACCGCTCATGCGCAGAATATGGGTCTGCACGATGTGGTGGCGGATCAGCTGAACCAGAGCGACAACGCGGGCAGGATTGGCTAGCAGAACGCCATCCTGATGGTGCAGCTGCCGCGCGCCGGCGGGAAACTTGCTCGTCGAAAGAATGGCATGTTCCGCCTTGGCTGCCATTTGGTCGGTTGCAAGCTTGCTGACGAAGTCGTTGCGCCATGCGCCATGGTTCTTCGAGTCGTAGATGATGGTGCCGCACTCCTTGCCGTTGTGAATGACGACATGGATAATGTCGGCACCGGGCTGCCCTTTGTTGACGCGGTCGATCCTGTCGCCCTCGAACTCAGCCTTCAGAGCTTCGAACAGATCGACCTCGGCGCCCTCGCCAAGCTCCTCGTTGGTCTTCTTGTCGAGAGCCCGAGTCAGCTCCGCCACCTTCGCGGACAGCTTGAGCTTTTCCTCAAACGCGAGAGCCTTCTCGGCATTGACGGCCGCAGTCTGAGCGAGCTCGAGCGCCTCGCGCTGTTCTTGGAGGCGCTGATCCAGCAGGGCTTGATGATCGGCGAGCTGCTTCTCGACCGTAGCCGCTTTGGCTTCCGCGTTCTTCCTCGCCTCTTCAAGCTCAGTGAGCCTGCTTTGGGCGGCCACAGCGGCAGCCTCAGAAGCTTCCGAACGGATTTCGATCTCGCGCGCCGCTGCGGACTCTGTCAGCGCCGTGATCTTCGCTTCCGTTTCAGCTGTAATGGTGTCGAGCTGTGCCTTGAGGCTCGTCCCGGCCTCTTCAGCCTTCAGCCTGGCGGCCTCCGCAGACGCGACCCGCTCGTTGGCCGCCGCTTCAGCGGCGACCTTGGCCTCTGCCCGAATACTGTCCTGCTTCGCAAGGGCCTCCTGCCGGACCGCCTCGATAGCGGCGCCGCGCTCCTGCTGTTGCTGGGCAAGCCGCTCCTCGAGAGCGACCCGCATCTGTTCGGCATTCTGCTTTTCGGCCTCCGCTTGCGTCACGCGGCTCAACAGGAGATCCTGAGCCTCTTTGCTTGCGAGTACCGTCGCCGCGATCGCCTCCTGGGCTGCGGCCTCGGCGGCCTTGCGGCCCTCTTCGCGGGCGAGGACGGCTTTGGCGGCGCCGTCCTTGTTGGCCTTGTCAACGGCATCGGCCTTCTCGCGGGAAAACTGCTCCTGAAGGCGAGCCGAGAGTTCCTCCGCAGTTTTCTTCTGCCGCGTCTCGATCCGCGCTTTAATCTCATCCATCTGGTCGTGCGGGATCTGCTGTTCACACAGCGGGCAAACCTCGTCGTGATCGTGCAGGAACGACGACGAGGGAACAGGAGTCGCCTTTAGAAGGGGTGATGCTGACGCGGCCACATTGACCTCCGGGGTTGCTAGAAACTGGGACCTATTTTCTCCTACTTGATCCTGAAGTCAAGTACTGATATTTTGTTGGATGTGGGCTCGCATCAGGCGCGCTCCGGAAAGGCAATCATGACAAAGACTTTCAAGCCGGGGCATGCTGCCCCGCGTTCTGGACAATACGGGATTCTCGGGCCCCGTGGTGGAGACACCGGCAAAGAGCGCACCGTTACGCGCGGCGAGCCGATGCCGCCGACGCCGAAGTCCGGCCAGACCTACAAGTTGGTCGATGCGACCCGGAACAAGAGCGGTCGCCCGTGATCCGAAAAGAACGGCGACCTTCTTTGGTCGCCGTTCATGCTGCCTTCGCCACGCGCGGGTCGAGGTCGAGACCGCAAACCCAGTTCGCCCATGATTTTGCGAAATGGAGGAAGGCTTCCTCAGTCGTCACCAGAACGCGATAGGTTTCAGCCTGCTCGCGTTGTTCAGGTGTTTCCTCGTAACGGGACAGGAAGGCCATATAGACCATCCGGTTTCCAGCAATCTCCTGACCGTTCTTGTCGAGATAGATGATATTGCCGTGCGCCAAGGCGTTGCGAAGCACGCGAAGAACCTCGCCGGCCTTGCGATTCTCGATGGTGTTCGCATCATCGGAAAGTGGATGCCTTCCTTCCTGATCGTGCCAGCCATGCACTTCATCAACGGAATTGACGATGCGCGATTGCCGCCATGCTCCTACGTCCGGCGCAGACTGCCAGAACGGCGCCTCAAAGAATTTGGTTTTTTCGAGCGTCTTGAGGCTTTTCACCAGATCGACGTCGCGCTCTCCATCAACCAGGACATGCGATGCCCGCATACGTTCGTAGGGAATTGTAAGGATCGCCGCTGCCGCCAGCAGACCGAACGAGCCGAGCAAATCGTGCTTGCGCGCAGGTTCTTCCAGCAATTCGATCAATTGTAATGCGCGTTGCGGATATTCGATGGCAAATCTGTCCGGTACGCCCATGTGTCCTCCTAGCCAAATGGCTTGCGATCGTAGCCGCGGAAATTCGCTAAAGCAGCCGTTCCGTTCCAGGGATCTGATGATCGCTTCTAGCGTCCTGCTCATTCCAGAAAGCGACAGGAACGGCGACATTCTCGGTTCTTGCGAGACGATCAGCAAGCAGCCGCAACCAATTGGCAAAATAGGGAGGGAAAGAAACCCTCCTCGCGGATCGGCCGCACCGCTGACGCCTGCGCTCAACCGCCTGGCTCGCGATCCCGGCCGCGTCGTCCTTCGCAGGGCTGATTAGCCCCGCTTGGCTTGCCGGGCAGGGATGCTCGACAGGCAGTTGCACCGGCCCGTCCGCTCCGCGGGCCGGGGGATGTCTTCAGAAAAGAAGACGGAGAAGGACCCGCGATCGGCGGTGTCCGCAACCCGAAACGGAGCATCCCAATGGAACTGAAGTTTGTCGATCCGCGCGCGCTCAAGGAGAATCCCGACAAGGCGCGGCGCTCCAAATCGAGCCCGCAGGCGGACGCCCTGTTGCTGGCCACGATCAAGGTTGTCGGCATCGTGCAGCCGCCTGTCGTCGCCCCCGAGACCGAAGGCGGCAACGGCTTTGTCATCGATGCCGGGCATCGTCGCGTGAAGCAGGCAATCGCGGCGGGCCTCGAGGAAATCGCCGTGCTGGTGATCGAGCGCGCGGAGGACGGTGGCGCCATGCGATCGCTGGCCGAGACGCTCGCCCATGAGCAGCTCAATCCCGTCGACCAGTGGCGGGCGATCGAGCGCCTGGTTGCGCTCAACTGGACCGAGGAGGCGATCGCCATCGCGCTGGCATTGCCGGTTCGCCAGATCAAGAAGCTGCGGCTTCTGGCGAACGTCCTGCCATCAATGCTCGATCAGATGGCCAAGGGCGACATGCCCGATGAGCGCCAGCTTCGCACCATCGCTTCCGCCGCACTCGAGGATCAGAAAGAGATCTGGAAGAAGCACAAGCCATCCAAGGCCGACCCGCAGGTCTCATGGTGGGCTGTCGCGCAGGGTCTGACCAAGACCCGCATGTTCGCAAAACATGCCAGTTTCGGGGATGATCTGGCACATGCCTACGGAATCGCCTGGGTCGAGGATCTGTTCGCCCCGGCAGACGAGGACAGCCGTTATACGACCGACGTCGACGCCTATCTTGGCGCCCAGCAGGAATGGATGGCCAACAACCTTCCCAAGCGCGGCGTCATCGTCGACGCGGGCCAATGGGGCGACGCCAAGCTGCCACCGAAGGCCGAGCGAGTTTATGGCAAGGCCGGCAAGTCCGATCATACCGCGATGTATCTCGACCGCGAGGGCAAGGTGCAGACGGTCGCCTATCGCATGCCCGAGGCAAAGAAGCCGAAGGGCAAGGGTGATGCAACCGACGCCGCAGGTACAGACACGGGGCTGGTCGCTCCCAAGGCCCGTCCGGACGTGACGCGCAAGGGGATCGAGATGATCGGGGACTTCCGCACCGATGCGCTGCACGAGGCGCTCGCCCGCGCGCCAATCGAGGAGGACATGCTGATGGCGCTGCTCGTTCTCGCCTTCGCGGGCAGGAACGTCTCCGTCGATTCCGGTTCCTCGGGCACGGTCTACGGCCACGCGCGGCTGGAGCGTCATGCAGCCCTTCTTTTCGGGGAAGACGGCAGGCCCGTATACGATCGTGAGACGCTCAACCAGGTCGCGCGTAAGGTCCTGATCGACGTCCTCTCATGCCGGGAGAACAGGACCAACAGCGGCATCGTCGCTCGGGTCGCCGGCGATACCGTCGGCGCCGACGGCTTCCTGCCGAACATGGGCACGGACGAGTTCATGTCGTGCCTGTCGCGGCCGGCGCTGGAGGCGTCCTGCAAGGACACGCCAGTCCTGCCGCGTGCCCGCGTCAAGGACACGCGCGCAGCCCTCGTCGAGCACTTCAAGGAAGGCCACTTCGTCCATCCCTCGGCCCTGTTCGCGCCCGACGTCGCCGAGCTGACGAGCTGGACGGCCCGGTACGCCGCGCCGGACGAGGCTGACGACGACACCGCGCGGGAAGTCGATGAGCTCGACGGTGATCAGACCGGGGCGACGGCAAACGAGCATCCGGTCGATGACGGCCACACCGTCGAAGAAACTGAAGCCTGGCGCGTCGCCGCCGAATAGGCCGCCAATCCACTTCCTCCCAACCCACCCCGCCGCCGGCAATCGCGCCGGCGGCGGTTCTGTTTTCATCAACAGCACCACTGGAGAAACAATATGTCCGCTCAATTGATCTACGATCTCGTGCCGCTCGGTTCCATCATCCGCTACTCCGACGGCACACCGCGCCCGCCCGAGCGTCATCGCAAGAAACTCTCGGCATGGGAGAGCGCCAATAGCGGCGGCCGCCTGATCCGCAAGACGCCAGCCCGGCAGACCGGGCAGTATTCGTCGCCCGCGCATTTCACGCTGCATGAAGGCGATTATGGCAGCGGCGGTGTCATCGTCCTGCGCGTCCACAAGAGCTTTTCGGTCGATTGCGGCTCGAAGTTCGTGGTGATCTCCCGACCCGCACCGGGCTCGGTCCAGGTCTTCGATCGCGCCGGCGAGGGTGCCGAACTCGTCTATCTCGCCGCCAACCGGCAGGACGCGGAGACCTGGCTGCAATCTCATCGGTATCCTAACGCGGTGCTCGAGGACGTATCGGCCGATACCGCGGCGGCCGACGCCGTCGAGGGGAGGGCGGCATGAACGCGACTGCTCAAACCGAGGCAACGATCGACAACACCTCCGGATTCCCGGAGGTGTATTACGGGCGAACGAGCGATGGCCTCTTCGCGGCACTGGTTGGGGAGAACGCTTTTGCGATGATCCCTGCCTACAATGGCGGACGCTATCTCGGCCATGCATGGAAGCTGCCTCTGCCCATCTCCGAATGGAAACAGTCCAGCTTCTATGGTCACGGCGGGCAGCTCGACGGCAAAGCGGCGTTCCGCGCCCGTGTCGAGGAGAACGCCCGACATCAGGCACAATTGCGTAGACTGGCCCGCCGCAGCATCCCGGCTCGGCAAGCAACCCCATGGGGGCTCTCGGATCATGCCACGCACTATGCCGAAGGCGTCGTCTGCCATTCGACCCCGAGCCATGGCGGGTTCCATCTCGACCCCGACCGCAATGCCCACATCCATCCCCTTCTGAGAAGCGCCGACGGCTTCTACGAGGAGGATTGCTGCTGGGCGGCCGTTGCGCAGGCCTTTCCCGATCTTTTCACCGATTTCGAGAAACGTTGCGCCGAAGAGACCATCCGGCACTGGTATCCCGAGGCCTGGCCGCGATCCCTCACGTCCACACCTAAACGATTGCGGGAGGCCGCCTCATGACGATTGCAGAGCACATCGCCATAATGGCGCGCATGGAAGCTGCCCGCCGGGAGACGCATGCCCATCTCGGGCTGATCGAGCGGCAGATTGCGGCGCGCGCGGAGCGCCTGATGACCACCTTCCGCGCCAGATCACGCGATTACCGGAAGTCCAGGTCGACATGGAGCCATGCCGACGAGCAGCTCTACCGGGCCACGCTATCGGAGCTGAACTTTTCCCGTCACCGCGAGGTCGATGGTCTGTCGCGCAAGCTCGCCCGCCAGGATGCGGCGATCGCCGCCTTCCGTCGCCGGCACGGGTTCTCGGAGGTCGATCCGGAGCTGGATATGGCGGTCCTCCGCGGCCTGATCCTTCGCAGCGCGTCTCCATGCGCGGTTTCGTGAGCCCCGACCTGCGATCAGGAGGGCAGCCCTGTCCGAAACCGTGTGGCGGGCTGTGCGGGTAACGGGGCAATATCCGGGTAGGGCCTGCGGCGACTGTCCGGCCGTGATGCCGGCGAAGCGGATTGATCTGTCGCACTTCCTCGCGCGAGCCAATTCATGGAAACGACCCCGTGCCGGTCTTCCCGGCGGGTTTGCTGCGGTCTGAACCGGCGGCTGACCCCTTCAAGGCCGCTTTGCGCCGCGATGCGGCCGGAGCCCGCCGGTCTCGACAAGGCTGGCCCGCGTTCCGCGCAGGGCTGTTAGCCCCGCTTGTCCGCAAGCCAACCTTGCTCGCCTGGCAGGCCCCGGACCCTGAAGCGTCCAGTTTCCGCCGGTTCTCTTTGACCGCACCCGCAGGGAAGACCGGCACGGGGCCGGATCGCCCGAAGGGCATCGCTAGAAAGGATTGCTTCATGTCCAGTTCAACCCGCTCCACCAAGACCAAGGCTCGCGTCGTCCAACTCCGCAAGGGCACCACCCTCGAAATGGTGCGCCTGTGCTGCCCGGATGCCAACCAGGCCGCACTCATCTCCGAGAGCTTCGGGCTCGCTGTCCTCGACAGCGACGGTATCCGGGACTTCCACGAGCGCACCCTGATCGAAAGCGCCGACACCCTCTCCGACGGCCTTTCCGAGAAGGCCATGCAGATCCATCTCCAGCGGATCGTCGGTTCCCATGTCGGGTCTGCCTACGGGGCGGGGCAGTTCTATTCCAAGGCTGTCACCGAGGCCAAGGACGCGACCGCCCGGCTCGCCAACGACATGCGCGATGAGGATCGCGACGGCCCGGTCGGGTTCGACAGCGCCGCCCAGCGCAAGCGTGAGTTCGCCGCCGACATGGGTATCCAGGCCCACGCTCTGCGCATGGCCGCCGAGGGCGTGGTCGCAGCCTACGAGCACATCGTCGGCGAGAGCTGGAAGCCCTACGAGCGTCAGGCCGAAAATCCCGGCCAGGCCGTCAGCCGGCAGGCCGCCGACCTGCAGATGGCCGCTCTCGGATAGGGGCCGCGGGCGGAGCTTCGGCTCCGCCCATCCTCGGGGGCTCCCACCCTTGGGATCGCCCGCCGTTCGAACGCCATCTATCCCGAGGAGTATCGTCTCGAGGTTGAGGGACTTATCGAGGCATGGCGGCCGGAAGTGTGGGCCCGTTCGACAGAATCCCGCCTCGGCTGATAGCCTCGCATCCTCTTAGCTCGCAACAGGTCGAGGAATAGGCTGACCGCATCTAGCTCGTTGTCGAACGAATGCTGGACCGTTCGGCCTCGTGTTCCGATCCGGCCCCACCGGCGAACGAGGCGGGTCTGGCCGAACAGGGTCTCCTCGATCGACAGCGCGTAGAACCGCGCCATCCTCCGGTCCGGGTCTGTGCGTTCGACATAGAGATGGTATGGCTGCGCGATCATGCTGAGCAGAATCGCGCAGCCGGAATCCGTCGTCCAATGACAGGTTTGAATCACTGGGAAGGGATCGATTTATTCCCGTGATAGGTGGCGGGAACTTCAGCAGGTATAGGGCGGCCTTACCCGCGTCCGGCTTGCGCGGGACCGGGAGACGGAGGGAAGCAGGAAGACGCATGGCGCGGCCGGCGCAATCGCGGCCGTCACGATTGGTGGTCCTGCTCCGGTCCTCGTTCCGCGAAACGGCGAAGCCGTCCTCCACTGCCGTTCCGGCCCGGCTGCGACCTCTCTCATTCTTCCGATTCATCCTCCGGGTTCGCGGACCTGCGGTCCTCTCGCGGGCGGACCTCGTGACGGCCGCGATCGGCGCGGCCTCGAATGGAGGTTCGAATGATGAACAGGAAAGACAGCAAACCCCGCGTCGACATCTACGCGAAGATCACCGACCGCATCGTCGCGGATCTCGAGAAAGGCGTCCGCCCATGGGTAAGACCCTGGAGCGAAGCCAACACCGCCGGCCGCATCACGCGACCGCTGCGGCATAATGGAACGCCCTACCAGGGCATCAACATCATCCTGCTCTGGTCGGAGGCGGTCGCACGCGGCTTCGCTTCGCCCATCTGGATGACGTTCAAGCAAGCGATCGAGCTTGGCGGGCATGTCCGCAAGGGCGAGAGCGGCTCGACCGTCGTCTATGCCAGCCAATTCACCAAGACCGAAACCGACGAGCGCGGCGATGAGGTCGAGCGCGGTATCCCGTTCCTTAAGGCCTATTCGGTCTTCAACGTCGACCAGATCGAGGGATTGCCGGACCACTATTACGGTGCGCCGCCGCCGGTGACCGATCCCGTCACGCGCATCGCCCACGCTGATGCGTTTTTTGACGCGACCGGCGCCAGGGTCGTCTATGGCGGCGCCAAGGCATTCTACGCGCCCTCGTCCGACCACATCCAGCTCCCAGTCTTCGAGAGCTTCCGCGACGCGGAATCCTTCGTTGCCGTCAGGGCGCACGAGACCATCCACTGGACAGCTCCGGCCCACCGGGTCAACCGCGATCTCAGCCGCTACCACAAGGATCGTAGCGAACGCAGTCGCGAGGAGCTGATCGCCGAACTGGGGGCGGTTTTCCTCTGCGCCGATCTCGGCATCGTACCGGAGCTCGAGCCGCGGCCTGACCACGCCAGTTACCTCGCGTCCTGGCTCGAGGTGCTCTCCAACGAGAAGCGCTTCATTTTCTCGGCCGCCGCGCACGCTCAACGCGCAGCGACCTACCTGCACGATCTTCAGCCGGCGGCCAGGATTGCGGAGGCGGCCTGATGCCAGGGCCCGACCGTTGCCGTGCGGGAACTCTGCCGCTGGCCGGTCAATGACGGGAGGTCGGGATGGGGATGGCACCTCTCGCCGCGCGGGGATCCGCAAGGTGATGCCGATGTAGGGACGTCCGTCTTCATTCCGGTTGTTTCTGCTACGGGCACGCCCAACTGCGTCCTCGATGTGGCTGGTCTGACCGAAGGCCGATCTCGCTGCGCTCGGTCTCGCTCTCATCCCCGCAACGGCTGGTCTCGACTTTCTTCCCCTGACGGCTTCGCCGCCATTCCGCGCGGATCAAGAAAGTCTCATCCTGCCGCCCTCCACTGACGTTCCGGCCCGTTGGGTGCCGGTCGATCGCCTCCGGTCTGTCGACCGCCATCGAGGTCGCGGCGGTCGCGGCCCGAGAAATCAAAGGAATGAGACAAATGGCTACCATCGGCACCTTCACCTCCACCGGCACCGGCTTCAACGGCGTCATCAAGACCCTCAACCTCAACGTCAAGGCCAAGCTGGTCCGCGTCGAGAACCCTTCCGACAAAGGTCCGCACTTTCGCATCTTCGCGGCAGCCAACGTCGAACTGGGCGCCGCCTGGCAGAAGACCTCCAACGAGGGCCGCGACTACCTTTCGGTCAAGCTGGACGATCCGAGCTTCCCCGCTCCGATCTATGCCACCCTGGTTGAGGTGGAAAGCGAGGAAGGCCTTCAGCTGATCTGGTCCCGACCGAACCGGGACTGAGGCTCCCGCCAGAGGGCTCCGCCGCAAGGCGGGGCCTTCAGCCTTCCACCGACGAGCAGCCACAACCGAAAGGAACCATACATGACGACTACCAACCGCGCCGAAGCGAAGGCCCTTCATCCTCAGGACATCGCCGTCTGGCCGGACGGAACATGGGCCGAACTCGGCGACGTCTGGAACGGCGAATACGGCTTCATGTCCGACGACTACGAGGTCGTGCCGCTCGAGGACCATGCCCGTCTGAAGGCCCTCGGCATCGACGGAGAGGTGCTGTGACCGGCGCCACTGCACGCCCTCGCCGCCCCGGAGCGGGGCCTTCTGCTTGACGCCACGGTCAAATGGAATGGCCAGCCTTAGCGGCGAAAGGACTGCCGAGACTGGCTTTCGAGCCGAATTTCGGCTATACAAAAGAGCAAGTTACAGGAGCCTGAAACATGACCGCAACGCTAATGGAAAGCCCCGTTGTCGCGGATCGAGCACACGCGTTGCGGCTTGCCAAACAGGTCATCAAGACCCTCGACCCGAAGCCGCTTGAGCCCATCGTCGCAGCGATGCTGACCGACGGCCACAAGGCCGCGCTTTCGGCAATGGCCGTGTCGCGAGATGAGCCGAACCTGTTCGAACAGTTCCTCGTCCTGTGTGAAGAGGCCGGGCGGTTGAGCGAAGCGGATTGCGATCAGCTGGGCGAAGCCTATGTCGAAGCGAGGCGTGCCCGTGCCGCTTGATGAGTGACCCCTATCTTTACCCGGGCACAACAGTCCTCATCAATCATTTCAACATCAGGGATCAGGCCAAACTCGACAGCAAGGAGCGTCGGGAGACCCTGAAGACGTTGAAGGGTCTCTACGACAATCCGGTCAAGGGCGAATTCGACCTCGCGCACCTGCTGGAAATACACCGGCGCGTCTTCGCGCCGGTGTATCCGTTCGCCGGCGAAATCCGCCGCATCGATATGGTCAAGGCCGAGGAGAAACTGGGCGGCGGCAGTGTCGAGTACGCGCCGTTCCATCTGGCGCGTCTCCAGGCCGAACACTGCCTGAAGCAACTCAATGCCCGCGACTGGTCGGGTCTCATGGACCTGTCGCGGCCGGAGGACATGGCCTCATTTGCAGGCATGGTTGTCGACCTCTGGAAGGTCCATCCGTTCCGGGAAGGCAATACGCGCACGACCATGACCTTCATGCACCAGTTTGCGGCGGCCAAGGGGTTCGCGCTCGACCGTGAGTTGATCCGTACCAATGCTGAATATGTCCGCCATGCGCTGGTGGTCGGCACCCATGGCGAAACTCATTATCTGACACGCATCCTGACCGACGCGCGCCAACGCGAACATGCGCGCGAGCAGAGCCAGGCGCGCATGGGGAACCAAAGCCGCACTGACATTGGACAGTCGGAGCGGGCTGTACTGCTTCCCGGCCGTACCCTTGCCCCGGAAGTTCTCAAGGCCGAGCTGCAAGAACGGATTGCCGCTTCCGAAAGCGCCACCGAGGCTATGAAACGCCTTATCACCACGGCAAAGGCGGTATTTGCCGACCACGGGCCGGTGGTGGAAATTATCCGGAATGCCGCTCTTGAGGGCGAGATCGGCAATCGGCAGGTGATTTCGGAGTTGCGGGATGCTCCGGAGCGTTTCGGGCCGCTTGCCGGAAGGGACGCTATTCTTGCGAGCCGGCAGGAGCGGGAGGCACACCGGCAAGCGATCGCTGCAAAGCGCACGCTTCGCGGGATCGCCGAGAGTTACCTCAAGATCGTGTACGGAATCCGGCAGACGATGCAGCAGCAGCGTCATGATGAGGTGCGGCGGGCCAGCGTGGAGGTCCGGCGGCCAAGCGGCGAGCTCCTGAGCGCGATTGATAGGGGTGATGCGCTGTCGCCCGAGCTCAAGGTCGAGCTGCGGCAGACCACGAGCGCATTCGAGCGCCGTTTCGGCGATGATCTGGCCGCATTGCGCTCGGGCAAGAATCTCGGTCCACTTGCCACCAGGCACGGCGTCGACGAGAAACGGCTCGAGGAAGCGACAGGCGTACTGAAGGCGCTCGACCGAGCCCAGGCTCAGGAGTGCACCAGGGCACAATTACGGTCTCTCGATAGGCACGGCCCCACCCGATAATCCCATGCCGTCTGGAACGTGGCATTCAGCTGTGCCGGCCGGCCCGCCGAGCGCGGTCGTTCAGCCCTCTTTGGACCTCCCCTTGTGGGGGACATCTGTCGTACGTTTTCTCGATCTGAACGAGCAGGCAGCGCCATGCGCCGTTTCTCCACAACCCAACCTTTGCGCTGCAGCTGAAGTCGACCGTTTGCGGACCAAGACAGCGGAGGATTACCGGAATTCCGTTCCATGACGCCGGACTCTAAGCTAAACCTCACCAGAGGGCGGGAGGACGAAGATGATGGTGGGGTTAGATTTTGTCGCACTAGACGTAGAAACAGCGGATAGCAGCTTTCCAGAAAGTATCTGCCAAATGGGCTTCGTGATTGTTCGCGAAGGGCGCATCGTCGAGACTTTTACGCAGACCGTAAATACACATCATCGGTTCGGGTGGTGGCAACAAGCCAATTTGTCGATCACCGAAGAGGACATTGATCGAGCTCCGCCGTTTTCTGAGATCGCTCGATCGATTGCGCATCTGATGTGTGGGGCGGTCTTTAGTCATACACCCTATGACCGTTTCGCGGTCGGTCGCGCTTGCGACGCGTGCGGGCACAGCTTCGCAGAGACTACTTGGCTTGATAGTGCGCAAGTCGTGCGACGAGCATGGCCGGAAAAGTACGGGAAGACGGGGTACGGATTGAAGAATGTCGCGGCCGATCTAGGCATTGAATTTCTGCACCATGACGCTGGCGAAGATGCGCGGGCTGTGGCGGAAATTGTCATTCGAGCGAGCCTAGAGTGCTCACTAGATGTAGCCGGATGGGCAGAACGGGTCCGAAGACCAATCTTAGGCAATTCAAGCGCAAAAACCGACCTACGTCGGGACGGCAACATTGATGGACCGCTGTATGGCGAGGTTGTCGTCCTCACAGGGGGCTTCGATTTGCGGCAGGAAGAACAGGCCAATTTGGCCGCCTATGCAGGCTGCGAGGTGGAAAATAGCGTTACCAAGAAAACGACGTTGGTCGTCGTGGGTGATGATCGTTTCGCGCGTGGGGAACGTTCCGGCAAGTGGAGAAGGGCCGAGGAATTGGCGGGCCAAGGCATTCCTATTCGGGCCATGTCTGAATCCGATTTCCGCGCGCTCATTGCAGATTGAACGGCACACGCCTTCCGCAAGTCTTGAATCGGCGTGGGCGAGGAAGAGGACGACGGGGTTCAATGACCGCACGCCACCCCGAGCGGCCGTGCAGCGTCACGCTGGTGCTAAAATTTAGCGTACGAGCTCGGCGGTTTAATGGCCCAGAAGCTGACCTTTGACCGGTTCGGTGTTGACCTTCAGGTTCCGACTGATATCCGCCCCCTTTGGTCGGCGCTTAGAATCTGCCGGCCTGTGCCTGCTTCACACGATTGATCATACGCAGCGTGTCAGTATGACCGGCGTCGGCGGGAATACCGCGGCAACGGTTGACTCCATTTAGCCCGAAGCGTCTACGGATGAGAGTTTCCTGATCTCGGCAAGGTCATCGTCTGTCTTGCGCAGAATGAGTTGGAAGCACGCATCGCACACACGCCGTTCAGTCGAATAGGCCTGCCCAAGCTTTGGAATCTCGATGCAGGTTGTTCCCATGACGAGGTCGTCGTGGCAGCGATAGCATTTGCTGAGGCGTTTGACGGGAGTCCGCTTGGGGCGGCCGTTCGTGCCTCCAATCAGCGAAGGCGTTGGCCCTCTAGGATTCGATTTTGTCATACTCCGCCTTCGCTTTGCGAACGCGCCTGACAAGCACTTGCAGCAGGTCGTCCAGGTTATCGAGGACAGAACGGAATTCTTCTGTTGTCGCCTGCTGCCTCTCTTTGCCCAGGCGTTTTTGCATTTCCTTGTTCACCATCATCAGCGCACAGATGTAGTTGTTCCTGCCGGTGAGCTTCAAGGATTTGTATTTGTAGACCATCTCATTGCCGGTCTGTTTAAGCTCAACATGATTCAGCAACACGTTTGCGAGGCGTTTAGCCTGCTCCTGCATGCGCTTCCTGGCCTCTTCCCACTCACGCTGTGGCTGGACCATGAAAGGTGCCGTGGCCGACCTCTTTCGCATTGGAGACTGCTGCGCGAGCCGAACCATTTCCTCAGCCTTGCTGTCGTCGAGGCCGAGGAGCTTCAAACGTTCCCGTAGGTCCGCGACGATCTGCGTGTCCTCGACCGACGTGAAATCTTCTTCCCACAAGGAATCGACGACCTCACCGTGGACGACGACCTGGTCGCCCGCACGAAGCCGCGCGCTACCGTCGAGCACCCCTTGCGGTACCTCCGGTTCGTCGCCGCCAATGACCTTGTCCCAGAACGCCTGGTCGTCGTTCTCGAACTCCTTGAATTCCTTCAGGCGTGCGTCGAGGTTCATGCCCAGATGGGTGACGATATGGCCGACATTGTCTGGATGACCCGGATCGTTCTGCACAACGACCCGCATTATGCGCCCGACAAACTGGATGTAGGGCGCCAATGACCGGAACGGGCGGAAGATCGCTGCAACGCTCAATTTGGGATGGTCGAACCCCTCGCCAAGCATCTGCACCTGGATGATACAATCGAGTGAGCCGTTGCGCAGTGCCGCAAGAATGGCCGCCTGCTCATCCTCCGTCTGCTTGCTATGGATAACGTCGGCGTTGAAGCCGCGCTCCTGATACAGCGAACGGATTTCCCGCGCATGATTGATGGAGCACGCGACTGCGATGAGCTGGTGCTGCGTCCCGCTTTGTCTAAGCTCATCGAGCTTCTGCAAACTGCTATCGACGATGTGCTTGTTGCACAGCCTAGCAAGCGCCACGCCGCGGCTGAACCATTCTTCCTCCTTGAGCTTCAGCACCTCGTCCAAGGTGTACGTTCGCCCGCCGGCGTCGGAAAATCCGAGCTCAATGGTCGACGGAGCGACGTAACTTGCCTTGAGGCGCTTGATATAGCCTTTCAGGGTGGCGTTGCGGAATGGATACCGGAACACCAATTCGCCATCGAGTTCCTGGCGATCGCCCCGGAATGGGGTCGCCGTAAGCAGGATGACCTTGGCGTTTGGAAAACGCTCGATGACTTTCTGCCAGCTAGCGGCCGCGCTGTGGTGCGCCTCATCAACTATGATCATGTCGAAAAAGTCATCGGGAAACTGGGTCAGCCACTTATCGACGTTGGTCGCGAGCTGATGGACGTTCGTGATGACGATATGGGACTTTGTTGCTATCGAGATGTTGCCGCTATCCAGCGTACATGCCAACGGACCAGACAACATCTGGTCAGCGCTGAGCACACCCGCTTTCCGCCAGAAGCATTTCTGCCGGTTTGTGATGTCCATCGCTTCGTAAAGCCCGTCCTTGATGGTGAGGTTGGGCGCGATAACAATGACCCTGCCCTCGGAGAGTCCAAACGGCAGGAGAGAAGCCAGGCCGGTCTTGCCGCATCCGACCGGAACCTGGAGGATCGCCTTATTCTTTCCCGCCCGGAAGAATTCATAAGTGCGCAGATAGCCTTCGCGCTGTGGGTCGCGGAGGTGGTCGTTCCCGTCGATGACGAATTCAGCGTCCAGGAAGAACGACTGCAGGGGGCGGGCGGTGCGTACCCACTGGTCGAGCCCGCTCTTTTCGAAGATCCATTTCTTGCCGATCTTCCGCGCCGGGATGCGGTTCTCGCGCGCCATCGCATACAGCGCGGTCTTGCCCATTCCTAAGTAGATCGCGGTCTCTTCAAGAGAGAGCCAACCGTCAGTATCCGTCATACATCCTCACAATCTGATATCTAGCGATAGCAAACGACAGATAGAATTGCAAAGGAAATCGGCGGTGGTAGTTGTCGCCCGCATTTGAAGGCGCCACAGTGGGTTTTAGCCTGGGCAGGAGCGCCACTTGTGCCCAACGCCTGGTTTCGAGCCCCCGGATGAGTGGCATTGGATCATGGGTCACGTTGCTGGCCGTTCGACAAAGGTCAGCAACTGTCCGAATGCCGAAATCCGAGTCCTTGCCGGGACCCAGCCACGTCGGTTTTTGTCGTGATGCTTGAATGATGATCCCCCTTCGTCAGCGAGAATAGTTGCGTGAACAGCCGCCCGTCATGCGGCCAAGGCACAGAGTCCCGTGCCGTCCCTGTTTTCCACCCCGCCCAAGGCGGGGCGAAGCGAAGCGGAGCAGGCGAGGGGGCTGAACGCGCTTCCCACATTGCGCCGAAGAGAAGCCCCCGAGCTTGTGGTAAACGGGGGCGGGACGGCTGCCGTTTCAGGATCCAGCTGCTCCCGTCTTCGGTTGGAAATTGCTCTTGCCGACGAGCGCCGCCATTTCCGGACGGCGGAAGTAGATGGCGCGACCGCAACGTAGCGGCGGATTACCGCCGGTGAGGATGATCTGCTCATCGGCGCGCATCTGGGTGACTTCATGCGGCAGGATCAGCGGGCGTTGCGAGAGCTGTTGGGAGCGGGTGCGGGACGAACCCATGTCGCGCGAGGTGCGGCTGACGTGGTTCACCTCTACCGTGGTCATCCCGCAGCGCTCGGAAATGTACTTCGCCGTTTCCGGATCATTGATCGCCGAGAACGACACCCAGGAAGCGGACTCGAACCATTTGCTGGTCGCGTCGCGCCCACCAAAGGCCTCCCGCATCTGCCCGAGCGACTGGAACAGCATCAGGAGTGTGATGCCATATTTGCGGCCGGCGTCGCGGGCGGTTTCGACGATGCGCATGTAGCCGAGGCGGGCGGCCTCATCGAGCAGGAACAGGGCGCGCTCTTCGAGATCGCCATTGCGATTGTAGATCGCCTTGAGGAACGCTCCGATGACGACGCGAGCCATACCGGGGTGATTTTCCAAGGTAGACAGATCGACATTGATGAACACCGTCGTGCGCCCATTGGCGATGTCGTCCGTCCTGAAAGTGTTGCCCGACACGATGGCCGCGTAGCTGTCGTAGGAGAGCCAGTGCGTCTCCTTGGCGGCGGTCGCATAGACGCCGGAGAAGGTTTGCGGCGTCATGTTGATGAAGGGGGCGATGACCTCTTTGACGAACCGGGAGGTCGAGCTTTGATAAAGATCGGCGAGCTTTTCCTTGAGCGTTTCTTCCGGCTCGGCCAGTCGCGCGCGGACGATGCGCAGCGATCGTTCGCGCTTGGTATCGTCCGGATCGGACAGCATCACGTCGGCGATGACGCCGGTGATGAGCTGTTCGGCCGAGACGCGGAAGAAATCGTCGGCGCCGGAGGTGACGCGTGGTTTTTCCGACATCAGCCACGCCGCCACGGAGGCAATGTCTTCCTCCGGCGCATTGCCGAAGCGGCCGATCCAGTCGAGCACGTTGAACCCGATGTCGGGTCGTTTCGGATCGAGAATGAGCACGTCCTGACCATGCGCTTCGCGATGGGCGGCGACCATCGGCGCAATCTCGGTCGAGGGATCGAGGATGATCATCGAGCCCTTGAACTTGAGCGCCGTCGGCACGACCACGGAGGTGGTCTTGTAACCGCCGGAACCAGCAAAGACGATGCCGTGCGTCGAGCCAAATCCGCAGTCGAAGCAGACGAGCGGTGATTTTCCGCCCTTGCCCCACGTCTCCTTGCGGCGCGGATCGAAGTTGACGCCGGCGACGGAATCCTCGTCGACGCGATAGCGCTCACCGATGACGATGCCACCGCTTTCGGGAAAGAGTCCTGCGATTGTGGCGCTGTCCATCCAATGGCTATCGCCATGGATGGCGCGACGGCCGGAGAGCCGTTTCGGACCCGTCGCGCCAAAGACGGCATTGCCGCGCAGCGCAACCCGCAATCCGAACATGCCGGCGACGAAGGCCGTCGCCGCGCCGCCGATAGTGTAAAGGTCAAGTAAGGAAAACAGCGTTCCTTGCGGCACCTGGCTGGCGAAATCGGACAGGCGTAGCGTCTCCGAAATGGCGGCGAACGCGGCGGCGGCAACCCCGCCGATCAGGACGCCGAGGCCGGCCGACTGAATGGCAAGTGAGCCCTTGGCGGCAAAGAGGAAAATGACGCCGATCGCGGCCGCGGCGGCGTAGGGGACGACAAGGCCGCCGCGCCCGAGGGTCTGGTAGCTTTCCGGCGAAGTGCCGAAAGCGGCGAGCCAGGACTCAATCCCCTGGAGCCCCAGAACGGCTCCCAACATCATCATCGCCGGTGCGGTCAGCAGCATCAGTTTCTTCGCTGTCATTATCGAATATCGCCTTTCCGATTGCGGCCAATCGAGCGCGCTCGGTTGCGTCGCTGAGCCGCGCAGCCGCATCGATGAGGGCGCCGAGAATGACGGCGCGATCCGCACTGCGAAGTCCCGCCTTCACGACGAGACCGCCGAGCTGGATCTTCTCGCGCGCATCCTTCTTCCGGGCTTCCGTTTGTGACGCCCGGTAGCGGCGCTCATGCATCAGGAGCGCCCGTTTGAGAGCGAGCAGCCGGCCCGGAGGTCTTCTGTTTCGTCCCCGCTTGAAATCGCTTTGCCATCTCTTCGAAGCCTGTGACCAGCTCTGTGTCGGATGCGTTCACTTCGCCTAATCCGGCCTTCAGCGCGAGCCGGCCGATGCGTTCGGCCTCCTTGGTTTCGGCAAGCTTCAGCTGCTCCTGTAGGCGTTCGATTTCCTCGCGGATACGGGAAGAGGGTCGTCTCATCGGCGGGGTTCTCCGGTTTCGTAGATGGTCATTGCGATGCGGAGAATCGCATTTGACGTGCGCGCAGCGCACCCTGCGAAAAACCACAGGTAGGCGAAGCCTATGCATTGCGGGAAGAATCCCGCCGTTCGGAAGAACGGTCCAAGGGCGCAGTAATACGTTGCTAGCAACGTTCCCGCGTCCGGCCCTGGATGGGCCGCGCTCGACCGAACAGCATTCGCGTTCGGATCGAGAGAGCACCTGCCCTGTGGCGATCACGCACTTCACACCCCAATTGATCAGCCGCGGCGAAGGCCGCAGTGCTGTTGCGGCGGCTGCGTATCGCCATTGCGCCCGCATGGAGAACGAGCGCGAGGGCAGGGTGGCAGACTTCTCGCGCAAGCCCGGAATGGTCCATGAAGAGTTTGTGTTGCCGGGCGATGCGCCGGACTGGGCAAGGGCGCTTATTGCCGATCGCTCGGTTGCCGGCGCGTCCGAAGCCTTCTGGAATAAGGTGGAGGCGTTCGAGACCCGCAAGGACGCTCAGCTCGCCAAGGAGTTCATACTGGCGCTGCCGCGCGAGCTGACCGCCGAGCAGAATATCGCAATGATGTGCGAGTTCGTCGCGGAACATGTGAGCACGCGAGGGCTGGTTGCGGACTGGGTTTACCATGACGCGCCGGGCAATCCGCATGTGCATCTGATGACGACATTGCGCCCGCTGACGGAAGACGGTTTCGGCGGCAAGAAGGTGCTTGTCATCGCAGAGGACGGACGGCCGGTCAGGTCGAAATCCGGCCAGATCGTTTACAAGCTCTGGGCCGGTGACAAGGCGGACTTCCTCGCTATGCGCGAGGCCTGGTACGCCGCGCAGAACAAGCATCTGGAATTGAACGGCCATGACATTCGCGTCGATGGCCGCTCCTATGCCGAGCGTGGCATCGACCTTGAACCGACTTCGCATATCGGTGTTGCCAGCAAAAACATTCAGCGGCAAGCGGAGGCTGAAGGGCGCGCGGCCAGGCTTGAACGGCTCGCATTGCACGAGGAAACGCGGCGCGAGAATGCGCGCCGGATAGAGCGCCGGCCGGAGATCGTGCTGGAGGCGATCGCGCGCGAGAAGAGCGTCTTCGACGAGCGCGATGTCGCCAAATATCTGCACCGCTATGTCGATGATCCCGGCCAGTTCGCCAACTTGCTGGCGCGCGTCATGGGAAGTCCGGAGGCCGTGAGGATTGAAGTCGAGGGCGTCGATCCCGAGACCGGCGAGCGATTGCCGGAGCGTTTTGCGACGCGCGACATGATCCGCATTGAGGCCGAGATGGGGAACCAGGCCGAGCATCTTGCGACGAACGGCCGGTTCGGCGTCTCAATCAGCGCGCGCGCCGAAGTCGTTGCCGGCCATGCGCAGATTTCCGACGAGCAGAGCTTCGGCCTGGAACGCATCACTGGTAACGAGCGCCTCGCCATCATCGTCGGCCGCGCCGGCGCCGGCAAGACGACGATGATGAAGGCCGCGCGCGAAGCATGGGAGGCTTCCGGCTATCGTGTTGTCGGCGGTGCGCTCGCGGGCAAGGCCGCCGAGGGGCTGGAGAAGGAGGCGGGCATTGCGTCGCGAACGCTCGCGTCCTGGCAGCTCCAATGGGAGGGGGGCCGCCTTCACCTGGACAACAGATGCGTGTTCGTCATGGACGAGGCGGGCATGGTGTCGTCGCGCCAGATGGCCGACTTCGTTTCTGCTGTTGCCCATGCAGGCGCCAAGCTCGTTCTTGTCGGCGATGCCGACCAATTACAGCCGATCGAGGCGGGCGCTGCGTTCCGCTCGCTTGCCGATCGCGTCGGTTATGCCGAGCTCGGCACGATCTACCGCCAGCGTGAGCAGTGGATGCGCGATGCCTCGATGGATCTTGCCCGAGGCAAGATCGGGGCGGCGATCTCCGCCTATAAGGGGAAGGGACGCCTGGTCGGAATGGAGTTGAAGGACCAGGCGGTCAGCGCGCTCATTCGCGACTGGATTGCCGACTACGACCCGAACCGGTCGAGCCTGATCCTTGCGCATCTTCGCCACGATGTGCGGACACTGAACGAGCTGGCGCGTGGCGCGCTCCTCGAGCGCGGATTGATCGAAGACGGCCATGCCTTCCGCACGGAAGACGGCATGCGGAACTTCGCGGTCGGCGACCAGATCGTGTTCCTGAAGAACGAGGGTTCGCTTGGCGTCAAGAACGGCATGATCGGCCGCATTGTCGAGGCCGAGACGGGCCGTATCGTGACCGAGATCGGAGACGACAGACGGCGCGTCGAGATCGACCAGCGGTTCTATCGCAATGTGGATCATGGCTATGCGACCACCATCCATAAGTCCCAAGGCGCCACCATCGATCGGGTGAAGGTGCTGGCGACCCTCTCGCTCGACAGGCATCTGACCTATGTGGCGATGACCCGGCACCGGCATGACGCAAAACTCTATTTCGGACGACGCTCGTTCGAGAAGGCGGGCGGGCTCATTCAGAACCTGTCGAAGCGCGGGGCCAAGGACACGACGCTCGATTTCACCGGATCGAAGCTCTACGAGCAGGCGCTTTCCTACGCCAACAGCCGCGGCCTCCACGGCGCGCGCGTGGCGAAAGCCCTTGTCGAAAACCAGCTCCGTTGGATCAGGGAGCAGCGCGATCGGCTCGAGACGGCCGCCGCCAGGCTCGCAAGCTTCATCGGGCGGTTCGGCCGTGCCGCCGATCGTCAGGCAGCGGCTGCCGCGACTGCCTCTCCCGTTTCCCAGCCCTGGGTTCGCGGCCTCGCGACCTGGGCGCAATCCATCCCGCAGCTCGTGGAGGCCAAATTGCAATCAGACGCCACACTCACCCATGCCTGGACCCAGCTTCGAGACCGCGTCACTCAAGTCTATGAGAAGCCCGATGGCGCGATCGATGCGATGAACCTTTCCACAATCATGAGCGCCAATGTAGCGGAAAGGCAGGCAGCGCAAAGCCGCATCGTCGACCAGCTCGGTCGCGATCCGGAAGCCTTCGGCGCGATGCGCGGCAAGACCGGCATGTTTGCCTCATCGGACGCGAAGGCCGAGCGGCAGCGGGCCTTGAACAACGTTCCGGCACTCAAGGACAATATTGCCCGATATGTGCGGCTGCGCGCCGAGATCGGAGATCTTCGCACCGTCGAATTGTCACGCGAGCGCGATCGCAGCCGGGTCGACATTCCTGCATTGTCCGGATCGGCGCAGGGCGTGCTTGACCGCATCCGCGATGCGATCGATCGCAACGACCTTTCGGCCGCGCTCGGTTTTGCCCTTGCTGACAAAATGGCGAAAGCAGAGATCGACCAGCTCAACAAGGCGCTCGACCAGCGGTTTGGGGAACGGGCATTCCTTGGCTCGAAAGAGGCCAAAGGGCCGGCCTATGATGCAGCCGCGGCACAAGTCGCCGAGGGCGACCGCTCGAAACTGGTGGCAGCCTGGCCGAGCTTCAGTGCCGCCCAGCGCGTTGCGGCCTATGAGCGGGCGCAGAAGGAGACGCGGGCTCAGAGCCAGGTCCGCGATCAGGGCATGAGCCGATGACGAGACATTGCAGGGCGCTTGCGATCATCGGCGCCGGCGCCGTGCTTCTCGGTTCGATGGCGGCAGCCTTTGCATGGGGCGGCTATCGCGTGAACTTCACGCCCTCCTATCCGCTTGGCCTTTGGCAGATAGAAACGCTGGACCGCCCGGTTGCGGTCGGCGACAGAGTGTTCATCTGCCCGCCTTCCGGTCCTGCCGTCGATCTCGCCCGCGAGCGCTTTTATCTGCCCAGAGGTCGTTGCCCGGCCGGAACAGCGCCGCTCATCAAGACCGTGGTCGCATTGGCCGGACAGTCCATCCGCGTCGAGGGCCAGGTCATCATAGATGATGTGCCCTTGGCAGCTTCGACCGTTCACGCACAGGACACCGAGGGGCGGCCGATGAAGCCCTGGATGGGCGGCATCGTGCCCAAGGGCGAAGTGTTTCTTCATTCCGATTTCGGTGGTTCCTATGATTCAAGATATTTTGGGCCGCTTCCTGCCGACGGCATCCTCGGCCTCGCACGGGAAATCCTCACCTTCACGCCGTAGCCTTCTGCAGGCCATTCTATTCGCCGCCGGCGGCGCTGCCACCGGAGCGATAGGGTGGAGTGGGCATCCGCTCACCTTCGCCCTCGGCATAGCCTTCCCTGCGCTTTGGGCCCTCGCTCCGTCGCGCACGGTCGCGGCCCTGGTCGCGCTGGCGCATTTTCTCGGCGCATCGCGCGGCCTGCCGGAGGGCGCTTCGATCTTTTTCGGGGCGCAGCTCACCATCGGCCTTGGCCTCTGGCTTGCCGCCTCGCTCATGTTCGTTGCCGTCCACACTGCACTCTGGACGTCGCGTGGCGGCTGGCGCCAGCCACTTCGCTACGCGATAGCGGCCGTCCTTATGAGCGTGCCGCCGTTCGGGACCGTCGGTTGGGCACATCCGATCACCGCAGCTGGAATTCTCTTCCCGGGCTGGGCCTGGTTCGGCCTTGCCGCAACCGCCGCCCTGTTGATCACGATGACGACCCGCCTATGGCCGATTGCGGCCGGCGTTGCAGCCCTCGCCTTCGCCTGGTCCGCCTTTAATTGGACGCTTCCGGCCGAGCCGGAAGGCTGGCGGGGCATCGACACCAGGTTCAGGTTCGAAGCTTCGGGCCAGTATGCCGACTACCGTCAGCAGGTCTCGACGATACAGCTGGTCGAGGCCGCCGCCAGCGACGGCGCGCGTGTCGTGATCCTGCCGGAAAGCGCCATGGGCTTGTGGAGCGCCACCACAGAGCGGCTTTGGACCCGCGAGCTTTCCAGCCTCGACATCCTGGTCAATGGCGGTGCGGCGATCGTCGATCCCGTCGGCTACGACAATGTGATGATCGGGGTTTCGGGGAAGGGCGCGGATATCCTTTACCGCGAGCGCATGCCGGTCCCGGTCTCCATGTGGCAACCCTGGACGACCGGCGGGGCGCACGCGCGGTTGTTCGCCAATCCGGTCTTCGAGTTCGCCGGGCTGAGGGTTGCGCCGCTGATCTGCTACGAACAGCTCATCATCTGGCCCGTCATCCAGTCGATGCTTTTCGCGCCGGACGCGCTTGTCGCAACCGGCAACGCCTGGTGGACCGGCGACACCAATATCGTCGCCATCCAGCGGTCGAGCGCGCAGGCGTGGGCTTCGCTGTTCGGCCTGCCGCTGGTGATGGCGTTCAACGAATAGGATAGGGAACCATGATCGATGCCGAACTGATCCAGCAATGTGCCGATCCCAGCCTCAAGGTCGAGATCGTGCAAAAATTCATCGAGGAGGCCGGCGGTGCCGACCATCTGACCGTCACCGTTAGGGCAGGGGAGCGCATCATCCTTGTACCGAAACCATCGACCGAGTACGAGGCGATGCAACTCATCCAGCAGAATTTGGGTCAGTCGATTGTCAGGGTAGGAGTGACTCAGTACCCGGCCGGCCTCGGCATTCAGGACATCTCCGAGCTCAGCCCGGACCTACTCGATTCCTGCAAGAACATTGGCATGGGCACCGCGCTCTTTGCCAAGGTCTATCGCATCGTCGCCAAATGGTATGGAGCACCCGCCCAGGAGGTCCTTGAGGAGGCGATATTCGCCTACAAGACCGGGTGGTTCGACGGAAAGCAGGTGTTCTATGAGTCCGACCCCGGCGAAACCGAGCTTGCCGAGCCGCAGCCAGCGGAGCAGGGCGCTCGGGTTGCGGCAGAGAGCACCGGCCCATCGGAGCCGCCTTTTTCGGAGGAAGATCCGAACAAGGCCGGTATCCGCATCGATCTCTCCGGAATTAGCAGCAACAATAAAGAGCAATGAGTATCCACGTCGTCGTCACCATCATGCTTTGCGTACTGTCGTGCGAACCGGCCGAAATCCGTGTCTGGGACGGGGACTCCCTGCGGCTCGGGATGACGCAGGAGTCCGAGGCGATCCGCATCTTCAACATCGATGCGCCGGAGATTGAGGGGCAGTGTGCCTATGAAAGCGATCTGGCGCAGCGTTCAAAACATCGACTGGCGGAGTTGTTGCAGGGTCAGCGCGTCGAGGTCCTGCGCCAAGGCACGGACCGCTATGGCCGCACGCTTGCGAGCGTGAGCGTCAACGGCAGGGACGTCGGCGACATTCTCGTCAGTGAAGGCCTCGCCAGAATCTGGAGCGGCCGGCGCGAGCCGTGGTGTTTAGGCGATGCTGGCGGGTAGCCAGCCGAGCTCTCGCGGATTTCGCAGTCAGTCAAGATGCGCCGCTAATGTAGGACCATCCGTAGATGACCGCATTTAGGTGAGTCAGCGCCGATAGATATCCAAATCCGGAAATGTTGGACTGCCAGGGGTCCAGAACTCCACGCTATCGGCGTGCATCTCGTAGAATTCGCGGTCTACGGTGATACGCACCGCATGCGGTAAAAATCCATCGACGAGGCGGTAATCCTTCTCGTCGAGATGAACAGCTTCTGTCCCGAGCGGCAGCAATATCGGCCTGTCCAAAACGGCACGGAGATTGGAAAGCGTTATGGCCGGATCAAGACGGACCGGCACCTCGAGGTCTTCATCCGCGAACTCATCGAGGTTGAGGGCAGAATCGTCCCCTGCAGATATCGCATTTTCGAGCGCCTGAAGAGCATCATTGCGCTTGGCGTCAGGGGCGTTCGAGGTGGACAAGACCGATTCTTCGATGAGCCGTGGCAAGCGCGTGAGGATTGGTTGAAGCCCGCCTACAACCTTTTCGAAGATCGAAATGCGACTGCGCAGCGCGCGATAGACGTCGGCCTCGACCGTATCTTCGTAGTGCAGGTTGATGATCCGAATATCAGAAAACCGCTGACCGAGGCGATCAATGCGCCCGATCCGCTGTTCAACGCGCATCGGATTCCAAGGCATATCGTAATTCACCAAAGCACCACAGAACTGGAAATTCAGACCTTCGGCAGCTGCGTCGGTGCACACCAGGACTTCGGAACGGCCTTCCTTGAAGCGCCGTTTGACATCGTCGCGCGTGATCAACCTCCAAGTGCCATCGGTGTTGCGCACTTCACCGCCGCGACCGGAAAAGCACATCACCGAGTTTCCGGCGCCGACAAGCAGGTCCCGAAGATAATCCATCGTGTCCGTGAACTGGGTGAACACCATCACCTGCGGATAGCCGCTGCCCTTGAGCTCGGCCAGAACCTTCGAAAGCTCGATGGCCTTAGTGTCGGTCGGCAGCAGTGTGATATCAGCCACGATAGTTTCGATGGTCGCGATCTCTTCGAACGCGAGGGCGCGTCGCTCGTCCTCTGACACAGTTTCGATATCTATTTCTTCGCCGGCCTCGACTTGGTCGGCGACGTCCTCATCGATCCTGGCTTCATCGGCTGCGGTGAGAAACCCTCCTACACCACCTTTTCGCTTCTCCATCGTCTGCCGAAGGGCATGGAAACTTGACGCAAGGCGCCGGCGATAGATCGTCATCACGAATCCCACGGCGTTGCGGGCATCAGGCGCCGCGGCATTGTATGTCTCGGAAATGTAGGTTTCGACCTGCTGGTAGAGGTCGCCTTCCTCTACCGACAGCGGAATGAAGCGGTCTTCGACTTGCCGCGTTGCGATGGCAGCCGACATCTTGCCGGCCTTGAAGTATTTGCGCAGCAATTCGCGTGTGTGGCGCGAAACGAGCGCGCCGACCGGTGTCGATCGCTTGATGATCGCAATCGCCGTGCGGCGTTCTTCCGGCGAAAGCTGCCGGCGCGGTATCGAAACCAGATCGCGCAGCGCTTGGAGGACTTTCCGGGTCTTCAGTCCGCTCAGCCGGGTCTGCCGTTCCGCATCCGCCCGCGAGACTTCTCCAAAATGGGCCTCGTTCGCCCGGAAGAGCGCCGAAAGCCAATCGAGGCTTTCGTTGGTTACAGGTTCCTTCGCGACTTCTGAGAAGAAGCGGACGAAGGCATCCGGTGTCCATTCAGGCGGCAGGCCTAACAGGTCGAGCAAATCCCAGAGTTCCGTGGCGTGGACCTGCAAGGGTGTTGCGGTAAGGAGGATTAGCCCGTCCGTTCGACGCCGCAACGACCGCATCAATTGGAGAAGCCGGTTCGGGCCTTTGGCTTGCGGCGTTCCAGCGCCCTTCGTTCGGGCGTGATGCGCTTCATCAAGGACAACGAGATCCCACGGATCGGCCGCTTCCAGAATTTCGCGTTGTCGATCCTGGCGCCTCGCGAGATGGCTCGACATGATCACGAATGGCTCACGATGCCACGCCTCGCGAGACACCGGCTTTTCGAAATCATGATCCCGCGCCGGCGACCGATACCACGTCAATTTCTGGCCATCGTAGATCGGCCAATTCAGGTTGAACTTTTCGCGTAGTTCGATCTGCCATTGCTTGCAGACGTTCTTGGGCGCGAGGACCAGCGCGCGCTTGATCCTGCCCGCCAACCAAGCTTGGCGAAGCAGCAGCCCGGCCTGAACCGTCTTCCCGAGACCAACTTCATCGGCAATCAGAAGCTTCGGCGGCCAGTTGTCATAGAGGCGATGATAGGCGCGGATTTGATGCGGCCAAGGCACGACCGCGGAAGTCGCTTCGCCCACGCGATCGCCGCCGATGGCTTGAACGGCAGCGTTGGCGATCTTTTCCCAAACGGCCTGGCGTTCTTCATCGATCGAAACACTTGGCCCCGGCCCAATAGTGATTGGCTCATCATCATGGGCCGGTCCTTGAGTCGGTCTGGGTGCCGATGGTCCCGTCGATTGGTCGTCGTGTTCAGCGAGGCGCTTAGGCAATTTTTCGGGGTCGGGCAGGAAGGTCAGCAGTTGCTCGCGCAGCGCCGTTGGCACATCAAGCGTGATCGCCCGGCGGGCGCGGTCAGCCCAGAGCTTCGCGAAGCTTGCTTCTTCTTCGTCAACGCGCGGGCCGTCATTCCACGACGTGAAGGCGTTGAAGCTTTCCCAGTTCCGCGTCCAACCGAATTCGGTTTCGTTGATGCTACCGTTGAAGGCCATCCGATCGCCGGTCTTGTCCTCGATGATGCCGGTCTTTTCGTGAAAGATGCTGTCGTCGCGGATCGGCCGGCGGTCGAGGTCGCAGGGCACGGCAAGCTTCACATCGAGAAAGCTGTTGGCCACCATCCAGGCGACAAGTTCGAGGGCATCGATCGTCCGCGGATCGGCCGTCAAGATCGGCATCTTGATTAGCGTCCGTTCAACGGCGTCGCGGAGAGATTCGCCGCGCTCGATGGCCGCAACCTCTTCTTCGCCGAGAGTGCAGCCGACGATCAGGCGCATCCGCCCATTATTGACGATTAGCCCTTCGACGCCCCGGGCAGCAAGCGCCAAGGCGCGTGCCGAGAAATAGCCTGTAAGGCGATCGTATCGAGTGGCCGAGCGCAACGCAGGCACATAGAATAGCCGGACGAGGTCACCATCGTCCGGTGTATATTTGAGGCGCCATGCGGTGTCGCGCAGAAGCGTCAAGCAGCCTCCTCTGTGAAGAGCGATAGCTGTTGGGGCTCATCAACCTTGTCGGAGAAGGCGAGACGACGCAGCTTCTCAAGGGCGTCGAAATCATCGGCCGCCGATTTTGCATCGCCGGTGGCAACATCGAAGCCGACAAAGTTACGCGAGGGTGGCAGAACTTCCAGCACGGCTTCGAGAGCGGCCAGAAATTGGGAATCGCCATCGATCCCCGCATCCTTGAGAAGATCGAAAGCCGCTTCTAGGGTTCGCGTCCTGCCACGATGGGCGGCATGGTGGATCGCGTCGATCATGGCGCGCGATCCGTCGGCGGGGCCGAGTGCATTTTTGGCAGCGCGCGTGGCGCTATCCCAGAGCTTGATATCCGAGCCCTTCTTTTCGCAGACCTTGCCAATCAGTTGGCCATCGAGATCGGCGCCCACTGCACGGGCGAGCCGCAGGCCTTCATCGTAGCTAAACACCGGCGCCTTAAACGCGTCCCAGGCCAGCACAAACCACGAGGTGGTCGCATCGAGATCGCCACGTCCCTTGGTATGGGTGAGCTGGTTCAACCGCCACGTCTTGACCTCGCGACGTGCGGCATCGAGCGCGTCTTCCGGCGTCACCGCGTAGGGATCGAACTCTTCCTCGAATAGTTCGGCCTGCTTGCGGCGTCTCTTCGCCAGCGGTTCGGGTCGCGGTGTCCCGCGCTTCAGCGGCCAATGGCGCGAGAATTCTTCCAGCGCGGGCCCGAAGGACGCGAGATAGAGATCGACGCCGGTAATCCCGGCCTTCTGGAATTCTTCAACCCGGGTGCGGACGGCCTTGGCCACCAGCGGCTCGACATCTTCCCAATAGGTCGTCTCGTCGCCCTGATCTGCCGGGCGCGGGCGGCAGACGAGGAAGATTGTGGAGTTGGCGGCGGCCTTGTCCTTGATATGGAGAGAGCCTTCGGCCTCGGTATTCACCGGCCAGGAGGCGGTGATAATGAAGCCCGCTTCGATCAATCCCTTCGTCAACGCATCCCACGCACTTGTGTCCTTGTGCGTGAACATCACGGTCATGATGCCGTTCGGTTTCAGCACTCGCCGGCTTTCCGCGAAGATCGCGGCCATCTTTTCCTGATAGTCGCGGTTCGCGAGCGCGTCGGCGCCCTTCTGGCCTTTGAAATGGGCCTTGTTGGCGACTGCTTCGGATTGCTTGTCGGTAAGGCGTCTTGTGAAAAGCTCGGGCGCAACTAGCCCCGCGGTGCGCTTCAGCCACACATAGAAGAAGTCGGACAGCTCCGCATACATAACGTTCGCGCCATAGGGTGGGTCCATCACGACAGCATCGACTGAGCCGTCGGCAATGTGATCAAGAGAAGAGCCGGACTTTGACGAGATTACAACTTCGGCCGGCGCTACCTTTTCTCCTCCAAAGAGTGGTCCATCTTTGGACCCTGTAGGTGTCGATAGCTCTACAAGCTCCTTGATACATTTCGCGGTCTGTTCGATAGCCCAATCATAACCAACACTATCCGTGGTAATGACCATTTCGGCATACGACCATTTGAACGCAAAATCATGGCGATCAAAGGTGTTGACCATGATTTCGCGATTGCCGTGCCACCGTGTCATTCGAGAGTTGTAGTCGCGGAGTTTATCGAGGCTGAAGCTGAGATAGATGTAGGCGGCCCGGCGAACATCAGTCAGACGACCGGCGAGTCTGTCTTCCTCAACCATGTCACGAAAAATCTCGGATGCCAGTCCATGACCAAGAAGCTGGCGTGGCGAGAACATATCCCGCCAAAGCGGCATACCATACTGACGTGGTCGATCGTCATTTGTGTCCGAAGGGAATGCTTCGCTTGGGATGACATCAAGCGCCTCCCATTCTGGAAGCTTCCTATCTATTTGGGCGGCAATATCCGCCTCGATGCTGTCTTCCGTGCGAGGAGCTCGATAACCCCTTTCCCATCTCGGCTTGCCAAGCTTCCCAGACTTGAGCCTAGTTTCGATGCGCCGCTTGAATACGACGGTGAACAGTTGATCGCCCATTCCTTCGGCTTGTGCCTGGCGCTTGACCTCGTCGCCATCGATAACGCGGGCGCAATCTGGAAAGGGACAAGTGGCGTCGCCATCGGAAACGGTTCCAGCCGAATGCTCTGAAATGTTAGTCACGATCTCGAATGAGCAGAAGCGACCAGTGGTCCCTGGTCCAATGCCCAAATGGGGCTTCAATCGAACCCCAAGGCCGGCCCCATTCAAGCGCCAGTTCGGAGAGAGCGGTATCGTTCCCGCGCAGTACGGGCAGGAGATCGTGCGTGCCCAAATATAATTGGTCGCAACGCAGTTCTTCTCCGGCTCAGGCGGGTATGCCGAACGAAGGAGGACCTCGCGTCGCGCGACGAATTTCTTTGAGATTTCATCAAACTCGTCCAGAAGTTTCACGCCGAAACGCTGCGGAGTTTCTACTGTCGCCTTCAGAATCGTAGCTGCTACTGGGTTGAGATCGTTGGCATACGACTTAAAGCCCATCCGACTGCTCTCGAACGGAATACTTCCGCCGCCCGCCGTCGGATCGAGGACAGATATGTTGCTTCCAATCTGCCTTCGGATTGCAGCCATTTCCGATGGAGAAGGTGAATATGAGAAAGCGCGCTTGTAAGTGTAGGCCTCGCCTTCAAATCGTTCGCCAATCCGCTTTGCCCGGTCGATCCGTCGGCGCGACGCCATTGGATCACCGTGAATGCCCAGAACATGGAGAAAGGCATCGTGGTCGGCATTGGCTGGCAACAACGAAGCCAACACGGCAGCCCGGGACGCAACCAAAGGGCGCCTCGCCCACCAGACGTGCAAGCGGTTGGGAGCAGGGAACGGCGTCATTGGCGTGCGTTCCCGAAGACTCTCAATGCCTATTTCAGCGATCGGCAACCAACGTTCAATCAGCCGCACATCCGACATACGCTCATCTTCCATCATTTCGCTGGGTCAGTGAGCAGGATGCGGAGCGCAGTCAGCACGCGGCGCGGATTCTTGCGGTGAACCGACATGCCGAGCCAATAGCCAGCTTCTTCCTTGCCCATTACCTCGATGCCCTCGGCGACGAGGCGCATGTTGTCGCGGTTACGCATTGGGGCGAGCGTCCGGAACAGCAGCGCGAGGCGCAGCGCGGTTTCTTCCGACAAAGCCGATCCCATGCCCTCGATCGGCAGGAGATCAAGGCGGATGCCGCTTTCCTTCAGGCGCTTGAGTACCCGGTGTTCAGCCAGTTCGAGATTACGTCCGCGAAGGCCCGCAAGGCGGATCGGAGCGGTGATCTGTGGAGTCACAATCGATGGCAGTTGCCAGACTTCAACCTCGGTATCGCCAGGGCCATGGCGACGGGCGCGCAGTTCGTAAACGGGCTGGGTTTTCGACACCATTATGAATTCGTCCTTGCGGCGCGGCACATTCATGACTTCACCTCCGCCGTTGCTTCGACATACGCAGCCGCGCTCGCAAAGCGCGTCAGCTTTTCGATGAATTTGTCCGCGGCATCCCCATCCAGCGCGAGCCCGTTTTCGAAATCAAACGAAATACTGGTTTGCAGATCGGTCTCCTTCGCCGCCCTGAACTGAGGTTCGAGGTAGTCCTTCATCGTCGACGCATCTTGCGCCACGCCGCTGAATTCGAACTGCATCTCGCTGTCTTGCGTTGTGATGAA
This sequence comes from Skermanella sp. TT6, assembly GCF_016653635.2. NCBI lineage: Bacteria > Pseudomonadati > Pseudomonadota > Alphaproteobacteria > Rhodospirillales > Azospirillaceae > Skermanella > Skermanella cutis. The sequence continues at coordinate 113,230 of NZ_CP067423.1, forward strand.
GCTGCCCGTGAGCTTCACCGACCGTTTTGTTCCAGCGACGGTGTTTGCGATCGGGATCAGCTTGAAGGCGTCACCATATTCGAACAGGCGGATCACCACGCGATCTACCTTTTCGAGCTTCGCGGTCTTGGCTTGTTCGATCACCTTCCGTAGTGCTTCCTTCAAGACGCCCTCGGCGGTGAACACTTTGGCATTTGCGACGGCAGCTCCATCCGGGCCACCTTGTGGTCGTTCGCCGAAGCCGACCGCCGAGCCTTCGCCCGGTGCTCCGCCGATCGGCGGGAGCGGCTCGCCCGAAATCGAAGCGCCAGTTCCGGCCGATGCGGGTTGGGCCGCCGACGCGGGCGCCGGCCGAGGCCACACGCCCTTGGTCTTGGCGAAGTCCATCGTGAAGATCGTCGTTTCTTCATCGATGTTGATCGACGGCATCGGATCGCCTTGCCCGGCCAGGAGATCGCCGCGCTTGTAGACATAGACGCCTTCCTCGATGCCCTTTCGGACCGCCTTGCGGAACACGTCATCCGACAGGAGGATCGAGAGTGAGGGGTCGCGGCGGAATTCGTCGCGAAGATCGCGCGTCGTCATCTGCCCTTTCTTCAAGGGTGTGCGGTCGCGGATGTAGGAGGGGGAATCGGGCGAGTCGGAAGCGTCTCGAACCTTGTTCTGACTTTGCAACTGGCGAACGACCTGAAGCTGGCCTGATCCTGGGCGCTCGGAGGCATTCTGAATATCGATGACCGAATGCGCTAGCTGCACCGAGCCCGTGCCGCTCAGCGCATTGCGCGAGGGGTAGAGGATGTGGCGATAGCACTGCTGGATCGCTATAGCCGCCTCTGTCTCGGACTTCTTCTCGAGTTCGAAGACCTTAGCTTGCTGGTGCTCGGCAAGTTCCTTGACGCGCTCGGGCCGCTTAAGCTCCTGAAGGGCCAGGCGGCGCACGATCGCGCGCTTCATCTCGTTCACTTTGGTTTCGTCCGCGACGACAAAAACCAGATTGTTCCGCAGGGACCGCAGGCCGTTGCCGTCGGCGCCCTTGCGCTCAAACATGCGTCCCACGATCTCGGGCATCTCGCGAAGATCGGCGCCGATTTCCAGCGCGTCGTGAGAAAGCAGCACAAGCCGCGGCTTGCCGTCCGATACGTCGTCCGGGACATCCCATGGCCCGCCGGGGAAAGGCACGAGGTCGAAGGATTGGCCGCCGAAGATCGCCTTTGCCCTGTCCACAAGCTGGGTGCGCGCCTCACCGGGATCGATGTTCTTCTCCTCCCGACCGATGACCTGCGTTAGGTTGGCTTCGGCGTTGAAGCGCAGCGGTGCGTTCGGCCGATCATCGAGATAGGCGGATTCCGCGCGAAATTTCGTCCTCGCATCGTCGATGAAGGAAAGGTCCGCTGCAGGGCTGAGGATCGAATAGCGCAAGTGGTCGGCTGCGACGCCCTTAAGGTCGTTGTTGAACGCGAGGGTGTGGATGAAGATTGTGCGGGCGACGTAGGTGCCATAAGGCAGCAGGCCCTTGAAGTTTTTCGCGTCCAGCTCTTGGGCCAAAGCCAGTTTCTCGGGCGGCCCAGCAATGTCATTGAGAATCGCCGGCACAAAGGCGCCTTGCTGCAGCCGCGTCGTGAATTCCCGGCGAATGACATCCGATCCCAGATCGACGTGATGCAGGTGGATCGCGGACGCATCGGAAGGACGGCTTGCCCAGACGGTCGCAACGGTCTTTGCCAGAATGCGCAGCATTCCACGCACGCGTTGAAAGCCGCCGAGCGTGGCCGTTTTCCCGGTGAGCGTATCCAGAACGTCCGGGTGAAAGGGATAGGTCTGCGCGAATTCTGCGCTGGTGGTCGAGCGCCTGGCTTCTTCCGATAAAATGTCGCGATGGATGCTCCAAAGTTCGCGATAACCGTTGATCACTTCCGTCGCGCGGGAATCGTCAATCGACGCAAACAAGCGGCGTCGGATGACCTTTGCGGTTTCATCATCCCGTGTCGGATTGAGGTTGGTCGCCTTCCGGCCGGAGACGCTTTCGAGTTCCGACATGGCGCTGGCGAGGAATTCGTTCTCGTCGGCGAAGGCGTCCACGCCCTTGCCGTCGGATCGAACCGCAAGGGTATACACGATTGCCGCGTGCGGGGTGCTCTCGATCGCGGTCAGCAGCGCCTTGAGGAAGGCGGTCAGTTGATCGCGCCCACCCATGCCTTGAACTCGCCGAAGGTACTCGCCCAGCTCATCGAGAACGACGAGCACTGGATCGGAACCGAATAGTTCCTTTATGGTGTCGGCACCCGGAGCAATTCGCTGCTCGTCTGATCGGCGCACGATCTCGTATCCAGCCTTCCCAGCCAGCTGGTAGGCGATCTCGCCCCAAGGCGTGTGGGCGCGGATTCCCTCGCCCATCGGCCGACCGTTCGCCGGATCGGCATTCTCGCCATCGAAGGCTGCAACGCGGACGGCCTGGGTTGGCACGAGGGTTGGATCGAGGAATTCCGCGGTATTCGAGACACCCTGCATCCCTGCTGCTGCGTGTACAAGGGCAATCAGGCCGTGCGTCTTACCGCCGCCGAACGAGGTATCGAGGCGGAAAACAGCTGACACGCTTTCCCCGCGGCCAGACAGTCGGCCACAGACGTTGACAAGAAGCTCTTTCAGCCCCTCGGTGGGATAAGTGTTCGTGAAGAACGTTGGAGCGTCGGTGTAGTCGCGCGAGGCGCGACCGGTCAGGACATTCGCGAGATTGGCCGCATAGTCGCTGTCAGCAATTGTTCCCTTTTCCACGTCCTCGCGAGGCCTGCAAAGCTCAAATACATTTGGAATTGTCATGCCTACCCCAACCCCGATTTGACCGCCGGCTTAGACCGATCGGTCACCCTCCGCGAAGCTCGTTCTTCTTGAGCCAAGTCTCGATCGCTTCATTTGCGATCGCCGATGCCGTCGATTCGCGATCAACAGCAGCTTTTTTCAGATCCTTGATCACGTCGCTGTCCAGATGAAGCAGCATTTGTCGCTTCTCTTTGATGATGGGCTTGCTAGTACGTGCCTTTATGCGACCCGTCATCCCGTTCACCGCGCTATGATAGGAACCTATCACCTCAGTCTAGAGTGACGGCCTATCTAAAACAATTGTCGAATTGCTCGGGACAGCCTTGCCAATCCGTTTTCACGCTGTGTTCCACCGAAATTCCCAGCAGCATGCCTGGTGATGATCAGGCGCCGTGTCGAGGATGGCCGTTCACCGCGCAACTTACCGACACAAAGAATCCTCTCAATTGGGGCTTCTGTGCCGGGCGAGCCGTCATAAGTGTGGGCTGTTTGCCGTCGATCAGTAGGGCATGGTCGCCGGAGCGGAAGCGCAGCGCGCCGTTCAGGTTGGCAAGGCCGATGAATAGCGGCCGAAAACCGTGGCCGCGTTCCGCCTGGTGTTCGTACCGCGAGATGCCGTCGGTGAGCGTCAAGCGCAGCGCTTCGCCGTGATCATTGAGCCTAGCATAGGCCGCGTTGCTGCGCAGGCTATTCAGAACTCCGATGCCGCGATCGGATGATATGAACTCAAATTTTCCCTTTGAGGCGCGGAACGCGACGATGCCGCTCTGCGGCTCTTGCGCATGCTCGTAGATGTTGCTGTGAAGCTCGCCCATGGCGGCAGTGAGCTGGGCGGCAATGGCCTTGGGAAATCCTTCCGCCGTTGCAGCTTGCTGGGCGGCTAGACCGAAGGTCGTCCATGCGTTGATGTCGTGCGGCGTGGCGGTGCTTAGGAAGCCCGCGCGCCGCGTTTGCGGGCAGACCCACTCTCGCGTGCCGTGCCTGATGGCGTCCAGCATCGGACCAAAAAGATTTGTGGTCAGCCAGAGGGCAACGTGCGGTGCGGGAAGTAAGCCGTCGTCGGCAAGGTTCGAGAGTTCGAAGAGCGGGCCGATCTCGGACGCGGTGAGCGCGGGAATGGCGGCCTCGTTCAAGCGGCCCCGCGCGGCCGCGAAGGCCAGCCCGTCGAGCATCCTGAAATCCAATATCGCGGGCTCGGTTTCCGTCATCCGGCCATCGGCGCCGATTCAGCCGAACGTGAGGAGGCGATCAGATCGCCAATCCACGCGTCGGTCGCCTGCCAGTTCGCTTCAAGCAGATGGTCGACATGGGCCCCCTGTGCTGTCGGCGCGCCTCGCCAGCCAAGGGCAGCGTTGCCCTTGGGATAGGCCTGCTGGCGCATCATCGTCTTCATGAACACTGACGTGTCGAGAACGGTGATCCCCGAAAATGCGCGGGCAATCACCGGCAGGACGTCGGTGCCTCCGCGTACGATGATGTGCAGCGGGCGGCCGACGGCCCGGGCCAATCCTGCCAGCCAAGCCGCGTGCTGCTCGCGCCGCCCGGACCAGCCGGTGCCCGTGGTGAACTCATAGGCGATATGGGTGACCTCAGGCCGGGCGGCGAGGAAGGCGATCCAGTGGGCAAAGTCTGCTTCAGTGCGCCCGTTGACATGGAGCGCGGCCGGCAGGCCCTCGCGCAAGAACTCTTCATGGACGATCGCGATGCGCTTCATCGCGTGCAAGTCGTCCCACCGCGGCCGGTCGATGAACAGGCTGTAGTTCGGCGTCGTCACCATGCCGACGCCGGCGGCGATGAGGGCTTGGATGATCGGCCGGCGGCCGGCTTCGCCGAGCCCCCACCAGCGCTCGAGCGGGCGGTCGATGTCAGTACCGGTCAGCATCACCGACGCCTGATGGCCAATGCCGAATGCCTCGCCGAGCGCGTCGCGGCTCACAAAGCGCGGTAGGCCGGTACGCCGGTCGAACATACGGTAAAGCGGAAGCGCTACGGTCGCGGCAGTGGGCGGCATGCTGCGCGCGGTGGGGTGATAGATGACTGGGACAAGGCGGGGCAGGCCAACCGCATTGAGCAAAGGGGCGCGTGGCACGCTATAGAGGTTGAAGCCGCCGATTTCACGGTAGCGATCGGCGAAGTCAGGATGGTTGCGGCAGACGCGGTCGCAACCTTCCGGATTGCCGCAGCAGAACTGCAGGCAGTCCATGAAGGGCGTGTTCAGCCGCAGCCCGCCGCAAATCTCCTTCTCCGGGCAGGTGGCGCAGCCGAGGGCTGCGCTCGCCACTTCGGGATCGTGCCAGAGGCGGCGCTCGCGACGCGGATTGCGCCGATGGCGGGGTGCCTGCGGCTTGACTTTAGCGGGATCGGAACGGGTCAGCATAGTGAGATCTCCGCGACCCCTGCGATGGGATGAACATCCAGCACCGTGCCCTTGGCTATGCCGCAGGAGGCGGCCACGGCCAGTACGAGTTCCGGCGCGGGATTGGTGAAGCGCGCGACATCGCTCATGCCTCGTCGGGCGATCAGCGTCCCGTTCTTGTTTTCGACGGTAAGCTGGTCCCCGGTGCTGAGCCTGGCGTTGCCGATGATGTCGGCTTCCGCCGTCCTTGCGGCGCTATCGGGGACGCGTGTGAACAGGTCGGCCGTCGCGAGCTTTACCCGTGCGCGGTCCCACGCCTTCTTGAAGCTCGGCGCCGCCTTTTCGATGAATTCAGCCCCCATGGTCTCTACACTCCTTCAAACAGCGGCCGATAGCGCTTGGCGCGGCCCTGGCTCGTTTCGATGACGAGGCCAAGAGATGCGAGGGAAGCCAGCCGGTTATTCCAAGCCGTCGTGTGTTTTACCCCCTCGCTCTTGCCGTACTCGCGCATCAATGCGCCGGCGTCAGTCTCGCCGTGCTCGTGAACAAGGTCGAAAGTGAGCCTTTGCTTCGGATCAAGTTCACCGAGCGGGGCGGCCATTGTTACTGCGTCCGCCTCATCCAGCGCGCACAACATCAATACATCTCCGCGGGGCATCAGCAACTCCAGCAGCTCTTCACGCACTGTATCATTGGCATTGGCGACCACCGGATAGAATTTCGAGCGTCGCCCCCTGACAATATCGCGGAAGGCAAGAACGCTCTCGCGCAGAAAGCTAGCCGTCGCGACCTCGATGCCGGTGAAATCGAGAAAGACCGGCTCCGGGTTTGCTGGTTCGGCGGCCGACGTATTCAAAAGCTCGTTCAGCGCCGACCTGCCGTTCAGCGCCCCGGCGAGGACGTCGCTGCCACCAATGGCCAGCATGTCGATCTTCATAGAATCACGTTCCTCACGTTGTTCACGTGAGATAGATAGTGAGTGCTGCATTCGGAGTCAATGGTCCGGTGGAATGCTGCCTACCCGCGTGTTTTTGGGGGCAAGGTGTGAGCAGAAATTGCTATGGTCGCATCACTCGAGGATCGTCCGCCGCGACGACGAAGGCAATTTCAGGCGGCGACAGAGAAACCAAGTCAGGAACGGTTATTCGGCGAAGCAATCGCGGTGGACGTCGAGATTTATGACCGGAACGGGCGGCGAAAGGTTCATAGGTCGACGCCTAAAGGCACTTTGACAACTTGCTGCGTCGCTATTTTAGGCCCTTTATATCGACCGTTGCGACCGCCCGTCCATTTCGGCCAACCACTTTTACCTCGATCTCGCGATGCTCCGGTTCTTCGGCGATTTCTGACACGATCTGGCGTGCCATGGCGATCGCTCGAGCGTCGTCATCGTGGGGCTCACCTTTTCGGTCGGGATATTCCACGTCGTCGCTAAAGATGTGGAAATAGTAGCGGGGCATTCATCCTCCTTCGCGGCACGCGGGGTCATCGAGCCATGCGCTCGCGTCGTTGAAATATTCGCTCGCGATGACGGTGCGCAGAAATTTTAACCGGTCACGGTAGCGGCCCGCCTTCGCGGGCCCAAGCACGCTCTCCATGGATGTTAGAGCATCGGGATGTTGAAAGGACTTTCCTCCCGTGTCAGTCAACAGCGGGGTTGAACTTGAGAAACACGCGGTCATCCCATGACGAGATGTTCCAGCGATACGCTCCACCGAAGAGCCCGGGCGTTTCGTCGGCATTGGTCTCAATGACCGTGCCGGACACGGTCACATTCAGCGTTCCGTTGGGCACAATGGCGATCTGATCGAGCTCGGCGCGGGCCCGGTCCGGGATCTCCGGGGTACTGACTTCAATGGTTGCGTCGTCCATGCGCCGAATGCTCAAGAAATTGTCGGCTTGCGACTTCGCCCGCGTGTTGGGGACGCCGATTGCGGACCCGTTTGCATCCAACTCACCGGTGAGATTGACGATGAGATCGAAGCGCCCTTCCCCGGCGTAGGTGAAGCTCTCAAAGCCGGGCATTCGAGCCGCCTTGCGCTCTTCCGCCCGCATCCGGTCCTCTTCCTGTTCTGTGAGCACGTGGCCGTCGGCAAGCGCCTTAACGACACGGGGATCAGCGAGGCGGGTTTCGACACGCATGTCGTACTCGTACCCCTCGAGCACGATGGTGGCGTCGATGGTTTCCAGCACGAGGCAACCGGTCAGAAACACTCCAACCGCGATAGCCGCGGCGGCATTGCGGGCGAGCGAAAACAGCTTCGCCATCAGCGATAGGCTCCCGGGAAAATGATGTCCTGCTCCACAATTATGTTGAACCCATAGCCCGGGCGGATGGTGAGGGTCGGCTGGACATTGAGATTCCGGGAAATGGTTTGATCCGCTACCCGCCCGAAGCTTTCCGCGAAATTCCTTCGTGCCGCATCCGAGGCGGTGTCCTGCGTCGCAAGGGTCGAGCTTTCCGGCACGGCCATGTCGATGCCCGTCCCGATCAATGCGATGAGGATCGCCGAGCCAAAGGTCTGCAGGTATTTGTTGTCGACCTGGTCGCGGAAGCCGCCATAGCCTTGCGCGTCGACGCCGGCCATGCCACCGATCTGCAGTGTCGATCCATTCGGGAAAATGAGATCGGTCCAGATCACCAGCACGCGACTTTGCCCGAACGAGACATTGGAGTCGTACCGGCCGAAGAGCTTGGCCCCTTGTGGCACCAACAGCCGGTGGCCGGTCGCACTGTCATAGACGTTCTGGCTGACCTGGGCGGTGATACGGCCGGGAAGGTCGGAGTTGATGCCGGTCACGAGCGTTGCCGGGATCACCGAGCCGCGTTTGAGCTCAAAGGGCGACTGCTGCGGTACGACGCGGTTCGGCAGGTAGCCGAGATCGGCAATGTTCTGATTGAAGAAGTCTGCCTTTCCGGCCTGATTGTTCGGATCGGCCTGTTGCCCGGCGCCGCCAGCGCGCAGCGCAGCCGCATAGAGATCGGCCATGCCGGCGCGATCGCCAAGCGCCCCCTGCCCCGTTGTCGATTGTGGCGTTCCCGTTTGTGCGGCTTGCCCTACGTTACCGATATCGATCGCGATTGGGCTGTCATAGGCGGCATCGTCGGCCTGGAGCCGGGCCATACGCTGCTGATGCAGCAAGCGAAACATCTGCTCGTCCTGTTCCCTTTGCAGCCGCTCTCGCCAGTCGGCTTCACTTTCGACCGGCGTCGCCTGTTGCTGTTGCGGTGTTGTCGGCTGGCGCTGGAAAGGATTGGTGGATTGCGGCTCGTCTTCCGCCAGTTCGACCGGCTGCACCACCTGGATCTGCTGCGCGGGGCGCGGCTCCTCGATCACGCCATCCGAAACGCCGCGCTTGAGCTGGTCGGCGAAATCGGTCGCCGGCGCGCCGGTCGAGGTATCGAGCGGGCCCCCACTCCGGTTGAGGCCGCGGATCGAGAGGCCCCAAATGATAACGCCGAAGAAAAGGACGACCAGGCCGATGAAGAGAAAGACCGGCAGCTTGTTCAAGCGCCGGATTTTGGGCTTCTCGTCGCCGCCTTCGGCGCCGGGAGAGAGATCGAGCGAACTCATGGCTCCCCCCTCAGGTCGTACGCTGCATGACAGACAGCGGGCTTGTCGGTGTCGCGCCGGTCGCCGACATCGCATAGGAGCGGGTCAGCTCCACCGAAGGCGTCGAAATCCGGGTCATGACGGCGCCCTCGAACGTGTCGATGACATAGGCGAGCGGGATCATCGTGTCGCCGGAGGCCTCCTGGTTCGAAGCAACGGCATAGCCCCAGCCGCGCAGCGACTCTTCGAGCGCGAGGCCGAATGCGGAATCGTCGGGCTTGATGACGATCGTCCCGGTGCCCGGGCCAACATGCTCGGCGAGCTTGGAGACCATGTCGCCGGCGACGGCCGCAGCCGCGGCCGGCGATAGATCGGCGGCATCGGCACTGACGGTCGGCGTGAAGTATCCTCCCCCCGTGGTGGTGCATCCGGTTGTTGCGCCGGTGAGAAGAACGAGTGCCAGAACACGGGAAAGTCGGTGGATGGCGCGCATGATCAGCCCCTCCTCGAAATGGTGATCTTCTGCTGGCGGGAGCCGACGCCGGAAAGCAGCACGGCGCGATCGAACACATAGTCCACGATCATCATCGTGCCGTTGAGCCGGTAATTGACGATACGGTTTTCGCCGCCCGAGACGACGAACAGCACCGGCGCATCGCCGCTCATCATCTGGCCGGGGAACTGAATGTAGGTCTTGGCGCCATCGGTGTAGACGCGGGTCGGGCGCCAGCGGGCCTGTCCGCTGATAGTGAAATTGAAGCTCAGGTTTTCGGCCGGGACGCCGGCGCCGGGAATGATGCTCGCCTCGACGCGCGCGTTGAGGGCATCGAACTTGGCCTGCACGTCCTCGGGATATTCGAAGGCAACGCGGGCCATGTAGTCGCGATGATGCGACCTGAGCCGGATGTGGTAGGTGCGCCGCGATGTCGTCACCACCATGGACGTCTCGAGCCCGGGTTCCGAAGGCTTGACGATCAGGTGGATTTTCTGGCCTTCGGCCGAGCCGGAGGTTGCCGGCTCGACCTTCCAGCGAACCGTGTCGCCCACCAGCACGTCACGCACGGCTTCTCCGGCCTGCAGCTCGATTTCGCAGAGCTGGAGGGGCGAGCAAACGACGGACGGCTGCGTTTGGCCGTAGAGGTAAATGACCTTGCCGTCCGGCCCCCGCGTCATCACCGCGGCCGTGCCCTGCCACTGAGTGGAAAGTCCGGTTCCCCGCGCTTCGTTGCCGCTGAGGCCCTGCTGATCGGCCGCAACGGCGACATTGAGGGCGAACGTGCCCAGCAACAGGGTTGCCGCACACACGCCCGCGTGCATTTTCTTGAGGTTCAACATTACTCTTACTCCGCGAGCGTTTCTCAAAGCTGGGCTGTCCAATCGAAATCCTCGAGGTAGAGGCCGATCGGGTTCAGACGAATGACCGCCTCGTCCTGGGGCGGCGAAAGAGTCACGGTGGCGATGCCGCGAAAGCGGCGGGTGCGTAGTTCCTTGCCCGCGCGGTCGCGCTCGATCTCGCTCCAGTCGACCTGGTAGCTCTGGTTCGAGAGGGCGACGACGTTGTTGACCTCGATCGAGACCGTCATGGTGCGGGCGCGATCGAAAGGCGAATTGTTGCGGAACCAGTTGTTGACCTTCTCGGTCGCCGGGTCCTGCTGCTTCAGCATCGCGTAGGTGCGGTCGATATATCCCTTCTGCACGGTCGCATCCGGGGTGATCGACCGGAAGTTCGACACCCAGGCGCCGAGCATCGAGCGCACAACGCGCTCGTCGGCATATTCGATCTGCGCGGGGAAGCCGGCCAGGACAGCCGCGCCGAGCTTGTCGACCTCGACCACATAGGGAACGAGCTTGACTTGTGTCGACTGATAGAGGGCATAGCCGAACCCGATCACCGCCATGCTCATCGAAAGCAGGCCGACGGTGCGCCAGGCCGAGGCCGCGCGCATGTAGCTGCCGTAGCGCTCGTTCCACTCATAGCGGGCGGCCAGATACGGATTGTCGGGGTATTTTCGCTTCGCCATCTAGCCTCGCCTGATACGGCCGGCCGACCTCACGAGTCGGCGTCCATCTTTTTGTTTGAACTTCTGGAACTGGTGCCCGGATTGGTGCCTTGGCGCAGCTTGTCGTTGGCAAGGCCGAGGGTCGAACCCATCTTGGCGCCGGGGATGCCCATCAACTTGTCGGTCGCCGCGGAGCCGACCGCGCCACCCGCGGCTTTCAACCCGGCCATTGCAGCCGCGCCACGCGATGCGCCGGCTTGCGATGCCGCCGAGGCGGCAGCCATCCCACCTTTGACGACGCCGGCGCCGCCGGCCGCCATGCCAGCACCGACCGCCGCGAACCCGGCAACCTGGACACCGCTGCGGATGGCTTCCATGCCGTTGCCGACGGAAACGCCCTGGACGACGCCCTGAATGATGTTCGGCACGTACATGGAGATCATGAAGACGACGACCGAAATGCCCGCGATCGTCAGGGTAGTGAGGAATTGATCGTCGGAAGCCGTATCGTTCGAAAGGCCGATTAGCACCTCGGAGCCGATGCGCGCGATCATCACGAGGCCCATCAGCTTCATGCCGACTGAGAAGGCGTAAACGAGGTAGCGGACTGCGAAATCCTTGGTAAAGGACGAGCCACCAAGGCCAAGCATGATCATGCCGGCGAGCAGACCGACATACATTTCGACCAGCACGGCCACGAAGATCGCCGCTACGAGGGCAAAGCTGATGACAACGACGATCATCGCGAAGACCGAGGCCATGGCGAGGGCATTGTCCTCCCAAAGGCCGAACCGGGCGTTTTCCGAGAGTTCGGATGCCACTTTGACGCCGGCATTGAAGACGTCGGCCGGCGAAGCCGAACCGCCATCCGCGCCGATCTGGAACAGGCTATCGACAACCGACTTGGCCAAGGCCGGACCCTGCTGCAGAACAAAGAGGAAGAAGCCGATGAAGAGAATTCTCCGCACAAGCTCTGCAAACCATGTGTCGAGCGATGGCGCCTGGATCGCGAGCCAGATCGCCGCGATACCCACTTCTATGCCGGCCAGTATCCAGAACAGCGAGGTTGCCGCATCGATGACGGTGTCCTGCCAGCCCTGCGATGCGCTGGCGACCTGGTTTTCGAGATCGGTCAGGATCGAACCGTCCTGCGCAAAGGCCGGATCGACCATGGCAAGCCCGGCGATCATCAGCCCAGCCAATCTCAAAAGCATCGAAGCGCGCATGACTCAGTTGTCGCCCCAGCGGGGCGCCATCTGCTGGCCTCCCGACGTGGGGTAGTCGTCGGGATTTGCGTTGAAAAAGTCCTTTGCCCGCTCGGCGGCTTCCTCGCGTGCCGCCGCTTCCTGCTCGGCAAGTTCGACCTGGCGCTCGAGGAGCGCCTTCATTTCCGGATCGGCGTTCGGGATGAACACATAGGATGCCGCGCCGCCCGCAAGGGCGGCAACGATCGCGATCGCGACGACGACGGGGAGTTTGAGCGTTGCCATGGGGTCACCACCGAGGCTGCATTTGTTGGCCGCCGGAGGTGGACGGAGCGGTAGAGCCGAAAAATGCGTCGCGGCGAGCCTGAGCGAGATCCTTTTCAGCCTGCTCCGACTGATACCAGGTGCCCATCATGGTCATCTGCTGGGAGACGAGGCCGCGAAGCTTCTGCATCTGCTCGACCTGCTGCGTCGCGATCTGATGCCCGACCTGCAACGCCTTCATCTGGCCATCGGCGGACTCCGATTGGGAGCGCAGTTGCGCCATGGTGGATTCTTCGGTCGCAAACTGATCGGCCGTGAGGCCAGCCGCCGCCAGTGTTCCACCGATGGTGTCACGGTTGGTGTCCGACCAGGACTGATAGCTCGACGAGAAATCCTGCCCGTTCGGAAGACCGTTCTGGAAATCGGTATAGCTCTGGAAGCGCTGCTTGAGCACATCGTCAAGGTTGCCCATCGAGAACGCCATGCCCTGCCCCTGCTGCACGATGCCTTGCAGGTTGGCGAGGTCCTGTTGAGCCTGCCCCCACACATGATCGGGAAGCTGCATGGTGTTCTGCAGCATGTTCTCGTAGATGCGAATCTGGTTTGCGATCTGCTCCACCTGGTTGGAGATCTGCGTCACCTGATTTGCGATCTGCTCGGCGTTCTGTCCGCCGAGCGCGATCAGTTCCCCATTGTTGAGGATCTGCGTAAACTCGGTCGCGCCGGTGAGCGCCCCGCTGGCTTGGGCTGGCGCGGCAAGGCTGACAGCGATCAGGACGCTTGCGAGAGAACTAGGCAAGAAGAGCTTCGGCATTTTCGATACCTCTTTGCTTGAGCCAGTGGACGGGCCATTCGTCGCCGTGGTGGACGCGCAGCTCATCGATGCGCTTGATGTCGTCCTTTCCGGACGCGCCGACGAAAGACAGGGTGATTGGCCCGAGGGCCATGTCGAACAGACGCCGCCCGTCAGGCGAAGCGACGTAGTATTCGCGCTTCGGAAGAGCGGTTGCGACGATCTCGATTTGCCGCTCATTGAAGCCAATACGCTCATAGAACTCGCGTGTGCCGCTTTCGCGTGCCGCGCCATTGGGCAGGCAAATCTTGGTCGGGCAGCTTTCCTTGAGCACGTCGATGATGCCGGACTTTTCCGCGTCAGAAATCGACTGCGTTGCCAGAACGACGGCGCAATTGGCCTTGCGCAGCACCTTCAGCCATTCGCGGATCTTCTCGCGGAACGCTGGATGGCCGAGCATCAGCCAGGCCTCATCGAGGATGATGAGGCTGGGGGCGCCGGTCAGGCGCTTTTCGATGCGACGGAACAGGTAGAGCAGGACCGGCACGAGATTGCGGTCGCCGAGGTTCATCAATTCCTCGATCTCGAACGTCTGGAAATCCGAGAGGGTCAGGCCATCCTCCTCGGCATCGAGCAGATGCCCCATGGGACCGTCGACTGTGTAATGACGCAGCGCGTCCTTGATCTCCCGCATCTGCACACCCGACACGAAATCGGAGAGCGACCGGCGCGTCGAGGCGGCCATGAGCGCGATCTGTCTGGCGATCGCGTTGCGATGATCGGGGGTGACTTTCACACCCTGCAGCTCGACAAGGGTTTCCAGCCATCCGGCCGCCCAGGCCTTGTCGCCATCGTCGTCCAGTTGGGAAAGCGGGCAGAAGGTCAGCGCCTCCCCTGCTCCAACATCGTAGTGATCGCCGCCAACAGCCACCGTCAGCGGGTACATCGACTTGCCCTTGTCGAAAGCGAAGAGCTGTGCTTGCCGGTAACGGCGAAACTGTGCCGCGATCAGCGCCAGAAGGGTCGACTTGCCCGATCCGGTCGGACCGAAGATCAGGGTATGACCCACGTCGCCGGAATGGAGGTTCAGGCGGAACGGCGATGATCCGCTTGCGACCTGCATCAGCGGCGGCGAGCCGTCGGGATAGAACGGGCACGGCGCAACCGGTGAGCCCGACCAGACCGAGTTGAGCGGCACCAGATCGGCAAGGTTGCGGGTATTGATCAGCGGTTCGCGGATGTTGGCGTACCAGTTGCCGGGCAGACTCCCAAGGAACGCCTCGGTGACGTTCAGCGTTTCGATGCGAGCGGCAAAGCCTTCGGCCTGGATCAGCCGGCGCACGCCTTCGGTCTTTTCGCGAAGGCGCGCCTCGTCGTCGTCGAACATGATAATGACCGGCGTATAGTAGCCATAGGCGACAAGCTGCGAATTTGCCTCGGCAATGGCGTCTTCCGTCTCCGCCACCATCAGCGCAGCGTCCTGATCGATCGCCCCCGAATTGGTCTGGAAAAGCTGGTCCATGAATGGCCGGACCTTCTGCAGCCACTTCTTGCGCGTGCGCTCGAGCCTTTGGCGGGCCTCGATCGGATCGAGAAAGACGAAGCGGCTCGACCAGCGATAGGTGAGCGGCATCAGGTCCAGAGAATTGAGAATCCCTGGCCAGCTCTCGGCCGGAAAGCCGTCTATCGCCACGACCGCCAGATAGCGGTTGTCGACCAGCGGCGAGAGACCGTGATGGAATTCGGCCGTGACGACGAAATCGAGATACATCGGAATGTCGGGCAGGCGGACCGGATGGTTTTCGCCGACAATGCAGAAGCGGGCGAACTGCAGCAGATCGTCATATTTGGCGGTACGGGTTCCGCCGCGTTCCTCGGTCTCCTGTGTAACCATGCGGCGGATCGAGACGACGTTTCCCATATATTGCTCGAACTCGCGGATCGAACGCCGGAAGTGATCGAGCGCGCGATCGGCAAAGGTGGTCGCGCGGGACTCATCGTCGGAATAGACATATTTGACGAGGCCGGACTTGCGCTTCTCCGGTTCGCGATAGGTCAGGATGATGGCGTGCTGGCTCTCATAGTGCCCGTCCGCCGCCTCAAAACGCTTGCGCCGTTCCTCATCGATCAGCGCACTTACCTTGTCGGGGAAATGGCAGTTGTCCCGGGCCGGATAGGCCGTCGCCGGCACGCGCACGGCCTCGACCTGGATCATCCAGCCCGATCCGAGCCGGGCGAGAATGGCATTGATCTGGCGGCTGACCTCGTTGCGCTCGAAATCGGTCGAGCTTTCGTTATCCGGACCGGCGAAATACCAGCCGGCCATCAGGCTCCCGTCCTTGAGCAAGAGCGTGCCGTTATCGATCAGGGCCGCATAGGGCAGCAGGTCGGAGAAGGACGGGCCGGAATGACGAAATCGCTTGAGTGCAACCATAAGTCAGAACGTCCGCCAGGGCGTGGAGGTCGGCCGGTAGTAGGGGCGGTATCTGATGTGGCGCAGGTAGACGCGGCGCATCAGGGGATCGGCTTTCGCCATCATGCGCAGTAGCCCGACAACCACGATCCAGATGACCGTGCCGAGCAGCGCCGATACGGTCGTCAGGATGACGAAGACGAGAATGACCGCGGCGAGCCCGGTCAGAAGCACGAGCTCACGGTCAGCCCCAAAGAGCAGCGTCGGACGCGAAAGGGCACGGTGTATCCGCGCCGTCGCCAGCCGGCTTTCCCTTTCAGCCATGCGGGGCAACCACCGGCTCTTGTTCGTGCGCCTCCAGCGGGACGCCGATGGACGAACCGCTGGAGCCGAACAGGCCGACGATTTGCGTTGCACCGAGCAGGATGCCGGCGACGAGTACGATGTAGCAGAGCCTCCGCGCAAAATCGTTCAACTCGCCGCCGAAGATCAACATGCCGCCGGCAATGGCGACCGCGGCGAGCGCGATAGCGCCAGCGACCGGGCCGGTGATGGATTCCTGAATCTGTTCCAGAGGCCCTTCCCAGGGCAGGCCCCCTCCCCCGCCGCTGGCGAGCGCCGGTTCGATCATGACGAGCGATGCGGCCGCGAGGCCGAGCAGGAGCGTGAAAGCCTTCTTAGACGACATGAAGATTTCTTCCCTGGATGGATTCGGATTTCGACGCGCCGACCGGCGAGGTGAGGTATCGCCCGTCGCGAAAGCCTTCGACCTTCAGGATCTCGCGAACGGTTCGCCCGCCGGGCGCGCGCTCGATCGAGACGATCAGGTCGACCGCCTCTCCGATGACTTCCGGCATAGGCTGGGAGCTGACTTCGGCAACGAGCTGTTCAAGACGGGTAAGAGCGGCGCCGGCCGAGTTCGAGTGAACCGTCGCGATGCCGCCCGGATGGCCGGTGTTCCATGCCTTCAAGAGAGTGAGGGCAGCGCCGTCGCGAACCTCGCCCACGATGATGCGATCCGGACGCAGCCGCATCGTCGACTTCAATAGACGGCCCATATCGACCGTGTCTGTGGTGTGCAGGATCACATGATTTTCCGCCGCGCACTGGATCTCGGCAGTGTCTTCCAGGATCACCAGCCGGTGCTCCGGCGTCGTCTCGACCAGCTCCGCCAGGATTGCATTGGTGAGCGTGGTCTTGCCCGTTCCAGTGCCTCCCGACACTACGATATTGAGCCGGTTCACGATCGAATCGCGGATCACATCAACCTGCTCGGGCGTCATGATGCCGTCGGCGACATACTGATCGAGGCGGATCAGCATCGACGCGCGCTTGCGGATCGTGAACATCGGCGCAGGCGCGGCCGGTGGCAAAATCCCCTCAAAGCGATGTCCGCCAAGGGGCAATTCCCCGGAAATAATCGGTCGGTCCTGGTCGACTTCGGTCTTGAGGGCGTGGGCGACTTTGCCGATGACGGTCTCGGCGTCATGGGAGGCCATCCGCCCCGCCGCCGCTATCCCCTGCCCTACCCGCTCGATAAATAGATTGCCGTCGGGGTTGAGCATGACCTCCACAACGTCGGGGTCATGGAGCGCTGTCGTGACCGTGGCGCCAAGTGCGTCCTGCAGACCGAGGATCAGCCGTCGTTTCGACTCGCTCATGAACCGCCCTCCTGCCCGGCTGCTTTGGTCAGGCCGCGGCTTCCACAGCGGCCGGGAAGAGGGAGACGTAGCTCGACGGCCGCACCAGCTCGAGACTGGGTTCGTCGGCAGATAAGAGGCCCGCGACAGCAATGGTATTGCCAATAGGATGTGGAGACCCGAGCCGCTCCAGTGGCCACTTCGCTCGGCTGAGAATGCGCTCAAACCGAACGTCCGTCACCGTGACGATCCGGTCGTACCCATTGGCCATCGACCATTCAATGATGCCGGCGAACAAGGTATGCGTGGCGTCGCGCAGTCCGCTCGCGGAGACGATTTCGCTGCGTTCGGTGTCGATGCAAAAGCGCGAGCTCTCGACGACGCGGCTCGATTGGGGCATGCGAGCAGCGCCCGCCAGAAACGGAAATATCTGACCGAGCATCGTCGGTCCGGTGGACGAAAGGAGGCGGGCGCAACCGATCACGTGACCATCGTTGCCGACGAGCACGAGATAGGTCGGATCGAGCCGGTCGTACTCGTCCTTTTCCTGGTTGTGCTCTACGTGGACGTCCCAGTCTAACCTGTGTTTGAAGACCCTTGCGCGCAGTTCGTGCATGCGCTCGAGCAGACGTTGCTCACTACTTGTAGCCCTCGTACGGCAAATGGCGACGACGCGCATGACCCAATCCTTAACCCATTGAATTGCGGTCTCTTGAATCCCGTACGGCCGCGCACCACCAGCTGTGAAAAGTCACAGGGGATCGACAGTCGTCGCCGTGATAGACAGGGGGGAGTGCCGAGGGGCCGTTGCCGCATTTATGGCTGAATTGCGATGCAACGCGAAATTGCGACTACCCGAATTGAGGACAAAAACACCCGGAGAGGATCGTTGCCGAGCAAAGCCTTCGACCAGTTGCGAGACGCACTAGAAACGGCCCATGGGATGGCGCCTGTCAAAGCCGCGGTGAAGGAGTTCGCCGGCCAATTGGGGTTTGACTGGTTCGCCTATCTCTCGGTTTGTGGGCCGGAGATCGACACGTTTTCGACGTACCCGCGCGCATGGCAAGGCCACTATATCAACAAGAAATACGCGAGCATCGATCCCGTCGTGCAGGAAGCCCGCCGTTCTGAACGCTGCTTTGCGTGGTCCGAACGCGACATTGCACGGGCATTATCGCCGGATCAGGTGCGCTTCCTCGGAGAAGCCGGGGATCATGGTATCGCATCGGGGATATCTGTGCCCGTGTCGGCCGGGTTCGGCCGGACTGTGTTATTCACGCTTGCGTCGTCGAACCGGTGTGACAATTGCCTGGTAGAATGCCCCTTCCTTGCCGCTTCGATTGCATCGCACGTGGATGTCTATGCGCGGCGCTGGATGCTCGAGCCAATGCCTGCTGTCACCGTCAAGTTAAGCCCTAGAGAGAGGCTCTGCCTGAGCTGGATGGCAAAAGGCAAGCGCATGTCCGAAATCGCGCAAATCGTCGGGACGAAAGTCCGGACGGTCGAGTATCACCTGCAAAATGCTCGGCGGAAGCTCGATGCCACCAACGTCACCCACGCCGTCGCGCTTGCAGTGCGTCAACAGTTGATCTGATCCAGGCCGGTCGCGGGAGGGCCTTTCCGCCTCTACTTCGTGTTGTGCTTGCCGGCGGCAAAAGAGTCATCCGCGATGGCGCCGTCGCCCCCTACCCTGCCCGGCTGTTTTGAGGCTTATTCGGCTTCGCGTCCTGATCGGCGGCCGATATCGGCAGGGAGATCGGCAACTAATATCGGCAATTGTGCTGACTTATTGCGTCCAATGCCTTACATTGCAATCCGTTGAGGCACCATTGAGATCGGCAAAAGAATGCTTGAAACCCCTGCCCGCATCGAGCCGCTGTTTTTTGACGACGCGGTGCCGACCGTTCTGGCCGATCTTGCGATCGAGCTGCAGAAGGCCGCCGATGAACTCGGCCGAGGCCTGCATCCGGAGTCGGCTGACGAATTGGCCGATCTCGTACGAGTCATGAATTCTTACTATTCGAATTTGATCGAAGGCCACAACACACGACCTCGAGATATCGAGAGCGCCCTGGCCGGCGCCGAGATAGATCCCGAACGTCGTCCCCTCGCCCTCGAGGCGAAGGCCCATGTCGAAGTTCAGAGGATGATTGACGGCTTCGGGTTGCGCGGCGAGCTGCCGAGCCCGACTTCGATCGATTTCATTCGGTGGGTTCATCGCGCCTTCTACGACGAGATGCCCGAGGAATTCCGGTTCATCGACAAACCTGATGGCGCCAAGGCCGAGATCCTACCCGGCGAGTTCCGGACGTCCGCGGAACATGATGTCGCTGTCGGGCGCCATCAGCCGCCATCTTCTGACAGGGTGATAGCTTTCATGGAGTATTTCCAGAAGCGGTTCGCCATGGCCGAAAAGCAGGCCAGCCTGCGGATCATCGCGATTGCGTCAGCTCATCACCGCCTCAACTACATTCACCCGTTTCCAGACGGCAACGGCCGCGTCAGTCGCTTGATGTCTCACGCCATGGCGCTCAAGGCCGGTATTGGAGGCAACGGCCTGTGGTCGATATCTCGTGGCCTCGCTCGTGGCCTGAAAGATCGTGGCGAATACAAGCGCATGATGGATCACGCCGACAGTCCCAGACAAGGCGATCGTGATGGACGAGGAAATCTTTCGGAATCGGCACTCAAGGATTTCGTCGAATGGTTCCTTACAGTCGCGCTCGACCAGGTGCGGTTCTCGACCGCAATGTTCGACCTCGGGCGGCTCGATGCTCGCTACCGCGCCCTAATAAAAGATGTCGTCGACGATAAACGAGCACCTGATCTGGTGGCGGCCGTGTTGCGGCACGGCAGGTTGCCCCGTGGTGAAGCCAATTTCGTGCTGAAAACATCCGAGCGCACGGCACGGAGCACGCTGTCGGATCTTGTCGAGCGCGGTTTTCTGAAATCTGAAACTCCGAAGGCACCGGTACGTATTGCCTTCCCCCTCGATTTCAGGGAACGGCTGTTTCCGAATCTCTTCACCGATGTCGAACCCAATGTCCCGGAACCGCCTTCACTGTCTTTCAGATGAGTGGAATTTCAGGAGTGACAACCGGAATGACTCCGGCCGTCCCCGCTCAGAGAGTAGAACACTGCCTTCGGTCAGCCGAATATCGACAATGCCGGTCCTATGCTGCTGTGCAAGCCCGTTGTAGCCGCGGCAACAATTGCCGTGATTATGGGCCCCTGGACTAGAATGTGACCTTGGCAGTGACGGGCGTGTAGCCCCGTCCGACCCTACGGGCGAGCCAGGCCTCGAGCGCTTCGCCGGCTTCAGCGGCCGACGCATAGAGGTCAAGGCGTTGTCGGCCGAGCGAGCCGATCCGCCCCCACGCGCGCATAAGCGCCGCATCACCGTACAGTGACGGTTCTATCGCGAGTACATAAAACCGCGCAACGTTGCGAGCGCAATCGCGGCGTTGAAGGACAACTTGAAGCTTCGGCTCGACCATGTCTGATTGTCATCGACTTCCGGTACCCACGTCCAATTCATTGGCTGAATCGTTTGGGCGTGAGGGATTCACGTCGGTGATAATTGCCTCTCTGACGGGAAAGACGATCGACCGGAGGGTTGTCTAGTTGCTTCCGTTTCCCGTCGGCCCATGGACTTGTGGCAGCCTGACAAACACGCGTTGGGCAATTTTGAGCCACCACGCTGGGCGCTGCATAGCCGGCTAAGAGTCATCTGTTCATGGGTGAAGGTGAGTCGCCCCAAAGGAGCGGCGGTCACGCCCACTCACTCGGTTTGACGCCATCCACCACTGTGAAACTTCTCAGGGTGCTGCATGGACCGAGCCAGCGGCATGTGGCATTGAAGGTTCTCGCGGATTGACCAACCGCGGAGAAACTAAGCGATTGAAAAATCGATGGAAAATGTACGCGCCGACGCCGCGATTCCGGACTGTGAGGCTCCGCTGAGTGATCTTGTTGGCGTGGACCTGGGCATGTCGTTAAGGTTTCGTTAACCTAAAATCCCTTGCCAGAGAACGGGAATCGCTCATACTGGCGCCAGATTGGCCGAAAGGTCGAATATGGCGCTATTTTCTCGTTTGGGGGACAAAGCGGAGATGGCATTTCTCCCAAGTTTTGAGTTTGACGACAAGATCCTTGCCCAGGGGGCCGAGATCTCGCGCAAGCTCGACCAATTGCGCGTCGAGAAGTTTCCGACCGAGGGGCAGAAGACCCTTCGGCGGTTCTCGATGGCCGAGGTCGCCCACTATCTTGGTATCAGTCCGAACAATCTGAAGCGCCTCCATCTTGAAAAGAAAGGTCCTGAGCCTTTCGTCGGTGCCGGCGGACGGCGCTTTTACGCGGCCGAGCAGATGACCGAGCTTCGGGACTATCTCGACAAGCACGGGCGATCGGATTCCAAGAAGTATGTGCCCTACCGCAAACCTGGCGAGAAGCTGCAGGTCATTGCGGTCGTCAACTTCAAGGGTGGATCGGGAAAGACCACCACCACGGCGCACCTCGCGCAGCATTTGGCGCTCACCGGTCACCGGGTCCTGACGGTGGATCTCGATCCGCAGGCTTCGCTTTCAGCCCTCCATGGCTTCCAGCCGGAGCTCGACAAGAACCCCTCGCTCTACGACGCGATCCGGTACGACAACCCCGCCCCGGCCGAAGATGTCATCCGCAAGACGAACTTCCCCTTGCTCGATATCATCCCGGCGAACCTGGAGCTGCAGGAATATGAGTACGAGACTCCGCTTGCCATGCAGTCTCCGTCTCAGGAAGGAAAGCGGTTCTTCACGAGGGTCGCCCGGGCGTTGGATTCGGTCAGTGAGCGCTACGACGTCGTGGTCGTCGATTGCCCTCCACAGCTCGGCTATCTGACGCTGTCGGCACTGTCGGCCGCCACCTCGGTTCTGATTACCGTCCACCCGCAGATGCTGGATCTGATGTCTATGAGTCAGTTTCTGCTGATGCTGGGCAATATCATGAAGTCCATCAAGAATGCTGGCGCGAAGGTCCAGCTGGACTGGCTGCGCTATCTCATCACCCGATACGAGCCCACGGACATTCCCCAGGCACAGATGGTCGGCTTCATGCAGTCGATGCTTGCCGAGGAAATTCTGAAAAGCCCAATGCTCAAATCCACGGCGATTTCTGACGCCGGCCTCACCAAGCAGACGCTCTATGAGGTCGAGCGATCGAACTTCAATCGCGATACCTATGATCGGGCGATCGACAGCATGGATGCCGTGAACTTCGAGATTCAGGGACTGATCCACCAGGCATGGGGGCGGTTGTGATGTTGACTGCCGTCAAAACCACCAAAAAAACCCACGGTTTCAAGCGCATAAGCCGCTTAAGGGGGTGCTAGTCAAATGGCGCGGAAAAATCCCTTTGCCAGCATCATGGACAACGGCGACGCTCCCGCCGAGCGCCCGGTCGCGCAAGACTACACCTTCAAGGGGGCATCACGCTCGCTCATAAGCTCGATCGACGAAATGGCGGCTCAGGCAGGCAAGCTGCTCGAGGGCGAGACGATAATCGAGGTTAACCCCGACCTGGTGGACCAATCTTTCGCCAACGACCGGCTCAACGTCGATCAGGAAGATTACGAGGCCGACTACGCTCAGGTGTTGGAGTCGATCCGTGGTTCCGGCCAGAACTCCCCGGCGCTCCTTCGCCCTCACCCGCAGCGGCCCGGCCGCTACATGCTGGTCTTCGGTCGCCTCCGCTGGCGCGCCGCAAAAGAGCTTGGTCTCAAGCTTCGCGCTGTCATCAAGGATATCTCCGAGCGCGATCATGTGATCGCCCAGGGACAGGAAAACAACGCGCGAGCGAACACGTCCTTCATCGAGAAAGCACTGTTTGCCGCCGACATCGTTGAGCGGAAATTCGACGAGGACAACGCCACAGCCCTCGCCGCAATCGGTGTCGATCGGCCGACGCTTTCAAAGATGCTCTCTGTCGCCTCGATGCCCAAGGAACTTCTCGAGGCGATCGGCCGCGCGAAGGCTGTCGGTCGTGATCGCTGGTATGAGCTCAAGCTCCTCCTCGACAAGCCGGGCAATCTCGACACTGCCCTGGCTCTGGCATTGAGTTCCGATTGGCATGGGATGCCAAGCGAAGCGCGGTTCGATGCGGTCGTCACGAAGCTGAAGGCATCCAAGCCGCGCCGCCGTGCCGCGCAGGCGCCATCCAAACGC
This sequence comes from Skermanella sp. TT6, assembly GCF_016653635.2. Lineage (NCBI taxonomy): Bacteria > Pseudomonadati > Pseudomonadota > Alphaproteobacteria > Rhodospirillales > Azospirillaceae > Skermanella > Skermanella cutis. The sequence goes on from NZ_CP067423.1 coordinate 136,475, forward strand.
AACTGGGCGCCGTCTGATGGGCGTATCGCCGCGGAGATGGTGGCCAGTGGCAAGAAATTCACCATCGCCCTCAAGGCGAAGGGAACCGACGCAGCAGCGTTCGGTGACTACCTCTCGGAAAATCTCAGCGAGTTGTATGAGGCTTTCCGTCGGGAAAAACGAGCAACCACGAACGGAGATTGAGCGCAAAAGAAAAAGGCCCCCGAAACGGCAATTCCGGAAGACCTTCTCTTTAAGTTTGGCGACTGAGAGAATCCCACTTCCGCGAATCATAGTCAAGACCATTCAGGTCGGTTTGAGCGCCGATTCGGCGAGCAGGTTTCTTTTGCCTAGCAATAGGTGAAGGACAATGCAGACGCATACCCCAACGACGCCCTTTGGGCGGCGAACGATGTCACTTGGCATGATGGCAAGCCAGGCTGTGGCAAAATCGGCACCGGCTGGCGCCCAGGTCCAGAAATGGAAAGTGTTCCAGACGATCCGGGAAGCGCGCGAGCTGATCGGCGCTACGGACCGCGCACTCGCCATTCTCAACGCGCTGCTCTCGTTTCATCCGGAAACGGAGCTCACAGGCGACGGCGAACTGATCGTCTGGCCGTCCAACGAGCAACTCATGGCCCGTGCGAACGGAATGCCGGCGACGACGCTACGGCGCCACCTGGCCGTCCTGGTCGACTGCGGGCTGATCATCCGCAGAGATAGTCCGAACGGCAAGCGCTTCGCCCGCAAGGGCAGGGGAGGTCAAGTCGAACAGGCCTACGGGTTCGACCTGGCGCCGATCGTTGCCCGGGCCGGGGAATTCAAGGAGCTGGCGGACACCGTCCGGGCCGAGAAGAACGCCCTTCGGATCGCCAAGGAGCGTCTCACGCTCCTGCGCCGCGATATCGTCAAGCTCATCGAGACTGGCATCGAGGAGAACGTTCCGGGCAATTGGGGCAGGGTCTACCAGACCTATCAGGCCATCGTCTGCCGCTTGCCGCGCTCAGCGCCGAGGCAACTCATCGAGGATATCTGCTGCGATCTTCACGGCCTCTACACGGAGATCCTCGAGGTATTGGAATCATTTGCAAAAACACAGAATCCGGACGCCAATGAGTCCCATTCTGGTCGCCACATACAGAATTCAAACCCAGACTCCATATTTGAATCTGAAGACCGCTCTCGAAATAAGAATGAAGCGGGCGGCAGCGCCGCGGAAACCGACAACGTACGGAGCTTGCCGAAGCGAGAATTGCCTTTGGGCATTGTGCTGGACGCCTGCCCCAACCTGCGAGAATTGACGCAAGGCGGGGAAATCCGTCACTGGCGCGACTTTCTGGCCGCGGCGGAACTGGCCCGGCCGATGCTGGCAATCAGTCCCAGCGCGTGGCGGGACGCCTGCGAGGTCATGGGCGAACAGCACGCGGCGATCACCCTTGCCGCGATCTACCAGCGATCAGACCAGATCAACAGCGCCGGCGGCTATCTGCGCAGCCTGACCGACAAGGCAAGGGACGGCAAATTCTCGACCTGGCCAATGATCATGGCACTGCTGCGCGCCAAGCTGGACGCCGACAAATCGGCGGAGAAAACCGGCCACGAACCGCGAAGCGGCGGTGAAAGCGGGGAAGGGCGGCTCGAAGTCTCGGAAGCCCTTCTGCGGTCGCTGAACAAGCCCAGATCGTGATGATTGATAGATTTGAATTCCGCGGGCGGCAACTCGGTCAGTCTCTGTCGTCGTCGATCAGACCGTCAAAAGTTTCGAGCAGTGCATCGATGATCGATTGGCCAAGGGCATTTGCAGCTTCGCCCATCCGGGCATCGTCTCCGCACCGCGCCGCAGAAGCGAGCTCCGAACCCTGCTCGGTCAGGATCGACTTGGTTCGCTCGATGGCCCATTGGGCGAAATCGTCGCGGCTGTTGACGGACGTTGGTGCAGAAATCAGGATGGGGCCGGATTACCCCCTTTCCCGCGGCGGTCAGGCGATCCGGCGGGACACCGGCATGCCGAGGCCGGTCATGATGTTGATGACCTTACATCCGGCGGTTGCCTCGACCTTCTGGGCAGGCAGACTCCGACCCCGCAGGCTGCGGCCAATCAGGGCCTTGTACCGAAACACCGCCACTTCGACCAAGGATCTTTTCCCGTAGCCGACGGCCCGCTGCCATCCCAGCCGACCACGCTCCTCGATCAGCTGGATGTGGCGGTCGCGCTGGGTCGGCTCGGTGTCCGCCGCGGCGCTCGGCACCGCGGTCGAGCGGGGCGGGATGACCACGGCGGCGTCGGGAGTGTGCCCGGCGACGGAGCGGTAGACCGGCTCCCCATCGTATGCGCCGTCGGCGAACACCGCGGAGATCGGGCGGTCGATCTGATCGAGCAGCGGGCCGACCCGCGACGCGTCGCCCTCGTCCATGGTGGTCAGCTCCGAGGCGAGGATCTCGCCGCTGTCGGGATCGATCGCCAAGTGGAGCTTGCGCCAGGTCCGTCGCGGCTTGCCGCCGTGTTTCTCGTGCAGCCACTCGCCGGCCCCGAACACCTTCAGGCCGGTGCTGTCGATCACCACGGTCACCGATCCGTTCGCCCGTTTCAGCGCCGCCGCGATCCCCAGGTCGACGCCGCGGCGCGAGAAGGTCGTATGGTCCGGGACCGGCAGCTCCAGGCCGAGCAGCCCCATGACCGACTTCAGCATGCCTTCGGTCTGACGCCATGGACGACCAAAGGCCAGGCGCAACATCAGCCCGGCCTCGATGGCGATGTCCGAATAGCTTCGCGGCCGGCCGCGTTTGCCTGACCGGGCCGGTGTCCAGGCCGCGAGCGCCTCGGGCGTCACCCAGACCGTCAGGCTGCCCCGTCGCTGAAGTGCGGCATCATACTCGGCCCAGTTGTCAATCTTGTAGCGCGCCTTCGGGATCTTGTGGCGGCGGGGTTCGTTCGCCTTGTAGGGCATGCAAATCTCGAGGGGCGACAGGCGGGCGGCCCCTATACGCGACCTGACTCCCGGACGCCAGCTCGATCACCATTTTCGCACCAATGTCCCGCCCAGGCGCTCCTTGCCGCCGCTCGAGGTCTGGCGCGGCACCAGGCCGAGCCAGGCCGCCAGATGGCGACCGGACTCGAAGACCGTGGCGTCGCCGACCGTCGCCGTCAGCGCCGTCGCGGTGATCGGGCCGATGCCGGGAACCGTCATCAGCCGCTGACACGCCTCGTCCGCCTTCGCCTGCTCAGCCAGCCGGGCGTCGAGGTCCTCGACCCGGCGTTCGGTGTCGCGCAGCTGGTCGACAAGACTCTGAAGAATGCTTCGCGCCAGAGCGGGAACCCGGGTGTCCTCCAGGTCGGCCACCACGGCGGTCAGCTGCGCGACCTTGCCGGCGCCCTCGGGGGCGATGATGCCGAACTCGGCGAGATGGGCGCGCAGCGCGTTGATCAGCTGGGTCTTCTGGGCGACCAGCGTCTCGCGCACCCGGTGGATCGCCAGCGTGCTCTGCTGCTCCTCGGTCTTGACCGCAACAAAGCGCATGCTCGGTCGCTGCATCGCCTCGCAGATCGCTTCCGCGTCGGCCCGGTCGTTCTTCTGGCGCTTCACGTAGGGCTTGACGTACTGCGGCGCCATCAGCCGCACCGTGTGGCCGAGCCGGGTAAGTTCCCGTGCCCAAAAATGCGACCCGGCACACGCCTCCATTCCAACCACGCACGGCGTCAGGTTGGCGAAAAACGCCAGCACCGCGTCTCGCCGCAGACGCTTCGTCACCACCACCTTGCCCTGAACGTCGATGCCATGAACCTGAAACACCGACTTCGCCAGATCGAGACCGATGAATGCCGCGGACATCGCACACTCTCCGGGATGAAAGGGACCTATCCGTTACGTGGCACTGACGTGCCAGATGCGGGAGGCCGTCCACCTCATCACTCCAAGGTGAACCGGTAACATTATTTCAGCTCAGTTGGAAGCGTGCTCACGCTCTTCTACCACGCGTTTCTCGTCTTCTGTTCCGTTAAGAGCTTCAAGCGCTCGATCGATATCCTCCAAGCGTTTTAGCAGTTTGATGCGCTCCAGCTTAAGCTGATGACGTTGTGCTTCTAAATCAATAGGCTGCGGAGCACGGACGCGTCGTTTGAATTGCAGAATATCCTCTCGCCGCATCTCTGGCTGTATTATGCCTTCTTTCAGCGCTTGAACACGTTCCTCTGAAGTTAGAGTCGTAATTTGGTAACACGTCTCCGAAGCATTGGGCAGTAAGTTTAACGGCAGTTCTTCAGCTTCGATAAACCGAGCTACACTCATCAGCTTATTAGCGGACTGGTGGCTAAATGGCAGGTCGGATGCTACCATCGCCATAAACTCGCCGTGCTGCAGCCTGTCCTTCGCGGCAAGTAGGTAGCGCCCGATGAGTAGAAAGCTTTCTTGACTTTCCGTCCAAGCACGTCGAATTTCCGCAGCAAATTCCTCGCGTGCGAGGAGTTTAGCTGGATCGCGTGGAGGTGTGAGACGTGGTGCCAGTATGCCAATTGGGGCGAGGATCTCTCCGGCGTCCTCAGTCGTCATGATACGCGGCGTTTGTTTCCTAGCCATGGATCATAGCCTCTACCGCCTGGGCCAACTCGGCGAAATCGTTGCGAACTGCAGCATCGTCCAATGGCATCCCGAAGAACGAGTAGTTCTGATAAGCTGCGCGAAGCGGCACCTCAGCGCTGAGCAACGGCACTTTGAACGCAGCAAGTTGCTCGCGAGCGAACCCTGCGGCTTGAGTTCGCTTATTAACCTGCATCAGCACAGCAGCCGCTGGGATCATGATATTAGGCTTATATCGTTGTGCCTGCCGTTCTGCGGTGGTGACATGCTGATACGTCCGTGCTGCTTCGATAGCATCTTTCTGGTCAGGTCGGGCTGGAATTAGAACGGCGCTTGCTACCCCGATAGCGTAGACTAGTCCGCGCGCTAGTGCTCCGGCGACGTCAATAACAACCACCTCAGAACGCTGTTCAGCCTCAGACGCAGCATCGACGAGGTCATCTTCGTCTACGACAGTCCATGGAATGGGTGATTTCGCTCCCTTGAGCCACTGACTCAAGTTGCGATTGGGATCGACATCCAGAACCTCTACGGATTTTCCCGTTCGGTGCCAATGATCTGCCAGACACAGTGTCAGAGTGGTTTTTCCTGGGCCACCCTTGGTGGAAGCAACCGTAATGATCATGTCCTAAACTTCCGCGCCTGATTCCTATGCCACCCTGCGTCTCTCACCATTGAGTGTCAAGCGTTGGGAGCTGATAAGAACGATGATAGTTATCTAGTTCAGCGGTTAAACGGCTACGCCGTTACGGAGCCGAATCAATTTTCAAAATCAATATCTTATACCTAATTGCGTGGATCAAATGACGAAGGCTTGTGGAGCAAACGACGAGTCTCTGTGGATGTCATGCCTAATTGATGTGGATCAAATGACGAGTTGAGGTGAGCGTCGCGACATCCTCCTTTCTAACGTGGATCAAATGACGACATCGCGACTGTGGATAAGTGGCTAGTCTGGATTGGAATGTGGATCAAATGACGAGGAGCGTGGGTCTGCTGACGAGAAACGTGGATGTAATGACGAGCCACCTTGGTGTGGGCAGCCTCCGAAGACCCGACAAACCCAAAAAGTTCGTCATTTGATCCACATCGTTACGTTTATCCGTGCCGCTTGGGAGGGCTAGAGGCATGATGGTAGATGTTGGAGACAGTTATCGTCATTACGTCCACATCATTGGTGCCCCATGCAGCCTGACCAGCTTGCCCTTCAGCTAGACAGCCCACTTATGGGCAAGGCAAAGAATGATCGCAATTTGATGGTTTACGCGTGGTTCGGCTTGAACCGTGAAAAGCAAACTGAGCTTCCGATCTACGACGATGGAAAAGTTCGCATCGAAGTTACCGGTACGAAGCATGGGATCGCTAATATCTGGGATGCTGAGCTGCTTATTTATCTAGCTTCGATCATTCAGGAACGTATCAACCTTGGTGTAGTACCTGAGCCATTGGTGAGTTTCGCTGCACATGATTTCTTCCGTATCACTGAGACGAAGCCGGGCGGCAGTTCCTATGACCGGCTTGAGGAAGCCTTGGCACGATTGCGAGGCACGCTGATCCGCACCAACATCGAGACGGGAGGCGAAGGAGAGTCGGAAGGTTTCGGTTGGATCGACAGCTATAAGATCCAGTACCGTCGCGGCCGCGATGGCGAGAAGATCATGAAGGCCGTACAAGTCAGGATTTGCGATTGGCTATTCCGTGCCATCGTTAAGGATCGGCGCATGCTGACCTATGATCCACGATACTTCAAGTTAGCGCCGCTTGAGAAGCGGCTCTATGAAATCGCCCGAGCGCACTGCGGCAACCAAAATGGTTTTAAGATCAACCTGCTGAAGCTTCACCGCCGGATCGGTACGGCGATGGAGCCACGGTTCTTTAAGGCGCAACTGGTAAAGATGGCAAAGCGGAAAAACCCGCTACCCGAGTATGGCTTTATGCTGGTCGACCCACGCGTCAAGTTGTCGGTGGATAAAAAAGCGTTGCCGCCACCCGGCCGCACTCCGCTCAAATCATGGATGGTGTTTTTTTTCAGAACTGATCGCCTCTCGAGTATGCCTCCGTTTGCTACAGCGCCAGAGGTTGAGGACGACTTCCCTGTATCGGAACTGCCAAGCTAATCGTGAGGGTGTACGGGAACGGTAATCAGCCGTATTCTGTATTACCAAATGTTTACGCTGCTGAATCTTGAACAAACTAGCAACACGATCTGCCCCGCACTCGTGGTGTTTATACCGTAACAGGCATCACTGAGTATTCTCGTCGTCAGAAACACAACTGATGCCAAAAGTCGGTCGGCTGAGGCCGCCAACGAGCGGCCGACCAGTTTCGTGACGTCGGACGTCAAGTAGCTTCGCAGGGACCCATCTGCAGCTCGGCTTCCGCTAGCTGGGGAATTGGCGATTTGCTCCGGGCGAAGATGGGTGGAAGCTGCTTGACGCCCACAGGCAGAAGACCCTCAAGCCCGTGTTCGCGTTCTCTGGGCAGACGCCTTGAATTTTTCTGGTTTTCGCGCCTTGTACCGGGCAGATTCCGGGCGTGTGTCTAGGAATTTTCCGGGCGTGCTGCGGCCTCGATAACACTCAGAACGAGTTTGGGCGTTGATACGCCGAGCTTTTTCAGCAGCTTGGCCAGCTCCGAGCCGATCCGGGTGCGCTGAACAATAGCCCGGCTTTCCGTCCGATAGCGCACCGCCTTCAGGCAGTCGAGCGCATGGGCGATGCGCGCCCACGGCAGCGCGCAGCGGATCTCGGCGGCCTGCTGCATCTGCAAGGCCAACACACAGCTTCACGTGCGCCTCGATCCGCCGCGCCGTCCAGTGGAACATCGGCCGCACTTCATGCTCGCTCTGCTTCATGCGGCGGAAGCAGGACTCAATGATCCAAGCGCCTTTGTATCCCAGGGCTACGTTCTCGGACGACAGCGTATCGTCGTTGGTGATCACCACGAACTTGTCGCCGAACTTCTCAGCCGTCTTCACCTTGCCCGTATTCAGCTTTGGCCGTCTGCGTCAGTTGGTGCCGAGATAGCGGCCGTACCGGCGCGAGGCTATCAGCCGGCAGGCTGCCTTGGGGTGATCGACATCCCACTCGTCGAGCAGCGTGATGACCACCTCGAGTTCGGCCAGGACCTGCTCGTGGTGCTGACGCTGGCTTTCGGCCTCTCGCGGGTTCATGCACAGCACGTAGCGCCGGCGCCGCTCGCCCTCCCGACGCGTTCGTGAGCTGAGCCGCCATCATGCGGCGATCGGCTCGTCAGCGGTCGAGGTCAACAGGGTTCGTGGGGACCCGCGCGCACAAGCGCAGCGCGGAGCGTGGGCGGAACCCCGTTGACCCCCACGGCTCTGATATCCTAATAGCTCCCTGGTTTGATCCTTAAACCAGGGATGCCCTCCCGGCGAGGGATCCTAAAATCTCACTTCCTCATAACCGAATAACGGAAGCAGGTTGATCAGGGTAGACCGCCAGCCTCGTGGTTGGGGAAAGCGGGCCGTGTTAGGTGGGTTCGTCGACCTGACCGCAAGCCAGGATACCCCGCTCCACGTCACCTTGTCAGCCCGACGGCGTTCCTTTCTCAGGACTTTGACTGGAGCAAAGACAGTGCCCTCGTCAGGCCGGCATCTCCTCCGGTTGCTGGTGGCAGCCGGAGGGAAGCCAGGAGAATATTTGGTGGGACGGGGTCAACAGGATTCCGCCCACGCTCCGCTCTGCGCTTGTGCGCGCGGATTCCCGTGAACCTTAGCGCAAACAGTAGACGTCAGGCATGTTAGTACTGATTAGCGATCGATGGTGATGTTGCTCAAGAGTCACACTAGCTGGGGCGAGGTCCATGCTGCATCTGATGATCATCGGAATTGCCGTGCTCGGCATGATCTGGAATGTGGACCTGGGCGCCCGGCCCTATGTCGACGTGGCAATGTGGCTTCTGTTCGCCGGGCTGATGTTTCACCTGGGTGACCGGTTCAACACCTGGCTGGACCACTGGGCGGTCCGGCCCAGGTGGCGCCGGAACCGCCGCCGCGCAGCTGGACGGCCGGATCACTCCGGCGCGTCGATCCCTCTCCTGGACAAGTAGTCCCGCAAGGAGCGCAGGAAGAACACGGACTGATGTACCCGGGCACGGCCGCACGCCTCCGCCATGGCAGCGGCCACCTCGGGGGTCAGTCGGATGTGGCGGGTCCGGATCTTGCGGCCGGGGATGGTGGCAACGAAGATGATCTCCTCGTCACTATCCAGCCGCTCGACCATTGCGCTGACAGCTTCGTCGTAGATGGCCCGCAGCGGCTGGCACCGCTGCTTCGCATAGGCACGCACGACATTCATCAATTCGTCCGACAACCCCGTCACGCTGGTCTCGGTCGTCGGGTAGGCAGGTCGTGGCACCGTCGCAATTTCCATTGATTTGTTACGTCTCCGGAAAAGGAATATCACTATTTATCTGAATTCGATAGATAGCGCCGGATCTCATCGTCAGTACCGGCGGTCTCATTAATTCCCGGTTAACGTATTCACCGCCGACGCCTCGGATGCCCTGAGTGCCGACATTTACCGCGACACCGGCCGGCCCCTCGATCAATCCACCCAAGGCGCCGACGAACGACAGCGCTCCCTCGATCAGGATGCCGGTGGCGATGCCGCTCCAGGGGTAGTCGCTCTCCGCCTCGACGCCGCTGGCGCCGTCCTGGCCGAGCGCCGGCGAACATGCCATCGGCATGATTCCACCCCCCAGCAGGTCGACCCGGGTGGCACACATCTGGACCCTCAGGTCGCCTCGGCTGACGCCGGTGGCGTTCAGCTCGGTCATGACGGTGCTGCCGGCGGGGATGGCCAGGCACTCCTCGACCTGACCGTTGCCCAGGAAAATCCGTCCAAAGGCGTCCTCGATGATGATGCCGCGCACCTGGCCGGGCAACTCGGTGCGAACCGGGTTCGGGTTCTGGATCACCAACTCCTCGCCCGCCTTCAGGATGCAGCCGGTCAGTTCGGGCTGCAGGCTGTGCGGGTGATAAAGGCCCTGGCCACTGCGACCACCGCCCCGAGTGTAGAAGTCAGACTTGGCGTTGCCGCCCTCGCCACCTGTCCCGGCTGCCACAGGTGTCGCTGCGACATCTCCGCTCCCCTGGGCCATGCTGCTACCGCCCAACAGCGGGTTCATCACGGCGCCCATGTGCTTGTTGTCGAACGCCAGAACCGACACCTTGAAGTTCCTGACCGGCTGCTTGCGTGGCACTTCGCTTCTCCGCTCCTGCCGGTGTCCGGGAGGCGGCGCTTGCTCGCCTGTTTCCGGTGGCGGTGTCTCGGCAACTTGCGGCCTGGGTTCGGGCGCCCGCGCGCTGATGGCCGCCGGCTCTAGACCCTTGGGCTCCTCGCGTTCCGACTCGGTCGTGATCCCGGCCACGCCGTAGAGCATGGCGAGGACCGCAACGACGGAGGTTCCACCCAACAGCAGGGTCCGCTTGTTGAAGCGCCCGCTGTATTCGCGGACAGGCTCCTCGATGCCATCCTCTCCGGGATGACGCTCCTTGTCGTAGCTTCTCATCGTTCTCTCCGAACGGTCATGACGAGGTCACCGCGCACGAACCGGACCTCTCCGGGCAGGCCGCGGATGACGTAGTGGCGAGAGGTGGGGTCGATCCAGAATGAGGGAGCCGATCCCCTGGGCAGGAACGGGACCGGCCGGCTGGATAGCCGGGCGGGCGGCAGGATGTAGGTATTGACGCCATCGTTGTAGGCCGACCACTCGCCGGGCAGGAATTCTGCAGGGCCGTGATAGACGTACCGGGTATCCGAGACGGCGGTCGCGTCAGGCCTATGCACCGTAGCGGCTGTCACCCTCGGTTGATCGGACCCGTAGGTATGCTGGACGACCGGATGATATGCTGCGTGGCACTTGCGGGGAGCGGCGTCCTCGGCCGGCTTACAGGACGGAACTACGAGATCGTAGAGGTACACCCTGCTGCCGGTAGCGATGGACAGCGATGTCCGCTCACCCTGTTTGTAGGCCTTGACGGTGACGATCAACCGGGCGCTGGCGGACTTCCTGTTGTTGGCCCGTTCCCGTTTGGCTCGCATGGACGTACCGTCGACGCCCCCGGCGGTCACCTCAACCATGAACCACTGCGGGTTTCCCAAGATAGCCTCCGGCGTGGCCTCGCCCGGCTCCAAGTAGAAGAGGGTCACATCGCTGTCGGTTTCCCCGTCGGCAGATGGGCCGTCCATGATAACCTGCTGTCGGACACCGTTCTGGAACGGGCAGGTCATGATTGATCCCTCGAAGCTGCAGTCCAGGGCGGTGCGCCGGGACCTCTTGACCATGGCCGCAGTCTTGGCGGCTGGCGACGTGAACTTCTTTTCCGGTTTGGCGGGCCCGGTCGCCACACCACCAAAAGGCACGGGCACCTGCAGCGTGCCCGGCCCGGGAGGCTGAACCTCCTGGGCCTGGAGGTAGTCGTAAGTCAGTGACGGAGCATCACCCGATGGACCGCCTGCGCAGCCCGCCAACACCACCCCCGCAACCGACATCAGCAGAAACTTACACATTTCCAGCCGTCCTCAATCGCGATTTATGGGCTGTATTATATCCCATAAACAACCTCAGTTGAGCCTCACTCGGTGCCCAGGATTTCATAGTCGGTGATCAGGATGCCCATCGGGTTACAGTCCCGGATCTCGGCCGAGACGTTGGGGAACCGCTGCACCCGGAACTCCGCCGACTTCGGCACCACGGTCCTGCGCATGCCGTCGTCGAACGTCTCCGACCAAGCCGCGCTGATCCACATGCCCTCGGTGTTGCTGCGCTCGCCAGGGCGGCGCCCCACCCGCACATCTTTCTCCGACAGGATGCGCTTCTGGCCGCGGCGCACCATCTCGACGCCGGCAGATCGTTCGAACGACCGGTTGGCCTTGGTCGCGGCCGGGCCGGTGACGGAGCAGTACAGGGTGTCAATCATCTCCTGCACCTGGGCCGAGGAGTCGATCCGACGCAGCCTGTAGACCAGGCGCTTGACCTCGGCGCGGGCCGCTGCCTCGAACTCATCAGCCTTCAGGTCGCCGGCCCTGATCACCTTGAGGGACGTGAAGTCGCTGTCGAGCAGAGCGGCGAACACTTCCGGCGGCGCCGCCGCGATCTGTTCGCGCTTGTAGACCTGAAAGCCGTTCAGCCCCAGGCTTGCCGCCAGGGCGAGGACCAGGGCGCGCAAGGCGCCCCGCTGCTGCTGGGCGAGCCATCCCGGGCGGAACGGCTTGGTTTGCTCGACGGTCGGCTCTGGCTGGGTGCGGCGCATGCGGATCTTGTCAAACATTCTTATACTCTCCTGGATTGGCCGGCTGCGGCCTTGGCGACGCGGGACCAGTACTGGCTCTGAGCTGCGGCCGATGCCGTCGTCCTGGCGCCGCTGGCCACCCGTTGGGCGCCCTGGCCGATGCCGCGCCAGGTGCTCGTCATGTGCGTGACCTCGCGCTGCGCCAGGGAGCGCCCGCGCTCGACCATCGCCCCGGTGCCAGTGACGGACCTTGCGACGTTGCCGATGCCCCGGGTGATGGCCTGGGATGACAGCTGCGGCACGGCACTGATGATGCCGGCGGAAAGCGTTCGGGACTGCCAGGCCAGCCACGCGATGAACACGGCGAGCAGCACCGCCGGGATGATGTCGTCGAAGACCGGCGTTGGCGGCAGGTCCATCAGCTCGAATGCCCGCGAACCGATGCCGGCGACCATGGCGATGATGACCAGCTTGACCAGGTTGTTCAGCCAACCCTGGATCGCGCCCTCGGCCATGTTCTTCGTGAACGGCGTCACGGCCATCGGCGTGAACAGCAGCATGAACAGGCCGTTGGTCTTATAGCCGATCGCCGTGGTCGCCATCTCGAACACCAGGAAGGCGAATGCCACGTAGATGAACAACGCCGCCAATTCCAGCATAAGCCTGTCGTCCAGGGTTTTGCCGCATTCGATCCACCCGGAGCACAGGGCCTGCTTCGTGGCCAGGATCTTGTCGGCCTGACCATCGCCGATGCCCCAGAGGGCGGATGGTGTGAACAGGTCCGCGGTCGCGCCATCGGCACCGACGATCCCGCCACCGAGTGCCAGCGCGAAGTTGCCGGCAGCGTCGACGATTTCCTTGGCCGACCAGGCGATGGCCAGGAACAGCCAGAAGATCACGAACATCCCGATCAGGTCGCCGATGATGTTGTCCATGGCACCGGCCAGCCAGGCGAAGGCCAGCCGGGTGACGGCCCATCCGAACGCCAGGGCGAAGGTCGCCAGCACCACCGGCATGATCAGCTCGAAGCCGGCGTCCAGGATGCCTAGGACCATGAAGAAAACTTCATCGACGACGCTCATGGCGGATGCTTCTGGGTCAGGGTTTTCGGGTCCACCTTGCGCTGGCCGCATTCGGGACAGTCGCCGAGGCCGCGGTACAGCCGATCGATCTTCTCCTGCGCCTGCTGTTCCTGGCGCCTGATTTCTTCCTGCATGATCCGTAGCTCCTCGGCCGCAGGGTCGGGGTGCGGGGCGGGGCACAGCACGGTCAGGCCGATGCCGAGCAGGATTGCGCAGATGTCCATGTCGTCACCTCACTGGAAAAGAGCGCGACCGGTAGGAGTGCGGGGCTCAAGGGATCCCGGCCCATAGAGGCGCCGGACCTTCTGGTCCGCGATGATCTCCTGGACGCGCTGCTCCTCGGTCGTCCGGAGCATCGCCGTCGCCATCGCCGCATCACCGGCCTGCCTGGCGGCATCAACAGCGATCTGGGTGCGCAGCATCTGGGTCTGCGCCTGGATAGCCTGAGTCTGGCCGACTGCTCCCTGACTCAGCCCCAGGACCTCGTCAGACATGTCGAGAGCAGCATCGATGCTGGCCTGGGCCGCTGCCTGGGTGCGGGCAGCCTCGCGCGTGGCGTCGCTGGTCCTGGTGCGGACCTCGTCCATGTGCAGTCCGGCATCCTCGAAGGTCCAGCTTTCGGGCATGCCCTCCTGGTAGCGTTCCTGCATCACACCATCAGCATCGACTCCATAGAGATCGGGATCAATGCTGCCCAGCTGACGCCGGGCTGCCTCTTCGACGGTCGAGGCACCGGCTGCGGCACTGGCACCAAGCCTCTGCGTCATCTTTCGCTGTTCGGCGAGCTGGCGCTGCTGGGCGGCGAGTTGCTTGCCCAGGCACAGGTTGCCGGCAATCGCGGTCATCTGCTGGGCGATCTGCGCCGTCAGCGTCGCCCGACCGCCCGAGAAAATCCCGCTGACCACCGATGCGGCGCCGCCGATCATCGCGCCGCCGATGTTGCACTTCACGGTCTCGACAGCGCTGTCGACGTAGTCCTCGATCGGCTGCAGCACGGTATCGACGGCGTCGCCGATGGTGTTGTTGACCGCGCTGGTCACCTGGCCAGTGGCCCGGTTGATGATCCGGTTGCCCTCACGCACGATGATGCCGCCGGAGACCAGGTCGTTCAGCCGGCGCACAGCACCGGCCTCGCCCCGTTCCACCGCCCGCCAGAACTGGTCGTCCGTGTTGTAGAAGTTGTCCGCCAAGCCGTCGACGTTGCGTTCAAACTGGCTATCCGTGCTGCCGTCCCAGGCCGAGGCTCCGGTGCCGCCGGCCACCCGGTTGTTTTCGATGGTGTTGTTCCGGCTGGTGATCGAGCCCGGCATATGGCTGTTCTGGCCGTTGCTGATACCACCGCTGATGTTGTTGCCCTCGATGCGGTTGTTCTCGGCCGAGACCACCCGCACGTCGCCCCGGATGTCGTTGCCGGTGACGACGCTGTTCTCCGCCTCGTTATCCTGGAACTCGTCGGGGAACTGGTCCATCCGATTCAGCCGGCTGTTACCGTAGCCACCGACCGACACCGCCGTGTCGGCATCAATGTCGATGGTGTTGTTCACCAGCTGCACGCCGTCGCTGCCGGCCTTCCAGGTGATGCCTGCGAATCCGGCCTTGCCTTTGATCGTATTCCCTTCGTATCGGACGTTCCTGACCGAGACGTTGTCGATGGCCTCCTGGCGCCAGTGGCCGTCGATCGTATTGCCGGCCACCAGGACGGACTGCTGGTCGGTCGGGCTCATGTTGAACAGTTTGAAGCCGTCCTGCCCTTCGCCGGTAATCAGGTTGTTGGTGACCTTGAGGTTACCGATGTTCCCGTAAGACCCCCACAGCTTGAAGCCGCCGACGTCACCGCCGCTTGGTGCGTCGGCGATCACGTGGAAACCGTCGATCTCCACGTTGGTGATGCGGTTGGCCTGCACGGCGGCCTGGTTGCGGCTGCCCCGGATCACCGCGGCACCTTTGCCGTCGACAGAGAAGATTCGAATGGGTGCGCCCGGATCGCCGTGCAGGTTGCTCAGGTCCAGGCTGCCGTTATAGGTGCCGCTGTAGACGGCGACGGTGTCGCCCGCCCTGGCCGAACGGATCTTGGCCTCCAGGTTGTCTCCCGGCCTGACCTCGATCGTGGCAGCCAGCGCCGGTGTGCCGAGCACCGTTCCCGCAAGCAACATCCCCGCGAAAACTCCTCGCCACATCACACCTCTCCTTTGTGCCGTATACAGGATATGAGAGATCCCATAATTGCCCGCCCCGCATAGCCCACCGCGATCAGCGCTCCACCGAGGCTCACCAGCAGCGTCAATGACCGCCACGGCTGGGGCAGGTCGGCGGTTAACCACCTGACCAGCGGCACCCCTTCGGTCAGGATCAGGACCCCGATGCCGAGAAGGGCCAGGGAGCCGGCGACGCCGATGGCCAACCCGGGAAGCAGGTAAACCATGGACCGTTTCAGGATCTCGGCGGGATACCCGTTCATTCTGCGGCCCTCAGTATGGTTTCGGGTTCATCGCCCAGGAGCGGACCGACGTCGACGCCGTGCTCTGCCATCCAACTGGTCAGGAAGTCGCCGCCCCGGCGCTCGACCTGGCGGGCGTGCTGGTAATGGTGATCGTCGGTCTGGAGCACCATGGCCGAGGCGATCGGGGAGCCGAGGTCGAAGGTCACCACCGCTTTCCCGACGCCGGGCCGGTGGACGAAGTATTCACCGGCCTGCGCCATGCCAGCGATCACCTCGGCATCGTGCTGGCTCAGTTTCAGCTCTCCCAGGACCTGCAGACCCTCGGTGGTGGTCACCGCGGTGTCCTGCACGTAGATTTGGGTCGGGCACGAATTGAGGATGATGTGCGAGATGTCCGACCTGGACAGGTCGAGGACCGACTGGGTGGCGAAGACAACCTGGGTCTTGAGCTTGCGGTATGTCCGGAGACCCCAGCCAAGCCCCTTCACGAACCCGCCCGCGACATAGGCACTGGCCTCGTCGAGCTGGAGCATCAGCGGCCGGCGCGAGCTGGACAGCCGCATGATGTGCCGCCACAGGTAGGAGATCAGGGCCGGCGCCGCCACGGCCTCGTCGTCGTCCGTGATGGCTGAAAGTTCAAAGTTGATCCAGTCGGCCTCGTAACTGCGATTGTCAACGGCATCGAAGATGTAGCCGAGCGGACCGTCGTGAGTGTAGATCCGCATCGCCTTGGCCGCGTCCTCCGACGGCACGTTCAGGCAGAACGTTGTCATGGTCCGGTCGTCCGGTGGCATCCGCGCCATGATCCGGAGCGCAGCGTCGACTGCCTGGGAGATGTCGGAGTTGTCGGCCGCGGCGCCGATCTGCTGGCGGATGCGCGCCAGCGTCCAGGAATGCGCCCAGGCTCTGTCGGTAGGCTTGTCGATCTGGCGGTAAGGCTGCACGCCGCAACCCTGCTCGCCGATGTTGAAGGTCACCCCACCAACCAGCTTGGCCGCGACATAGCCGGAGCGGCCGGACTCGACCCGCATGACACGACCACCGGGGACGGCGGTGATGTGCCCGAGGCCCAGGGCATTGAGACCTGATGTTTTGCCGCCGCCCGTGCCGCCGCACAGGAAGCAGTGCCGGGTGGCCCCGTCGATGTGCAGCGACAACGCGAACCGGCTGGTCGAGCTGGTCCGGCCATGGAGGAGGATCGGACTCTTGGTTGACCCTAGATCTCCGGCCCAGGCCTTGGTCAGCGGCGCGGTGACCGCGGCGGCCAGCAGGTTGACGCCGGGTCGCACGAAGTCGACGTCGGTCTTGCCGGGGATCGCCCCCAGGACGCAGTCGTGAGTCGTCAGGTCGTTGATCTCGACCCCGAACCCGTGGTCGAGCAGGAATTCCTCAATCTTGCCGGCCTGCGTCTTCGCCTCGCCCCGGTCCTCGTGGTAGACCAGGACGTTGTCCGTGGTCTGGCACCGGAGCACGCCGCCCCGCTGCAACTCCAGCAGCATGGCGTCGGTTTCCTCCAGGGTGACGGTCGCAGCCTTGTTGTTCAGCGGGCTCAACGCATCCTTCTGGAACTGGCGCATCACCTGGAGCAGCATGCTTTCCTGGGTCAGCGCCGCCTTGCGGACCAGCCACTCCAGCTCACGCACGGACTCGGCCTTGGACTGGGTCCGGATACGCTTAACCCGACGGATGCGGTAGCCCAGCTCGGACAGGCCGTTGAACGTGTCGTTACCGAAGTCCAGGGCGCCGGCTTCTATGCTCCGCGGATAGGTGTTGATCTGGACGGACCGCACGTTGAGGCGGTTGTGCTCATGACCCAGCCACAGCGGGCGACCGCCGGTCAGGGGGCTGTCGATCAGCTGCGGCGCCAGGAACTCGTAAGGATCGATCGAGATCGGCCTGTCGTTGACGGAGATGGTCGACCGCAGGTACGTGGCTAGGTCATCGCCTTCCAGAACCTCCGCCCCCACGAAGCGCAGGAGTGCGGCCATCCGGTCCACCGACCGGACGTAGTCGTCGAACATCGGGCCGTAATCGCCCCGGGTCTCGCCCGGCTCCGGCAACAGCAGGGCATTACGCAGCCTCACCGCCAGCCCGGCCGGTGGATTGTGCCGTACGGAAACATAATGCCGGCTGCCGAAGTGAGTGCCGTCGCCATGCACCGCGGTCCGGTCGATACCGTAGAGGCGGGCCGCTCGGTTCTCCGTCGTCTGAACCTGGATACCAGGGAGCGGACCACGCCGCTCCTCGACCCAGATCCACTTTCCACCGCCCAGGGTCTGCAAGGCCACCGCGAACCGGGCAGCATGGCGCAAACGCTGCTCATCGCTGGCCGTGGACAGGTCCGGTGGTGCCAGTGCCATGGCCATCAGCCAGCCGAACTGGCTGCACGCCACGACGCGCGGCCGACCCGCATGCGGCAGCATGGTCAGCCAGGGCACCTCGTCGCGCAGGTAACGCTTCCTTGTCATGTCAGGTCTCCAAGTCAGTGCGACGGCGCAGAGCGCGCACGGCAAAGCGCAAGAGGTTTTCCTGATAGAAGGGATTGTCCTTGGCCAGCATGACGCCGCCGTACCACATCGCGCCCGTGCCCAGGCACAGCACGACGATCACGGAGATGATGTTCCGGCCGCTGGGGGTGACGGCATACATCGTGAAAACCGTCCCGCAGATCCACCACAGGGCGATTACCAGGACCGTCGAGAGTCGGCAGCTCCCCGGCATGTAAGGATGCTGTCCACTCCGTCGGATCTCGATGCCGTAATCCAGCGACGCCATCAGGCCCCGCCGAGGCCCAGGACGTATTCGGCCAGCAGCGGCACGCCACCGATGAAGGCGCCGATCGCGGCACCGACGATGGCCTTGCCGATGCCGCGGCCGGGATCTCCGACCATGGCACCGAGCAGGGCGCCGATGATGGCCAGGCCGACAATCATCAACCCGACGTTCTGGATCATGAAGTCCCAGATGTCCTGGGTGAACGTCTCGATGCCGTTGGCAGGGATCTGCGCCAGGGCAGGGCCGGCGAAAGCAGTCAGGCCCAGGACGATGGCGGCGGAAAGGGACTGGTTCGTCTTCATTGGATCAACTCCGAAGAAGAATTGCCGGATATATTATAGCCTGTATTGAGTTGATGGGGGACATCAACACGGGTCAGTCTGTAACCTGTGGTTTCATCGCAGCCACCGGGCCGGAACACCCCGACGATGTCGCGGCCACCACCCGCCCGGCGCCTAATCCAAATGATGCGCTGCAGGGTCTTCATCAGCACGCGACGCTGCGGCACCGGGTCGATGCCGGCCTGCGCCACCATCTGCTCGATGCGGTCAAAGAAATCGGCCGGGTTGCTTGCGTGCAATGTCACCAACCCGCCGGTATGGCCGGTGTACTGGGCCATGATGAAAACCCAGAGCACGCCATCGCGGGCTTCGCCGAGGATGATGCGGTCAGGCCGGCAGCGCAGCGCATCCTTCAGAAGATCCGCCATGTCCAGGCCGATGCTGGACAGGCGCAGCACGTCGGCCACGCACGGAAACTGCATCTCCGGCGTATCCTCCAGCGTGACCAGACGATCCGGCTGCACCGCCGGATGATTGGCCATGCTGGTCAGGAGACTGGTCTTGCCGCTGCCGGTCTCGCCGAACACCGCGACTGTCAGCTTGTTCGCCAAGGCCGCGGCGATGCAGTCCATGGTCGGCAGGCCCTGGCCGATCGTGTCGGTCTCCTCTTGGGCGAAGTGGACCTCGCGACCCGCGATCGGCGCCACGCCGTCGGCGACGTAGTCCCCAAAAGACCGGATGGTCCTGGGCAGGAAGCGGAGAACCACATAAGGGCCACCCACGGCTCGGGGCGGGATGCCGCCCTGGAACCGGATCTGCCCGGGAAGATCGGCGGCGAAGCTCAACCGTCCCCTGCCCTCGGCCACGATGCCGGCGAAGCGCGCGGCCAGGGTCACGATCTGCTGGCGCCGGTCAGCATCAAACTGGGTCTCAAGCCGGCGCTTGCCGACGGAGCCATAGACGAAGGCTCGACCATCCGGGTTGATGGCGATGTCCTCGGTACCGGCCTGCGCTGCCAGGGTCTGGATTTCGGCGCCCAGAGCATTGTTCAGCAGGCGTTCGGCCTCGCCCCGCTCACGATCGGAAAGCGGGATCATTTTGCCGCCTCCATTTTCTGGACGAGATCCTGCACCTGGCGCACGTGATCGGCCTGGGTGACGGGATGCTGCTCCGGCGGCAGGTAGCGCAGCCGTGTCTCGAAGTTGGCGATTGCCAGCAGGGTGCGGATCTGGTGAGCCATGCGGTCGATCTGTCCGCGCATCTCGACCAGGGTGGCGGCGACCGCGTCCGACTGATCGGCAGCCGCGTCAACCTTGCCCATGGCGATGTTGATGCACTGCTCGACGATGGCGTTGCGCGACCACTTGCCTTGCATCTGCGCCTCGATCCAGGCGTCCTGCTCCTCGGCGAACAGCACCTCCCGGGCCTTCCGGCCGACGTAGCGGTTGCCCCTCGGGCGTCGTGCCCGGCGCTCTGCCGCCGTCGCGAGTACATTCGTGTCCATCATCACCTCACATCATCAGCGGAACATCGTCGGCCGGTATCGGGGTTGGTGTCTGGATGGGCTCGGGCACGGGGTCTGGTTTTGCCGCCGGCTTCACCGGCACCTTGGCCTTGAACCTCTTGTTCTTCTTCTCCTCGGCCTTCCCGGGCTCAGGTGCTGGACCCCGTACCGACGGTTCCTCGAAGCAAATGGCGTCCCACAGGTTTCGGGCACCCACCTCGAGCGGCAGATCCAGGAAGGCACCCTTGTCGTCGCGCACCGGCAGGAACTCGACGTCTAGCGGTAACCAGGACCTTGGCGCTGGGTTGACCAGCGAGCGCCAGCTGCTCAGCGGCGGCCGGCTGACTTTGATCGGCTTGGTGTAGCCGCAGACCAGGACGTCGTCCTCCGACAGCCGCAACACCGCCTCGGTCGGCAGGATCGGCTTGCGCACCCGGGACCGTGTCAGCCCGGCGCCCCGGCGCTCGCCGCCGGCGCCGTAACTGGCGTTGTCGGACTCTGCGGTGACCTCGACGAAACCGATCGCCTTCGACAGCTTCTCGGCCTCGCCGCTGTCGAACGGGCGCAGGGCGACCAGCCGGCTATTGTTGAAGATCAGCGACTTCTCGCCGTAGATCACCGCCAGAACGCCGTCGGACTGGGCGCCCAGCATGGCCCGGCAGTGGTAGGAGCGCATGTCGGCCATGGCGCCCTCGATGGCGTCGACCTTGCCGAACCGGTTGAACTCGTCAAGCGCGAAAAGCATGCAGTGACGCTTCCACCGGGCACCGATCCTGTCCTGGTGCCCCATGATCGCGTTCAGGATCTGTGACGTCATCATGCGGACCAGCGGCGCCAGCCTGGCCGAGTGCTCCGGCGGCAGATGCAGGTTCAGCAGCACCGGGTTCGGCCCGCACATCAGGTCTTCCGGCGAGAACTCGCACGACGATGTTGCAGAGTCGACGCACGGGTCGGCGTAGACGTTCAGATAGCTATCTATCGTTGCCAGGATGCTACCGACGTAGCGTTCGTTGTTGTTCTGCCAGATCTTCCGGGCCGCACTGGCGATCTCCTCGCGGAGGATCGGGTTCGGGTGCTGCTGGCGCATCATCCGGTCGCCGCCCTCCCGGCCGGTGGCGTGGAAGCGCCGCAAGCCGCCCAGGTTCCGTTCCTTCGGGTCGCCGAAGTTGGCCAGGAACATCATCTCGGCCGTGGCGAGCGCCTTGGCGTTCTCGTCCCAGATCGGCTCTTTTGCCTGGCTCGTGTCGGTATGCGGGAGCAGGGCAGCGAGGTTCTGGAACCCGGCGATCTGATCCACTCCAGTTCCGACGCGGGCCATGGGATTGTACCTGACGCTGTCCGGCAGGGTCGGCGCGAACAGCAGGTTATGCCGCCACCGGCTGGAACCCTGGAGCAGCAGCCAAAAGTCACCCTTGCGGTCATGCACGATGGCGCTGCCCCGCCAGGTCCGCATCAGCGTCGGCAGGAAGAACGAGGCGGTCTTGCCCGACCCTGTCGGACCGGTAACCCGAACATGCATCTGGTGCCGGTCAATCAGCAGGCGCCCGTCTGCCGTCGCTCCGACGGTGATCCCGCCAGGGTCGGCTATCACCGGCCGGTTCTCGAAATCCATCTCGAGATTCCCCTCTTCATCGGTTTGATCAGCCCGAACTGCACCAGGTCGGCCTCGGTTGCCCAGGCCGCCTCGACCTGGTCCTCCGTGCCCCGCATTCGCGGATTGAGCAGCCGGCTGGTGATCCGGGTGGCGGCGATCTTCACGACCACGACGAGACCGACCATGCCGACCAGCAGCCCCAGCCCGGCCGGAACGAACCACCATTCATGCTGGGCGACCTGCGCCCAGACCCACCATTCGCGGATCACTCCAGCCCTCCCTCTCGGCCGTGCGACCGCCCGGCCTGGCGGACCGGCACGCCGGTGTTCGGGTCCAGCCCCATCTGCTGCCGGCGCTCCTGGACCGCCTTGCACTTCGCGTCCGGGTCGACTCCGCGCTCTGCCCGGTATCCCAGATGCTGGGTCGCAACCTCCCTCGCCCTGGCCCGGAGGCCATGCGAGACGTACCCACTCGACAGGCGTAAATTCCTGTCTTCCACCCTGGCCCGCATCACCACGTGAGTGTGCGGATGGTCGGTGTCCCAGTGCTGGACGGCCATCCATTCGAGCTTCACGCCGCGCCGCTGTTCGTCCTCGGTCAGCAGATCCTTTTCCACCTTGCCCATGACCTCGCGGGTGTAGGCCTCCAGGTCGAGCCGGTGTCCTTCCTCCGGGGAGAGGATGAATTTGTAGTACCTGTTGTCCTCGCCCCAGCCATGGACCTGGGCAAACATCTCATCCCGGGTCGCCGGATTGCCGTCTTGGTCGATCCCCTTCAGTTCGCCCTCGCGGGTGATGTACCTGATGTTGTCCCGAAGCGACCGTTTGAACGCGGGCTGCCCGTTGTGCGCCGCCCGGTACTTCACCTTGACCATGACCCGCTGCGCGAACCGCCCAGGCTTGACGGTCCACCGACCGCGCACCGTGACGCCCGTCGCCGGCATCGGCACCCGGCGCACCGCCTGGGCCTCTGGCGTCTTGTGATGGCGCACAGGTCGTAGTTGCAGCCCGGCCGGGCGGCCCAGCGTCACCGGAGCTCGCATCAGCGGCGCCTCGGCAACCGGCGCCGCCTCCTCGATCCGATCCCGTCCATTCACTCCCTCCCCGAGAATGATATACATCATATCCCAATTTCACGGCAGAACGAAGCCCGGTACAGACCGGAGCACGACCCGGAACATCTCCGGATGTCCGGAGCAGCAGATCCGGCGCAGGATTGCGTAGAAGATCAAAGGTTTATCATGGCTCCCGTAGGGAGTTATCTTGCACCCCCGCTTCGCACCCCTGATCCGGCGTTGCCCGGTCCCCTTTCGACCAGAGGGCCTAAAGATGTCACAGGGCGCCTATGGCTGTGCGATCGGTAATCCAGGGCCGGAAGAGCTGTCTCGTCGCAGGAAGCGCCCTCCACTGCGAGAGGGGCCACTGAGCTCCCGACGCCGAACTCATGGACAATTATGAGTAGCGGGAAACTTCCGTCAGAATGGCTGAGGTCCCGCGTGTCGGATTTGCCGGAGCGATGATGTACGCTGCGGCCGCTGTGGCTGTCCGGCGTTTTACGATTTGGAGAGAGTTGCTCGACGTCGCTTGCAGGAGAACTTGCCGGCGTTTCTCTGGAGCACCTTGCGGATTTAACATTACCAGCAGTCGATACTGAGTATAATTAACATTACCGCATTGTGCTGAACTCTCACATCTATAGGCAGGGTCATTCACATCAGCATGTCTATCGATATCACTGGGGCAGATTGCCAGCCGACGGACCCTGTTCAAGCTTCAGCCATACTATGTAGCGTGGTATGTAGAAAAGGCTCGAAGTTGGGATTGTTGGGCCGGTGAATCCGTAGAGCTTACAGCTCGGAGGCCTTGCATGTGTTGATTGATGTAATCGACCTTGCCCATCTGATGATGCCGGTCCTGCGTCAGATGAACAGCACCGACAGGCAGAAAGCTGCCGACGACAAGGATCATAATCCTGATTACGCTGAACAGGCATGGTTTTGGGTGGGGCCGATACTCGTCAGTTTCAGCAAGCCAACCACGTTTGTTACCTGTGTTGCCCGGTTAGCTGGACGCGCCCTCGGCGAACGGGCGGGTGAAGCCGACGCCTCTCGCAGGCGGACCAGTACTGCGCCGGACAACACGGCCCGCGCGGTAGCGGGTTGTGAATATAGAGGGCAGGCAGGACGCTGACGGATGATCCGGATCCGGGCAGACATGCGCCTCAAACCGGGTCAAACCGGGACGGGAGCAGTTCCGGTTGAGAGGATCAGTGCGCTGTCGGTCTGCCGAAGACGGCATCGACACTGTCGGCCTCAAGCACCGCATCGATCCAGGTATCCAGCTGGTCCGCATCAGCCGCCAATAACCGGGCACGGTAAAGCTCCGGAACACCGTGGAAGCGTCGCTCGAGCAGCCGGAGCAGGGTCTCGGCTTTGCCCTCGATGCGTCCCTGTTTGCGTTCCTGCGCCATGACCGACATCACCGCCTCCCTCTGCTCATCCGGCGCCCGGGCCAGCGCCCCCTCGATCGCCCGCCGGTCGACCGCATCGTACGCCCAGTTGATATATATGAACGCACTGACCAGGATTCCGCTACCCAGCAGATCGTCGACCGCCGCCAGCACCGCCGCCCCCTGCCCGTCGGGCCGATGGCTGTACTTCAGCACCCGCAGCCCGCCGCGCGCCACCCGCTGGTCGGACAGCCGCTCGTCCGGCACCCGTCCGAGGTCGAGCAGGGCGTAGCGGAAGTCTGGCAGATAGAGCCGCAATGCCGGACATGCTGCCACCGTCTCGCCGAACGACAGCGGCACGGTCCACTCCCGGGCACCATGGTAGATCACCAGCGGCACGATCGGCGGGCGCTCGCTGCCGGCCACCCCGCCCTGCTCCAGCCGTTGCCGGTCCAGCCGGCGCCAGATCTCGGCCAGGTAGCCCAGCAGCTGGACCCCGACCTCCGGGTCCGGCGCGCTCTTGTGCTCCAGCAGCACGTAGATGTAGAGCTCGCCGCCGTCCAGGGTCCGAGCCCGGTAGAGCCGGTCGGCCTGGCTGTGGCGCAGGTGGGCCGCGACGAAGTGGGCATCGAGCAGCTCCGGCGCCTCCGGCGCCAGCAGTGCCGCCACCTCGGCCGGCAGGTGTTCGCGCAGCACGGCCGCGGCCACGCCGGGCTCGTCCATCAGCGCCCGGAAGAAGGCATCGTGGGTGACCGGGAGATTGGGCACGGACGGGCGGCTCCTGAGTGTCGGAGGTCGGATCATGCCGCGCCGGCACCAGCCACGCCAGCCGGATTTCTCACCGGTCCCACAGTGCCGGTGAGGCATCATGGACCTGACCCTCGTTCCCGTACCCGCTTCGTGGCTCTTTCCACAGACACGTGATATGCCTTCGGTTCGGAGCGTACCTCTTTCAATTTCATGCGTAGACGACGAGGGTGTGAGTGACGCCACCTGATCAGCACCGATCAAGATCCCGGAACAGGTTCCCGGCTGGCCGCAAGCCATCCCAACACGGCGGCGGTCGTACGGGCGGCGGCGGCAGTGCCCTGGCGAAGCACGCCCGCTACCTGGAGCTTGCCCAGCTGGCCAGGACCGCCGGCGACGAGGTCGCGGCGCAGCATAACCTTCAGCATGCCGAGCACTGGTACCGCACGGCGATGGCCGACCGGCGAACCGGGAGCGATGCCCCGGCGGCGGTCGATGGCGGGATCCTTGCCGACTGAGGCGCGGCCGGAGCGCTGCCGGCGCAAGACCGGCCCAAGGGCGCGGACCCCGCTTCTTTCTCACAAACCCTGTGGGCCTTCTGACATGACACCGGGCGGACAGGACGGGCGGGACGTGCAGGGACCGGAGACGGCCGACTGGCGTGCCGGATCCTACAATATCATCACCGCCGCCGGCCGGCTCGAAGTCGAGGGCATCGTGCGGTCGCCGTTCGGCATCGACGAGCGCGCCGACGGCGAGCCTGGATCCCGGAGCTGGGCGGTGACCCACCTGCCCTCCGGGCTGGCCATAGTCACCCGGATCCGGGCGTGGGCGGTGGCGCTGGCGTTCACGGACCGGATCGCCGGGCTGGCCGACTGGACCGCCCGGGATATCGCCGCCACGCCCGAGCTGAGGGAGCAGGTCCGCATCGCCCTGGACCGGACCTATGACGATTTCCAGGCGGGCCGCCTGTCCGCCGATCCGGACAACAGGCCGAAGACTTCCGCTTCCTGATGCCGTCGGGTCGCCCGGATCCCCCGCCCGGCGCACGCTCCATTCCGGGGCGCCGGCTGTGGCGAGTGTAGCCCGGGTGCAACCCCACCCGTGAATTCGCATCATGGATGCGGGCCGGCGAGCGCGTTTGCCTTGTCACCCGGCCGAGCCAGTGGCAAGGGGAAAGGACCTGCCGATGGGGGCAGCCTATTCGAGGGGGATTTGCAGTCATGAACCAGGCGGAACTGATCGCCGCCGTCGCGGAGCGCGCCGGCCTGACCAAGGCGGATGCCGGAAAAGCCGTCGAGGCGCTGGTCGCCACGGTCACCGACGCGCTGAAGCGGGGCGACGAGGTGCGCATCGCCGGTTTCGGCAGCTTCGCGATCTCCGAGCGCGCGGAGCGCCAGGGCCGCAATCCCCAGACCGGCGCGCAGATCACCATCGCGGCGTCCCGGGCCGCCAGGTTCACCGCCGGCAAGGCGGTCAAGGACGCGCTCAACGGCGGCTGACCGGGCGGGCACAGCCCCTCCGGAGCAGCCGGGGATAGGGTAAGGATCTCCATGGATCGTGTCCAGGCCCGCGCCGAGTACTGGCAGGCGTCGTCCGGCACTACCATCGCGGGACCGTCACGTCAGCGGGGCCGCGGCCCCGCTGACCGATGCCGTCTCCTTGTTGAAGTCGAGGATGACGTCATAGCCTTGGTCGACATCGACGCGGTGGGCGAACTGGAAGTCGTCGCGGCCGTATCCTCCAGTCATGGTCTGGTTGCCCACCCAGCCCTCCAGGTAGTCATGCCCGTCGCCGCCCCGGACGGTCATGTTGCCGCTCGCGGAGACGTAGGCGGAATTGGCGCCCGAGACGATGTTCAATTCCTCGAAGCCCCACACGCTGGACCACCAGTAGCCGCTGGGCTCAACATGATCTCCCACGACGCCGAGGCTGCCGCCCCACTGGCTGGAGTTGCTGGTTGCGCTCAGGTAGATCTGTCCTGCCTGATCCTGGCCGAACGCGCCGCGGACATCGACATTCAGGATGTCGCGCCCGGCGCCGCCGTCCAGGATGCCGGTGCTGGGAGGCTCCACGGCGTCCTGCGCAGTCCAGGAGATGGCGGTGAAGTTGAAAGTGTCGTTGCCGACCCCGCCCTGGGCGTCGTCCAGGCCGTCCACATAGAGGGTATCATTGCCGTCCCCGCCACGCAGCCGGTCGGCTCCTAAGTCACCGCGTAGCAGATCGTTGCCGATGCCGCCGTCCAGATAGTCGTTACCGTCGCCGCCCCACAGATCATCGTCATTGGCGCCGCCGAACAGGGCATCCACACCCTTGTCACCGCGCAGGCGGTCATTGCCGTTGTCCCCGTAGAGACCGTCGGCGCCGTCGCCGCCGACGATGTAGTCAGCGCCGTTACCGCCGCGCAGGGTGTCGTCTCCCGCTTCGCCCCACAGGGCGTCGATCCCATCACCGCCCGTGAGGGTGTCGTTCCCGGTGCCGCCGTACAGTCCGTCGTCTCCGGTTCCGCCGTCCAGGATGTCATTGCCGCCTTGGCCGCGCAGGGTGTCGTTGCCCCCATTGCCCTTTGCGTTGTCGGCACTAGAGGTGCCGCTCCACGTGTTAGCGGCAGAAGTGCCATTGTAAGTTGCCATTGAACTAAATCCTGCCCTTGGTGATCTGTTATTAGATGTGAGTACAGATTTATACCACCTGAAGTATAAGTTAACAGAATCAATGAGATAGTATCGAAAGAGATACTGTTGCGTGGTAACATAAGCACGAAGGACAACAATACAGAAATAGTGATAAATTTTACGCGCATTATTTCGCTAAAGGGCGATATCGATTGTCGGTTGAATTAGCAGCCACGATCCGAAGTATTCTATTATTTTCAATGCATTGTATTTTCCGAGCTTTTGCTGTATGAAACCGGCCGTTTTCCGATAGGCTGTTCAGAGGCTCACTTGATCGATTTTGGACTAGAGACCGCTACGGCGTTATCCTCAAGCACAGTGCCCTACGGCGCGCACCCCGCCATGCGCTTCCTCCACCATACTGAGCTGCACTTTCTAAGTTTCACATAATAAAACCGTAAAAATAGGCCATATACCTGCACGGAGGCTGTTCATGCACCTGGGGCACCTGTTCCTTCTAGGTTCCATTGTTCTCGCTCCTGTCCCGGCACTCGCCGTCCCAAACTACACCATCACCGATCTCGGCACGCTCCCCGGCGGTAGAGGCAGCGGCGGTTTCGATATCAACAATAACGGCCAGGTGACAGGGACCAGCGGGACCTCTACGGGCCCCCGTGCGTTCCTGTGGGACTCGGAGACCGGCATGCGGGACCTCGGGTCACTTGCCGGAAACGGCGGCGTCAGCCAAGCCTTTGGCATCAACGACAACGGGCAAGTCACAGGGTTCAGCACCAACGCAGACGATAGCCAACGTGCGTTCCTGTGGGACAGTGCCACCGGCATGCGGGACCTCGGTACAGGCGGCGGCGGCGAGAATGAGATAAGCGATGGTGCCGACATCAACAACAGCGGCCAGGTGACAGGAGCCAGCAACTTCGGCCCGAGCATCGTCAATGCGTTCGTGTGGGACCCGGAAACCGGCATGCGGAGCATCGGCGCGTTAAGCGAGGAGTTTCCCGGCATCAGCATCGGCTCCGGCATCAACGACAGCGGCCAAGTGACGGGAAGCAGCACCATTGGGGAAACCGGCAACCATGCGTTCCTATGGGACCCGCTGACCGGTATGCAGGATCTTGGCACGCTCGCGGGACCGACTGGCCGGGCGAACAGCTTCGGCGATGATATCAACGATAGAGGCCAGGTGACGGGAGGCAGCGGCACCGGTGTAGGCGTCTTCAATGCGTTCCTGTGGGACCCAACCACCGGCATGCAGGACTTAGGCGCCCTCGCCGAAGGGGTCTTCAACGCCGGCCGGGGCATCAACAACAGCGGCCAGGTGACGGGACAAAGCACTACTGCGGACAGCGTCGACCGTGCTTTCCTGTGGGATGGCACGGGCTTGGTCGACCTGAACGACCTGATCCCTCCGGGATCGGGATGGACCCTCCAGAGTGGAGAAGGGATCAACGACGCCGGGCAGATCACTGGTTTCGGCATCAATCCCAGTGGCCAAGGCCGTGCCTTCCTGCTGACGCCGGTCACGGTCGCGGAGGTCCCGGAACCGGGAACGCTGGTACTGATCGCCGTCGGAGGCATTGGATTGGGCTTGGCGCGGCATCGTAGGCGCCAATACGATTATCGCACGATCCAAAGGTGACACAGCCTGTCCGAAACCCACCATTTTCCAACAGATGGGGAAGAACCTCTCCGGCGCCGGAAGACTTCTGAACCGACCGGCGCCGGTTACGCTGCTCGATACACGATCAGCTCAAGCCGGACCGCGACTCTGCATCAAGGCGGGCAAGGCTTTCACCCAGCACGAGAAGGCTGACACCCAGGAGCGCCACATCCTTGATCAGGAACTGGCCGGTGGCGTTAAGCCACGGAAAGCCGCCCAGGGGGCCTTCCCAGATCGGCAACGCCAACATGGTGGAGACGGTGACGGCAAAGGTCAGTGTGCCGAGTGCCCCGGCAACGACACCCGCGCGCGCCGACCAGGGCGAGGCAGTGAACAGCGCCGCGGTGACGAGTTCGACGACGCCGAGCAGGTACGCCGCGCCCGCCTCGCCGAAGACGGGGTAGAGCCAGGCAAGCCAGGGTGTCCCGCCGATGAGCGGCTTGAGCGCGTCGATCTCGACCTGGGTGAACTTCAGGATGCCGATCAGGAAGAGCGGCAGGACGACACCGGCGAGGGCCACGCCCCGGCCGGTGACCGTGAGGCGGCTGGGCAGTTCCGTCCGAGAGAGAAAGGCGGCCACGCCAGCGGCGGAGTAAGCGGGATTGTTCGACATAGTGTCCCGTTTCAGAAGTTTCTAATCACATTTGGTCTGAACATTGATGGTTCGGCGGCAGAACCGTTCGATACAGGCAAGAATGTCGTCGGCGGACTTTGTCCACCGAAAGGGCTTGGGATCAGCATTACGGTCGTCGATGTAGGCGGTGATCGCCGCCTCCAAGGCCTCGGTTGAGCGGTGCACGCCGCGCCGGATCTGCTGGTCGGTGAGGAGCCCGAAGAAGCGCTCGACCTGATTGATCCAGGATGCCGAGGTCGGAGTGAAATGGACATGCCAGCGCGGCCGCTTGGCGAACCAGTCGCGGATCAGCTTGGTCTTGTGGGAGGAGGCGTTGTCCATCACGACGTGGATGTCCAGGTCGGCCGGCACGTTACGCTCGACCTCGTCCAGGAACTTGCGGAACTCCGCTGCCCGATGACGCGGCATGCACCGGCCAATCACTGTCCCTGCTTTCACGTCCAGCGCGGCGAACAAGGACGTGGTGCCGTGGCGTTCGTAGTCGTGAGTGCGCCGCTCGATCTGCCCTGGGCGCAGAGGAAGCAGTGGCTGGGTTCGGTCAAGGGCCTGGATCTGCGTCTTTTCATCCACGCACAGCACCAGCGCACGCTCCGGCGGGGCCAAGTAAAGGCCGACGATGTCTCTGACCTTTTCGACGAACAGCGGGTCGGTAGAGAGCTTGAAGGTCTCGCTGCGGTGGGGTTGCAGGGAGAAAGCCCGCCAGATGCGATGCACGCTGGAGGCCGACAGGCCGGAAGCCCTGGCCAGCGAGCGCGTGCTCCAGTGAGTGGCGGTGGGCGGCAGTGCCTCCAAGGTCGTCGTCACCACCTCGGCGACCTTGTTGTCGCCGATCTTCCGCGGCGCGCCCGGACGGGGTTCCTCCGCCAAGCCGTCCAGCCGCCGCTCGGCAAAACGCTTGCGCCATGTCGCCACCGTCAGGCGGGTGATGTTGAGCCGGTCGGCAATGGCAACGTTGCTCAGACCCTCCGCCGAAAGCAGAACAATCTGCGCCCGTATCGCATCCGCCCGGGCGGTCTTCCGGCGGCGCGCCCGCGCCTCCAGTTCGTTCCGCTCTGCCTCGTTCAGGTTAATGTGAACCGCGGCTCCCCAGGCCATGCCAACCTCCCAAATCCGGTATTGGGAAAGTGAATCACGGCACCAGAATCATGTATAGTTATTTCTGAAGCGGGACAATAGGTCCCTCCATGCATTTATATGCGTGAAGCATATAACAGGAATGGGGGATTGATGTCTATGCGTTGCGCATATAATTTTGACGCATGACCAATGACAGAACTGCCAACATCGTCGGTGCACTCGCCCTGGCCGTCGTCGACACCCTGCTCCGCGAAGCCCAGGCCGCGGCGCCGGAGCCGGGACCCGCCGCGGCCGCCATATCGCTGCTTGCCCACGATCCGGGCATGTCGATCGACCGGCTGCGGCGCGCACTCGGTCTGTCGCATCCCGGTGCGGTTCGTCTGGTCGACCGCCTGGTGGCGGATGGGGCCGTGGTCCGGGAAGTCTCTGATCGCGACCGTCGTGCCGTCGCACTTCACTTGACCGAAGCGGGCCGAAGGACCTGCGCGAACATTCGGGGCGCGCGGCTGCACAGCCTCACGAAGGTGCTCGATTTGCTTGATGCGGACGAACGCGCCACTCTGGGCATGCTGACCGAGAAGCTGCTGCGCGGACTCGTTGGGACCGAGGACCAGGCCTACTCGGTCTGCCGGCTCTGCGACGAGAGCGTGTGCGCGGACTGCCCCGCCGCCAGCGCATTGGGGCCCCCCAACGCGATCGGCTGAAATTTCCGGGGCGAGATCTTTTCTCTACCCTCTGCGAGAACCTGTTCTGTCCCGGCGACTGTTGGACAGGTGGTGAGTCGTCTCTATCGCTCGCGGTCAGTGTCGCTCAGATCCATCGCGGCGATTTCCATGCCTACCCCCAGTTCCCGGAGCTGCGTGGACACGTGCAGGAGCAGAGCGGGGTGGCCGCCGGTCTCGGCGAGGCCGACCATGGCCAGGATTTCGTTGAGGACATAGGGAATGAGACGCGTCTCCATCCGTAGACAACAGGCGCGAAGCACCTTGTTTCCCGCGCTTCTGATCACTGGCGTTTCCCGCGCCTTTCGCGAGCGCCGCGAGTTCGGACCGGGTGGACAACGCTGCATGCCGGGCCAGGCTTGTGGGAGCTGGTCTGGTGCCAG
The DNA here is from genome assembly GCF_016653635.2 of Skermanella sp. TT6. Taxonomy (NCBI): domain Bacteria; kingdom Pseudomonadati; phylum Pseudomonadota; class Alphaproteobacteria; order Rhodospirillales; family Azospirillaceae; genus Skermanella; species Skermanella cutis. Next base: position 168,266 of record NZ_CP067423.1, read on the forward strand.
ATCCGGATCTGGGATGTCGGCGTGAACCGGCTCCCCAATCAGGGTTCGTCAGGTGCTGGTCCGTCGGCTCCATCACCGGGCGGGAACGGCTTCTCGCCCCGGGCGATGCGGTCGAGCAGGCGGCGTACCCCGCGGGTCCGCTCGTCGGCCGCCGCGACCAGCCGGTCCAGGGCGTCGAAGTCGAAGCTCACCGGCGCCAGCCGCGCGGGTTCGACCGGATCCGCGTCCGGCCGCACCGCGACTTCCGCGGGGTCGGTCGCCAGTTCCGCGAACGGCGGGGTCAGCACCCGCCTGGGCCGGCCCCGCGGTCCGCCCCGGGCCCGGCGCCGGGCGGCGGTGGTCTCGGCGCGGATCGGCAGCAGGCGCTTGAGGCCGTAGAGCCGGCGTGCGCCCCGCCCGGCCCGGCCGGTCACCTCGGCGGCGACCTCGAGCCCGACCAGCGCGTCCAGCATCCGCGACGCGCCCTCGACCGAGCAGCCCAGCGCGTCGGCCAGGGCCGAGACGCTGAGCAGCGGCGAGGCGGCCAGCAGGTCGACCGCCGCCGGCAGCCGGGAGTTGGACCGGCCGCCGGCGCGCCGGTCGACCCGGTTGCGGGCCTCGCGCCACTCCCGCTCCATCGTCAGCAGCAGGTCACGGCCGTCGGCGGCCTCGCGCAGGACCGCCTCGAGGAAGCGCACCGTGAACCCGTCGGGATCGGCGGCACCCGCCCGCAGCGCGTCGCCCCCGGTGACGGCGGCCAGCAGGTGGATGGTGGTCCCGCGCTCACGCAGGTACAGCGGCACGGCGGCGCGGATTGCCGGCCGGCTGCCCTGCCCGGCCAGCCACTCCAGCATGCCCAGCGCGGCGGCGACCAGGGCCGGCCGGTCGCGGCCGCTGGCGCGCAGGCTGTCCAGGGCGGCGTCGCGCAGGGCCGCCTGCCCGGCATCGGGCGCCGCCAGCCACCCCCGCAGGCCGACCGCGTGGTTCAGCCCGGTGATCTCCCGGCCGCGGTCGATCGGCGGCGCGGCGGGATCGGTCCGGAGCGGCAGGCCGTGCAGGTGGGCGGCCAGGCGGTAGGGATCGACCTTGTGGCCGTCCGCCCCGGCGTGGCGACACGCGGCGTCGAGGCCGCTCCAGACGGCCCAGGCCGGCCGCAGCGGGGTGTCGGCCAGGGCGGCGTCTAGGCGGCCGACGGCGGTGGCGGCGGCTTCGAGCGCCCCGGCGACCGGGCCCGCGACGAACAGTTCGGCCATTCCTGCTCTCTCCTCATCGACCGGGATCCGGCACGGCTCCGGGAATCGGGCAGCGTCCTTGTATAAGAACTTCCTTGTCATATCAATTGAGTAGACAAGAAATTCTACCGTAACCGCATTTAACTTGATAGTCCGCTGATTTCCGTCTGCCACGTCGTCATGTCCGATAATGTTCAATTATCGGACATGACGACGTGGCGGCCAATGTCGTTGTCGGTCAGTTCGTGAGAAAAGCCGGATTCTGCGCGGTTGGGCACCCTGTCAGGCCCTGTTTTGCAGACCGGATCATGCTAAATGTTTTGAGCCGTTCATGCGAAAAGCCCGCCACCCGGACGCGGGGCATCACCGCACGCTGTTGAAAAACAAGCCTTTTTCCAAAAAGGAAGCTTGAGGACGTAGCCCGTCCAGGGACCTGACTGTTGCCCGACATCCCGCCGCATCATGACGCCGAAACGCCCTCGCGGTTCATCTCGTCCCGATCGGCCAGTCCCCACCGGCAGCAGGGGCACACCGGGCATCACCACCGCCGTGACGCTTAGGTATTTCACCAAACGGCCATTTGTTGGCAGCTGCGAGTTTGGTAAAATGGTTGAAGACGCCGCCTGCGGCTCTGACCTACAGTGTCGCTGCTGGGCGGTTCAGTGGATTCGGCCTGTTTCCTGCACTTTATTGGCTAAACCCAGCCGATTTGCGGGGTGGATCGCTGGAACTGCTGGACGGTTCCGTACAGCGCTCGCTGGCCCGTTTCGCCGCCGGTCTCCGCTCACGTCATCCTCTCTTCCCCATCAGAAGCCGTGCGTGCCCGCATCGTCAGAACGTCCCCCTGCACGCGGGGTGTAAAGAAAGTGGCGTGTAACGAAACGACCGTTTCCTTCCGTGTTCCTGAACTTTACAAAGGGGGTGGACGACACTCTTACGGCTTGGGGAAACACTATGGCGCTCATCGGCTATGCCCGCGTTTCGACCGACGAGCAGACCACTGCCGCCCAAATGGACGCGCTGCGCGCCGCCGGCTGCACGGAAGTCTTCGAGGAGAAGGCTTCCGGCGCCTCCCGCGCCCGGCCGGAGCTGGCGCGAGCCCTAGCCCGTATTGGTCGCGGCGACACGCTGGTTATCTGGAAGCTGGACCGGCTTGGCCGCTCCCTGTCGCACCTGCTGGAGGTGATCGAGGATCTGCGCGACCGCGGCTCTCACTTCCGCTGCCTGACCAGCCCGATCGATACCGCCAGCCCGCACGGGACGCTGGTGCTCCAGATGCTGGGCGCCGTAGCGGAGTACGAGCGCTCGCTCATCCGCGAGCGGACACGGGCCGGGCTTAAGGCGGCCAAGGCGCGGGGCAGGGTCGGGGGTAACCCCAAGCTCAAACGGGGCGACAATGCAGCGGCGCGGCGTCTGGCCGACCGGCAGCGGCAGCTGTATCTGCTGGACTTGACCCGCACGGCCGAGGAGTGGTTGCCCACCGTACGGCGGCTGCGGCCGGTGCGCTCCTGGGCAGCGGTGACTCGTGCCGTGAACGCCAAGCTGCCGCCCGCCCGCCACTGGACGGTCGAGCGCCTGCGCCGCGCCGTGCGCACCTTCGTCGCGGAAGGACTGGCGGAGCGGATGCTGTTGGACAAGGTGCCGTCGGTCCGCGGCGACGATCGGCTTATGGTGCTGGTCGCCGGCATCGCCCGGGCGAATCCGAAGCTGTCGCTGCGCGCCATTGGGGCCCAGTTGGAGGCGATGCGCGAGACCACGCCGCGGGGTGGCCGCACCTGGGCGGCTGGGTCGGTCAAAAGCCTGCTGGATCGCGCCCGTGCTCAAGGGTTGCTGGCCGTAAGGAGACGCGCAGGAATAATTAAGACATATTGGTGTGATGTTTCCGGTGTAGGCTATGATCTTCGCTGGTGATTGCCATATCGGGCGGCATGATTGATGAGCATGCGATACGAGAGCGGTACGAGGCGATCCGGGACCAGTTGGACGAGCGTGGACGACGCCTGTTTGCGGCGGCTGAGGCAAGGTCTGCGGGACGCGGTGGGGTGGTGGCCGTGTCGCGGGCAACCGGTCTGGCGCGCGGCACCGTCGAGCGGGGGCTGAAGGATCTTGACCAGCCAGCGCCGCCCGGCGGGCGTGTCCGCCGGGCCGGGAGCGGGCGGCGGCGCCTGACAGCCAAGGATCCAACGCTGCTGGAGGACCTGCGTCGCCTGGTCGAGCCGGTCACGCTCGGAGACCCGATGAGACCGCTGCTGTGGGTCTCCAAGAGCCACGTCAAGCTGGCCAAAGCACTGCAGAAGATGGGTCACGCGGTCAGCCCGAATACGGTGCGCAAGCTGTTGCACCAGCTCGGCTATGGCCGCCGGGCCAATCGCAAGGCCAATGATGGACGCCAGCATGCCGACCGTGACGCTCAGTTCGAGCACATCAATGCCCGGGTCCTGGCCTTTCAGGCCGAGGATCAGCCGGTGATCTCGGTCGACACCAAGAAGAAGGAGCTGGTCGGTAACTACACCAACAAGGGCACCGAGTACCGCCCCGAAGGCCAGCCACGGCGGACCGAAGTTCATGACTTCGAGAACAAGGACCTCGGCAAGGTCGTGCCCTACGGCGTCTACGATCTGGCCGACAACAGCGGCTGGGTCAGCCTCGGCGTGACCAGCGACACCGCCGAGTTCGCGGTCAACGCCATCCGCTCCTGGTTCGACAACAAAGGTCGCGACCTCTATCCCGCGGCCTCCCGGCTGATGATCACGGCCGACTGCGGCGGCTCCAATGGAGCTCGCGTGCGGCTGTGGAAGCGTGAGCTTCAGGACCTGGCCGACCAGACCGGGCTGACGATCTCGGTGTGCCACTTCCCGCCCGGAACCTCGAAGTGGAACAGGATCGAGCATCGCCTTTTCTGCCATATCACGCAAAACTGGCGTGGCCATCCCTTGACCAGCCGCCTGGCCGTGATCGAACTGATCGCCGCTACCACCACAACGACCGGCCTGACGGTCGAGTGCGAACTGGACACCAACACTTACCAGAAGGGTGTCAAGGTCACCGCCGCTGAAATGGCCACCCTCAACATTGAGCGCGACGGCTTTCATCCGGAATGGAACTACACCATCGCGCCGCGCCACATACCTCATAACTGATCCAGTTATTTATGCGCGTCTCCTAAGTCCGCCCCCGGTGTCAGCATCAGAGCCATCGGACCTTCCATCCAATCCGTGACGAGCGATTGCGCATAATCGATGGCAAGCGCCGCGACCAACATCACTTGCACCTTATGGGCATGGCTCAGGAACTCATAGGGAAGTTCCCGCACGGCTCCCCAGGGCTGGCGGAACCCGGCCTCGGTCCAGAGATCGGCAACCCGGTTTCCCAACGCCGAGGTGTCCTGGGCGAAGCGGCACACCTCCTCCAGGGCGGCGCGCAGCAGCCGGACCCAGGTTCCGCCCTCGATCATGGTATGCGTCAAGGCGACGGAGCCGCGCGTGACCGCCTCCAGGGTCAAGGTGTCCAGCCGCACAAGCGAGGCGTCGGGGCGGCCCCGGGCGATTGCCGGCGCGGTCGGCATCCAGCCGCGCCCCGGCCAGACAAGGACCCGGCGCAGGAAGGTGCCATGCCGGGGGCAGGTGAGCATCCAGGGGAGATCCCAGATGAACCGCCGATAGGGGAGCGGATCCTCTTCGAGGCACCCGACGCAGCCCCATTGACCGATCCATTGCGTGTCGATCCAGGGCGCAGTCTCCTTGCGCGCACCCGGCCGCCCGAGCCTTGTCAGCAGCCCGAACCGGTCGATGCAGTGTGCAAGATTGGCTTGCGGAAAGGCGAAACCGTCCAGCAGTACCGGCACCAGCGACACCGGCGTCATGGCTCGGATCGTCTCAAACGAATAGCCTGTTTTGTCCGACAACCATGCCAGATCATCTGCCTGTGGCGCGGCACCGGCGAGCGGCCACCCACCGGTCAGACGGTGGTGACGTCCGAGAAGCTCCACAATCACCAAGCCATAGACGCTGGCCATGCGCTGCAGCCAACTCGTCAGGATCTCTCCTGGCAGAGGCGGCGGAACGACCGGCCAGGGACCAGGTGCGTCGCGGTCCTCGGCCGGATCTGCCTTCACGATGGCGCCGGAGCCTGGCAATGCTGCAGGACATCCGCGGCGGTGATGCGCTCCTCGCCGGAGCGGATTGCGTGGATGCCCAGCTCCGCCAAGGTGCCGAACACAGTGGCGGCGACGCCGTCGCCGTGGGTGGCCAGCGCCTTGACCGCGCGCACGGTCATCACCGAGGGGCGGCGCAGGGGCAGCCACCGCAGCACGCTGCCAACCAACGTGTCGAACTCCGGTCCTGGGTCCCAGCACGGCAGCTCGACCGAGCGGAACCGGCGCGCCAGCTGGCGGTCATGGAACAGCGCCTCGCGGGCATCGCGCGTGCCGAACAAGGCCAGTGGGACTTGAAGCGTATTGGAGAGATGCCGGATCACGGCCAGCATCGTCCGCTGCTGCCGCACCGAGCCCAGCAGCATGTTATGCGCCTCGTCCACCAGGATCTGCCGGACGCCGATCATGCGGTAAAGCTGGATCACCCGGTCTGCCAGGCGTGGAACCGGCGATCTGGTCGCGGCCGGCGGCGTCCCGATCGCAGCCAACAGGGCCTCGTAGAACCAGCGCACGTCGCAGACCGGGGGCATCTCCACAGCGACGACCGGTGTCCGGCGGATGCCGGCCGCCAGGTCGGCCACGATAGGATGCTGCCGCAGATGCCGGTGCAGGATCGTGGTCTTGCCTTGGCCGGGGTCTCCCCAGACCAGCAGGTTAGGGGCAGCGACGGCTCCGGCCCCGGCCAGTTGCTCCTCCATGAGATCAAGCACCTGCCGACAGCGTGGGTATTCCATGAACCACCGCCGTCGCATCCACGCAATCCGCTCAACGTCCGGAAGCCGGGCCGTATCGTGTGCCTCCGGCGTCAGATGCCCGTAGCCATCAGCCATCGCCAGAATCCGCCTCGTAGTACGGCAGCAGGAGCGGTGCATCCTCATCCACATCGGCGTCCGGCGCGGAGCACCCGATGGCAGGGAACAGCAGATCGCGCATCGGCCGCGCACCACTGCGAGCGAGTGCCAGTCTCGCTTTCCGACTGCGGCCGCGCGCTTCCTCCAGCGTTTTGCGCCGGGCGAGGATCATGTCGAACACCATCCCCTCATCCACGCCGGCACGGCCCTGCCGCCGCAAGACGCGGACCGCGGCGCGGTGCTCCCACAGCGAAATGGCGGGACGGCGCAGATTGCGGTACGCGACTTGAAGATAGCCGCCGGCTGCCCCGCGGACATGCACCTGGGCCAGGTTGGCCGGGTCATAGTGCACCATGACCTTTCGGCGGTCGTGCAGCAGCGGCAGCAGGGCGTCATGCCAGTAGCGGATTCCAAACATGTGGATGCCGTCGCGCTGCACCGTCCGCTCCTGCCAGGGCAGGAAGTCGTAATGGAACTCCCGCAGGTCGGGCGGCAAGCGCGGGGTCGCGCCGGCAGTCAGTTCCCGCCATCGGGCGATTGGTGCCGTGGCGATCGCGCTGTGGAAGCTGGCGTTGTGTTCGAGAATGATGCTCGCCACCATCCACTCGATCTCGGTGATGGTGAGGCAGGCGTTGCCCTCGGCGTCGTAGGCGCCGCGCTCCTGGATATTGGAGAAGGTCGAGCCGTCCAGGAGGTGCAGCTCCTGCGAGAGATGGCCGAGACGCCGCTCGACATGGCCGCCGAAGTGCGGCCGCCGCACCGGCCTGTGCCGAACGGCGATACCGTAATCCTCGCAGGCACGGGTAAAGGCGCGCGAGTGGAATTCCTTGCCGTTGTCGACATGGATGGTCTCGGGCAGGCCGCAGACCGGCCAAGCAGCTGGCAGCTTCCGGTCCTCCAGCCACGCTCCCTTGTCCATGACGGCGTGCAGCAGGCAACAGGCGACACTTGTGGCCGAGGGAGGATCGAAGGTGAGATGGAAGCCTGCATACATCCGCGAGCAGACGTCGATGGCGAGCGTGATGAAGGGGCGCCCGATAGGCTCCAGCGTCTCCGGCTCGACGGCGATAACGTCGGCCGGCGTGTGGTCGACCTGCAGCAATTCCAGCGGCCGCTCCGCCCGACAGGCGCCCAGCACCGGATCAAAGGCGTCGGCGGCTGCTTTGGGGCCGTGCCGCCGCCGTGTGCTCTCGCGGCGGCTGATGCTCGCCAGGCGCTTGGTGACGGTCTCTCGGTCGGGAGCGGGGAGCGCGGCGGCGTGGCAGCGCGCCTGGATGTCGCGGGTGAGCTTGGCCTTGCTTGGGCGCAGTTGCTGCAGATAGTTGTTCTGGATTTCGTCGGCGACGATCGCTTCGACCTGCGGGTCAAGATGTCGGCCGCCTGGGCTTGGACCCGGACGACGGGGCAGGAGTGACCGCGTCCGCGGATCCGCCCTGTAGACACGCAGCAGGCGATACAGGTAGCCGAGGCTGATCGCCAATTCCTCAGCCGCGGCGGACGCCAGCTCGATGCTCGGGCCGGACCTTTCGGCCTGTTGGATGAGACGCCGCAGGACAGCTTCCCGTGCTCGCGCCACCGCCCAGTGGTCGTCATCGGCTTGGTCCGGGGCGGGCGGGTGCTTCACGTCGTCTCACCGGATCTGTCCAGCAGGAGTGAACAGATCCATCCCACGGTTCCACCGAACCGCCCAGCAGGGCATTGTGTGTAAGCCTTGGGAGCCCTCAGCTCCTGTTGAACTCAACTATCCAGCAGTGACAGCCGTGGAGCCGTGCTGCGGCCGGAACCCAGGGCGAAACAGTACAAAGGAGCAGGGATCATGGCCATCGTCGGGTATGCGCGCGTCTCCACCGAGGACCAGTCGACCGAGGCGCAGATCCTCGACCTCAGAAAGTTCGGCTGTACCGAGATCTTCCGGGAAAACGCCTCGGGTGCTGACCGCGAGCGCCCGCAGCTAAAGGCCGTCCTGAGCCGGGTCAGGAAGGGCGATACCCTGGTCGTCGTGCGCATCGACCGCCTGGCCCGCTCGCTTGCCCATCTGCTGGACGTCATCGACACCCTGGAGCGCAGGGACGTGGCCTTCAAGTCACTGGGCGACCCGATCGACACCGGCAGCCCGCAGGGCAAGTTCACCCTGCAGATCCTCGGCGCGGTGGCGGAGTTCGAACGCTCCCTGATCCGCGAGCGCACCAAGGCCGGCGTGCGGGCCGCCAAGGCGATCGGCAAGAAACCGGGTAACCCCGGCCTGATTGCCAAAGACCCGCTCTCCCGGCGCCGCGTCGCCCGGGCTCGGGATGATCGCCTGACCGAGCGGGTCATCGCCGGCGCCGACGAGTTCCTTCCCATTGTGCAACGTCTTCGGCCCGGCCACCCCTGGGACCGTGTCGTGGATGTCCTCAACACGGCGGTGAAGAAGCGCCCCGGCGACAATCCGGCGCCGTGGACGCGCGATGCGCTGATCCGCGCGGTGCGCCGTCTGGTCGCCGACGGCCTGGCCGATCCCGGCGTGCTGAAAGCCGCCCCGCGCCGCTCCAGAAAGGGGTTTTGTCAGATCTCAGGGCAGCTTGCCGAGAGCGCTTGCAGCGGATAGGTTCCCGAGCCCATTTTGAGAGATCAAGAGAGCCGCCATGGACTGCCCGCACTGCCGCTCGTCGGCGACTACGGAGCGGGAGGGGCGAACGGTTCATGGCTTCCGGCGGTTTCGGTGCCGGGATTGTGGGCGGCGGTTCAACGAGCGGACCGGCACGGCGCTGAACCGGGTCCAGGTCCCGACGGACATCGTGTTTCTCGTGGTCTTCTGGAGATTGCGCTACAAGCTGAGCCTGCGTGATCTGGCGGAGATGTTCCTGATCCGGGGCATCGTGTTCACCCACGAGGCGGTGCGAGATTGGGAAGCCAAACTGGCGCCACTGCTCAGTGAGGGCCTACGTAAGCGGCGGGCTGGCAAAGCCGGCCGCTGCTGGCACGTCGACGAGACGTATCTCAAAGTCGCCGGCAAATGGTGCTATCTCTACCGGGCGATCGATCGCGACGGTAACCTGGTCGACGTCTACCTCAGCAAAAGCCGCGACATGGCAGCGGCCAAGGCTTTCCTTCGTTCCGCCAGGTCGGTCACCCAGGTCGAGCCCGAGCAGGTCACAACCGACGGCCATACCAGCTACCCTAAGGCCATAACCGACGAACTCGGCACGGACGTCGATCACCGCACCAGTCAGTACAAAAACAACGTGATCGAGCAGAATCACCGGAGCATAAAAGCACGCTATCGACCGATGCGCGGCTTCAAGAATTTTGATGCGGCTCATCGCTTCTGCCGCGCCTTCGACGAGGTCCACAACTTCCTGCGATCGGCCAGCTACATCAACCAGAACGTCTCCCTCGCCCGCCGCCGGACCATCCACGTGCAGCGGGTGGCCGCGTTGCGGGATCTGATCTCCGTCGCATAATACAGCTTCTGGTAGTCAGACGCTTGTTCAATGCTCAACTTGCCCCGAAAGCTGACAGATCCGCCAGCGGCGCAGACCGGCGATCTCCATGGCGCGCAGCCCGGCCTTGACCGAAAGCAAGACCACGACCTTGTCGCGGTGCGGGTAGCGCCGGCGCTCATCGCACCAGCGCAGCATGGCCGCGACCGCGGTGTCGGTCAGGATCTTCGCCTGCTTGCCCGCCATGTGACAGCATTCCCAAGTCAAACCACGCCCGTATGATCACCGGACCCGCTCCTGCCGTCAAGGGGGCGAAGTCTTTGGAATCGCACGTTTTTCCGCATGTGCGCTTTTTCCGCAACTCGACACCTAAAAGTACCTATTTGCCGAGTGGCGGTTTTGATTTCGGCCACCAGCCGCTCAGCCGTACGCCGCGACGTGGCGATATGAGGCACCTGTTCGGCCAGGAACGCAGCCGACAGCGGCAGCACTCCCCATTCGTTCCTGGCATGGGCGATCAGCCGTTCGACGGCGGTTCCGCCGTCCAGCAGCTCGTTCAGGGTCAGCAGGGTATCGACCTCAATGCCCGGCAGCGGCAGGTTGCTCAGGATGAACACCTCGCGGTCGGCACGGCCATGGATCAGGCGCAGTCGATCGAGGGCCTGGGCCATGCCGCGCTCGCGTTTGGCTTCGGTGCAGACCTGCACACGATGGTCGTCGTGCTCGTACACCCCCACCGGCACCGCCGGGCCGTGGCGCATGCGGTGACAGCGGGTTACCCTCCGGTACCGGCCAGTCAGGTTCAGAGGGATAGGGTCATCACAGTGTATCGCGCGGGCCTGCTGTTCGGCGGCACTCGCCGACATTTCCTCGCGGCCCAGCAGCACCACGGCATCGTAGTGCTTCCACGCGTCGATGCCCAGGATGGCGCCGTAGTGTGTCCAGGTGGCGCCGCCGAACTCGACCGACACCGGGATCTTGCCGGACCCTTCACCGGTAAATGCGGTACGTACCGGCTTGTTGGTCACCACCAGCACCTTCCCGCCTTTGGCCTTGCGTGAAATCCAGGCCAGGATGCGGGCGCGAAGGGCCTGGGTGTGCTCGACCTGCCGGTCAGTCGGCGTGCTGAACACCGCCTCCGGAGCGATGTAGGATTTCGCCAGCGTGGCGTTCCTGATCTGGGTAACCCGACCCAGGCGCCGTGCCATGATCTCGCGTCCGGCCAGATTGGAGCCGAACAGGATGCGGTTGGTGGCGAGGTCGGCGTCGGCATCGATAATCAGGAGCGGAATGCCCTTCGGCACGGCCTTGGGCGCTGAGTGGCGATGCAGGTGGAGGTCACCGTCGCGGTAGCTGACGCCGTGGGCGATGTCGCGCGGGTGGCGCAGCTCGCGGGCGAGCTGGCGAACGATGCGGCCGACGATTTTGCCCTGGTGAAGTTTAAGCTTTTCCGTAACTTCCTCGATGGCCTTGTCCGACATAGCCGGAGAAATATCCGGCCCGATATCGGTTGGCTCGGCCCAGCGTGCCAGGGTGTCGAGCTGCTTCCTGTTGAGTTTTGCGTCCCGGATCGCAGCCAGCATGGGGGCACCGCTGGTAATAGCAACCAGCAGGCGGGCACCCAGCGCGGCGGCATCGTCCTGTTCGTTGGTCAGGGCTGCGCTCTGGTAGGTTGCCGGTTCGGCCAGAAGGGCGGCGCCAACCGTTGCCGAGGTCAGCAGCGTCCGGGTCGAATCCTCGTCGATAACGGCCAGATCTGCGGCCGGAAATCCGAGCGGCTTGCCCAGGGTAAGGTGGTCATGGACGAACAGGTGCAGGCCGGCACCCTGGTTCAGATAGTTGTTGATGTACTCGCACCCCTTGAAGTGGGGGCACATGGTGTCGCCGCGCATGCACAGGGCTGAGAACACGGAGGGCACTTTGCCGGCCAGCTTGCGGGCGGTCCGATGCCGGACGCAGGGCGCATTGCCGATTTCCGCTTCGTGGTCGCGGCCACGGTGGAGCACGACCAGTGGCGCTGGCCAGACATCCCTGGTCAGGTCCTTCATGGCGCTTTCGAAGCCGCGCGCCAGGGCAACGGTTGGAAAGAAGCCGTGAAACTGGCGGTTCCAGAGCTTCGGGTGGCGCAGGTAGGCTTCCCGCACGCCTGACGATTTGCCGAGACCAGCAGCGGCGGCAAGCTGGAGCCGGGGCGGGCGCTTCAGGTCGATGCCGGGATAAGTGCGGGCAACGGCCCGATCGATGGTGCGCCTGGCATCCCGCTTGTCACGGGCGGACATGCCATCGGTAATGAAGGCATCGCACTGATCCCTGGTATAGTCGCAAGCCTCCAGCCAGCGTTCGGCCTGTGTCATCCAGTCTTCCAGCAGGATCTGGAGTTCGGCGTACGCGGTGGTGGCATCCACCGTCGTTGCCGGCCAGTGCGGCACCGGTTTGGGGGAGGTATCGGTGTTGGTCGACTTATCGGGGGTGGGGCTGCTGGGCGGCAGCACCGGCACGGCGCCGTCCAGCATGGCGCGCACGGCATCGAGGCCCTGGGTGCGCAACAGGTCGTTGGCGTCCTTTACGTCGGCGGGTGGACGGGCGATCCAGACGTTACAGCCGGCAGCGGCCAGCACCTTGCACGTTTCGGCAAGAGACTTCGCGGCCCTGCTGTCCGGGGAATCGTTCTGGGCGGCAATGACGATGCGGCGCTCTGCCGGTACCGAGTCGACCAGGCGCTTCAAGCCACCGAAGGCAACGCCAACCATGGCGTCGGGTCGGGCGGCATACAAAGTGATGCCATCCTCCGGACCTTCGCCGCAGATCACGTCACCGTCGCCATCGGACAGCCAACCGATGGCATGGTTGAGGCTGAGGGAGCCAGCTGACAGCTTGGCGACACCATCGCGCTTGTCGCCATCGGCCTTGAGGCGAACAGCCTGGAAGCCGTGAACCTTGCCGGTCAGATCGGTTGCCGATATTAGAAGCGCGGGTGCGGTGGTGTAGGAATCCGGCTTTGCCTTATGGCCGGAGTGGAAGCGAATGCGGCCGGTACGCTCGAGAGTATCAACTACATCGGCCGGAATGCCACGGAACTTCACCAGATAGGTTTCGGCAAGGGTGCCGGTGATGCTCCTGGCAGCAGCCCACTGCTGGCTGGCGAAGATGGACGGATCAGCTTCGTGCTGGGTCGGCTTCGCCTTGCGCTGGGCGATCACCGGAAATTGGACACGCTCTTTCAGGGCATGTTCCAGGGCGTCGATGAATCCCATGCCGGTTTGATGCTGGATCAGGGCGATCATGTCGCCCTTGGTGCCAGCCTCCCAGTCAACCCAGGTGCCGGCATGCTTGCTGGCGAAGTTGACCTTCAGGCTTCCTTTGGCACCGAATCGGGCGTGGGTGCTGGTAATGCTGGTCGGCTTGCCGTGGTACTCGGCGGCGATTTCAAGGGCACGGTCGGCAATGCGGCGGCGTTGTTCGTCAGTTACGCGCGCAGGATCGCCTTCCGCCCTGATCGAGCGGTTGGGGTATCCCATGTCAGATTCCGCGTCACTGTGCGGAGACGATGAGACGTACCTGTCCGGTGATGCCGGCCGTGCGTTCTGCGCCACGGGCAGCTTTGCGCCAGTCGATATAGCCCAGTTCGACTAGCAGATTATACACCCGGAAGATCGCGGCCTTGGTCACGCCAAGCCGGCGCGACAGGTAATCCGGATCGGTGACAATCTGGCCGTCATCTGCGGGGTGGATAGCACCGGTTTCGTCGGCGTGATGGCTCATCACGCCAATGGCATGGAGAGCGGTGGCGGATGTGATTCGCGGATCGATCATTGCGCGCAAGGCGACGTTGGCAACAGCCATCGGGATGGATCTCCCTTGGTCAGCCAGATAGCCGCTTGCATCAACCACGTCGCGTCGTCCATGATTCGACTCGAAATTCGAGTCGACCTTGAAATTGGACACTATAACGATTATAGTGTCTGGAGACGCTGGCTGAGGCATTCGGTCCTTAGCTGACGGAGTAGCAAAGTCCATTGATCCTGGGCGCTGAAACCATGGGATCGATGGCGGCGAAAAATGACTGAGGGCGGCACTGTGTGGTAGCGGTGTCGCCCTTAGTCGTGTCAAGTATGTTACTCTCTGGCTGGTTGCGGGACAACACCTTTTTTTCACTACATCATTTAGACCGTGAAAAAGCCCACGCGATAGATTGGGTAGGGATCGGCCTCCTGTGACAGGAGCGACGCATTAAATTGGCTTATCGGATATGAGGAGCCGCTTCATGCATCGCCTCTGCTTTCACAGTGCCGATGCAAACATGTGGAGTGACCTTCCGGTTCTTCTTTTGAATAGTTGCTCCACGGAGAACCGACGGACCCTGCGGAGGCTGACGGAATTCGAAGCTCAGGTTGCGTGTTCCCGCTGAGCCACCGGACCAGCGGCCTCGAGGTCTTCCGGCAGGTAGTGCGCGAGCCGGCTGATCTGCTCGGCGGTGACGGCGCGGGAGAACAGCCAGCCCTGGAGGTGATCGCAGCCGGCCCGGCGCATCAGCTCGGCCTGCCTTTCGGTCTCGACGCCTTCGGCCACGACCTGCATGTCGAGGGCGCGGGCGACGGCGACGCTGGCCTGCACCAGCGCCTGGGCGGTGGCGCTGTCGACGGCATCGACGATCATCGAGCGGTCGAGCTTCAGCTTGTCGAAGCGGAACTGGCGCAAAAACCCGATGCTGGCGTAGCCGGTGCCGAAATCGTCGAGCGCCACCGTGACGCCGAGCCGCTTCAGCTGGTCCAGCACCCGCTCCGCGACATCGGGCGAACCGACCAGGTAGGTTTCCGTGATCTCCAGCTCCAAACGCGCTGGCGGGAAGCCGGTCTCGGCCAGGATGCCGGCCAGCGAAGCGGGGAAACCAGGATTGCGCAGCTGCGCCGCCGAAACGTTGACAGCTACCTTCAGATCCGGCCAGGTCAGCGCCTCGGCGCAGGCGCGCTGGAGGACAAACAGGCCGAGCGCGTCGATCAGCCCGCTCTCCTCGGCGATCGGCACGAACTCGGCCGGACTGACCACGCCCAGCACCGGGCTGGTCCAGCGCAGCAGCGCCTCGACGCTCGACACCGCCCGGTCGCGCGCCCGCACCAGCGGCTGATAGACCACTGTCAGGCCCTGATCGGTCAGCAGGCTGGCCCGCAGCTCGGTCTCAATCCGGTGAGCCTTCTGCCGGGCCTGGTCAAGTGCGGCGTCGAAGACGCACAGGCGCATCCTGCCGGCGTGCTTGGCGGCGTACATCGCGACGTCGGCCCGGCGGATCAGCTCCTCCGTGCTCAGCTCGCCGCGCCGGCGGTCGGCGAAACCGATGCTGGCGCCGATCAGAACGGTGCGCTCGCCCAGATGGAAGGGAGCGGCGAGACGATCGAGCAGGAGGGCGGCCACCGCCCGGGCGCGTGCCGGCGCCTCGCCGCCGGTGAAGACCAGGGCGAACTCGTCGCCGCCCAGCCGGGCGATGAACCCGGCCGGCCCGGCGAGCTCGCGCAGCAGGCGGGCCACCGCCAGGATCAGCTCGTCGCCGACGCCGTGGCCGTAGCAGTCGTTGACGCCCTTGAAGCCATCGAGATCGAGCAGCAGCAGCACGGTCGCGTCTTTGGCCTGGTCGAGCTCGACGAGCAGGGAGCGTCGGTTAGGCAGGCCGCTGAGCCCGTCGACCAGGGCCTGCCGGGCCAGCGAGACGAGCGAGCCCAGCCCCTGTGCGGCAACAAACCACAGCAGACCGGCGGTGATCGTGAGCGCGCCGAGCACCGACGGCAGGGCCGTGCGCAGCGCCTCGAGGCCGGGCTCGGCGCGCCGCCACGACAGCGTCCCGATCGCCTCCCCGAGGCTGTCCCGCAGGGTCAGGGCGCTGCGATCCGAAGCCGGAGGACCGGGCCTGAGATCCTCGACCAGCAGCGTGTTCGCCATTTCGTCGAGCATCGGCTGGGACAGCTGCTGGGAGAACACCAGCCGGTGCGGGTGATCGCCGGCAATCCGCTGCGCCAGGGCCGGCGAGGTTGGAACGATGTTGGCGATGCCGATGATGGCCGGTCCGGCATCGGTCCGGACCAGGCCGCCGACCGGCTCGGTACCCCGGGGATCGAGGGTGGCGAGCAGCGCATCGAGAGCGGGGCCGTAGAGCGACGCCGCCGACTGCATTGTCGGCTGTCCTCCGGCAAAACCGCTGATCGTGGCATCCCCGGCATTGAGGATGAACATGCTGTCGTAGTTGTGGCCCTCGCCGGTCAGGATGCCCCAGGTGCGTTCGACGAAGTCGAGGTCCAGCGGCCCGTAGATGGCCCGCACCGCGTCATCCCAGTAGCCGTTGTCGCCGGCCTGGGCGGCGATGCGCCGGAAGGTCAGCTCGAGGCTTGCACCGACGGCCTGCACCGCCCGCTCCTGATCGATCCGGTTGGCTTCCCGCGCCGTGTGGATCAGGCTGTAGGCCAGCACCGCAGCGAACAGCAGAAACAGGACCAGCGGCGGCAGCAGAACGCGTCGCCGTTCCGCACCCAGTACTATGGATCGAGAAAAGGCCGGCCTCGAAGCGCACAGGCCATCCCGGGAGCGTTTGTTCTGGTGAAGGCGCATCATTTACTCAGCTATATTTTTTGAAGGCAGTTATGTTTATGGTGGAGAAAGGGAGCGATCTCGGCTTCAGCGGCAGTGTTGACATCAGGGCCTGCAAGTCATCCTGAACTCCAGTCCCGGCGCACTTTCCATGAATACTGATAAAGATAGATTTATGGACGATTAAGGCATCCGTGCGTGGTGTATGACGCACGGGCTATGGCGGAAACTGGGTGATGAGGAGATGAGGGAGGCGGCGTATCGAGATAGGTGCTTGAAGCCTGCCTGAACCTCCAGAGGGGCGATACGCCATGAACGAGGATAGCAGCATTGTCCGGTTTCGCCAGCCCGACACAATCGACGATCTCCTGACGGCCTTCACCCTCTATGAACACATCTCCCATGCATGGACAAAGGAGCCACAACGGTTCAACCTCAATCCGCTCCACCAAATGCCGGGATTAAACATCTAGCTTTGAAAGGTCGCCGGTTCGAAACCTGGACCGAGATCGAGCAGGCCGTTGAACGCGCCACCGCCTACTGGAATGAGCACAAGCATTCCTCCATCTGGAGACGCTGACGGCACCACCGCCAAGCCCGCCGTCTCGGTGTTGCCACCTTCCCAGCAATCTCACTGATTGAGCGGATGTACCACTAAGGCACCCACATCTTAATTTTTAGAAATCAGGCGTCTATTGGGGTTACGGAACTTTAATGATGATCAGGAGGTAAAAGAAACGGCATTCATGAGATAAATATCGGCAGGACTTAAATACATCGTTATTACAGCTTGTGACAAATTTTCTTGAAGTTGAGCAAATCAAACAATCAATGTGCTGCCTCATCTCTAATCATACGATATGATCATGATGGAAAAATCGTATAAGCTTTACAATAGATGAAACTAAAACAAAAAATAATGCTGAAAAATATCTTATCTTTTATGTAAATTACTTGCCTATCTGCCGTGATTGTTCGTTTTATAGATCGACAACTTTTGAGAGGTGGCGAGCATGGATGAGGTTCATCCCCGAATTCGGTCGCTTGTTGAACTGTGGCAGCTGAGGTGCGGGCCGGACGACATCCCTTGGCGCAGTGACCTCAGCGTTTTCGCGCTGAAGCCGTGGCTGGGCTGCCTGACCATCTTTGAGGAAATCGAGAAGGGCAGCGATTATCTCGTTCGCCTCGATGGTCAGGGCGTTGTCGAATTGACCGGCGCCGAGGGTTTTGTCAGATCTCAGGGCAGCTTGCCGAGAGCGCTTGCAGCGGATAGGTTCCCGAGCCCATTTTGAGAGATCAAGAGAGCCGCCATGGACTGCCCGCACTGCCGCTCGTCGGCGACTACGGAGCGGGAGGGGCGAACGGTTCATGGCTTCCGGCGGTTTCGGTGCCGGGATTGTGGGCGGCGGTTCAACGAGCGGACCGGCACGGCGCTGAACCGGGTCCAGGTCCCGACGGACATCGTGTTTCTCGTGGTCTTCTGGAGATTGCGCTACAAGCTGAGCCTGCGTGATCTGGCGGAGATGTTCCTGATCCGGGGCATCGTGTTCACCCACGAGGCGGTGCGAGATTGGGAAGCCAAACTGGCGCCACTGCTCAGTGAGGGCCTACGTAAGCGGCGGGCTGGCAAAGCCGGCCGCTGCTGGCACGTCGACGAGACGTATCTCAAAGTCGCCGGCAAATGGTGCTATCTCTACCGGGCGATCGATCGCGACGGTAACCTGGTCGACGTCTACCTCAGCAAAAGCCGCGACATGGCAGCGGCCAAGGCTTTCCTTCGTTCCGCCAGGTCGGTCACCCAGGTCGAGCCCGAGCAGGTCACAACCGACGGCCATACCAGCTACCCTAAGGCCATAACCGACGAACTCGGCACGGACGTCGATCACCGCACCAGTCAGTACAAAAACAACGTGATCGAGCAGAATCACCGGAGCATAAAAGCACGCTATCGACCGATGCGCGGCTTCAAGAATTTTGATGCGGCTCATCGCTTCTGCCGCGCCTTCGACGAGGTCCACAACTTCCTGCGATCGGCCAGCTACATCAACCAGAACGTCTCCCTCGCCCGCCGCCGGACCATCCACGTGCAGCGGGTGGCCGCGTTGCGGGATCTGATCTCCGTCGCATAATACAGCTTCTGGTAGTCAGACGCTTGTTCAATGCTCAACTTGCCCCGAAAGCTGACAGATCCCGCGAGAGCTGGTCGGCTGGGAACGCCGGATGGGCTTGGACGATGGTCTCGGCCTTGTCGGCGCCACGCGTCCGCGAGAGCTTCCAGAACTGGTATCGCGCCGACAATCCGCAAAGCCCGGCGCAGATCTACAAGGATATGACGGTCGAGACAAATTTCGTCCGATGGGAGCCGATCTGCCCGGTCGAGAAAGCCTGCATCGCCGACGGCCCTCCCGCCTATCGCGTCTGGTTCGACCGGGTCGAGACGCTGCCGGACGGCAAGCCGATGCCACCGGTTCGCTATGCCGCGACAGTCGCGATCAAGCGGAACGTCGAACTTCCACAGGACAGGATCTGGCAGCGCTGGACCTTCAACGCCCCGCAGATCCAGGTCATCGAGTACGCAGGCGCCCAGCGCGAAGGAGTCAGCAGGTGATGAACAAAGCACCCCGGATCGGCTCGATGGCAGCCGTGGCACTGGCACTGATGTCCTCGGCCGCCACCGCCGCCGAAGTGCCGCAGCCGTGCGGGCCCGATCCGCGTGAGCGCTGCATCGCCTACGATCCGAGCCAGATCATCAGCCTGTTCCTGGTGCCCGGCGCCACGACCACTCTTCAGTTGCCTGACAATGAAGTCGTCTACAGCGTCGGCACATCGGATAACGAGATCATCAGCGGCAGGCCGCCGGTCGAACGGGTCGCCACCGGCCAGTCCGCCACCGCCGACGACAATCTTCAGATTCATATGCCGGGCTCCGACGCCAACCCGTCAAAGTTCCTGATGGTCAAGGCGCTGCGCCACCTCGAGCCGCAGCCGTTCACCGTCATCGGCGTGTGGACGAACCCGGTCACCGGCAAGCAGGACCATCGTCGCCATTCCTTCGAACTCAGCACCATCCCCGGCGGTCCGCAGACGCCTGACACCTTCTTCTCCGTCGTCTTCTCCGACCCCGTCGCTGCGAAGATCCTCAAGGAAGCCGAGCGGAAGGAGCGCCAGAAGCTCTGGCAGGAAAAGCAGGAGAAGCTCCAGGCACAGGCCGTGGCCGACCGGCTGACGCAGGTTCAGCAGTCCGTCCTCGCCCACAACGTAGCCTATGACGGCCAGGGCACCGACGCCGACCGCATCGCCCTGGCGCCGACGGCGCCGGTCGGGCTGGATGCGATGTGGGACGATGGCCAGCGCACGTATCTGCGCTATCCCGGAAACCGCCCCGTGCCCCTGGCCTACCAGGTCATGCCCGATAGTTCGGAATCCGTTATCGGTCAGAGCACCGTGGTCGACTCAGCGACCAAGGGCAGCCTGCTGATCATCCACGGCGTCGTGCCGATGCTCCGGCTGCGCGACGGCAACTCCGTGCTCTGCATCACGAACAACGCCTATGACCCGGTGGGACACCGGACCGGAACCGGTACTGTCGACCCCGGCGTCTTGCGCCAAGTCAGGAGTGGGTCGTAATGCTCGGGAACACCATCACTCCGCAGACCGACGCCACGACGTCGCAGATCGCCGGACCCAGGGAGAGCAGGAAGAAGAAACTCGGCAAGGCGCTGCTCGGCACCATCACCATCATCGCCGCCGGCTGGTTCATCCTGACCGACAGCCCGCCGCCGCCGGTCGAAGCCGACCGCAGCACCGTCGCCCGCAACGGTGAGATCGGCAGCGCCTTCGCGCCGATCCCGCCATCAGCTCCATCGGCAACGCCGACCACCACGAAGCCGCCCCTGCCGCCGGCAAGGCCGACAGGCACGGGCATGCCGAGCGTGCCCACCATCCTGGCTCGACCTGTCGTTCGGCCGCCGATCTCGGCACTGCAGACGAGTGGAGGACTCAAGACCGCCGCCGCGAATCCCACTGCACCGACGTCGTCTACCGCAGGCGGCGTCGAAAGCATCTCCGCCATGAACGGCGGCGGCGGTAGTGATCGGCTGGACGAAGGCCTCGAGGCAGGACGCGACGGCGGTACGGTTTCCGCAACGATGCTGCCGGACCGCAACCTGTTCATGACAATGGGGACGCCGATCCCCTGCATTCTGGAGCAGCCGATCAACACGCAGGTTCCCGGCCCCTTCCGGTGCAAGGTTCGCGGACCGGTCTACAGCACGTCCGGCGCGGTGCCGCTGCTGGACGATGGCACCTGGGCGTTCGGGCGCGTCGCTCAGCACCTGGAGCGCGGGATGGATCGCGCGTTCGCCGTGGTCACCCGGCTGGAGACACCGCAGGGCTGTCTGATCAAGTTGCGGGCCTCACTGGGCGACCAGCTTGGAACCCCCGGCATCGACGGTGAGGTCGACACCCACTTCTTCGAGCGGTTCCGCGGCGTCGCCATGATCGCCCTGCTCGATGCCGCCGGTCAGGCCGCCGCGATCGGCGCGTCTAACGCCATTGGCGCCGACAGCGGCATCTCGTTCAACCAGTTCCAGAGCGGCAGCAAGAACCTCGCCCAGGGCAGCTACGGCGACGACATCGACATCCCCCCGACTCTCCGCCGGGCCCAGGCGGCGCAGGTGCTGATCATGGCGATGGACGACATCGACATGCGGCCGTGCTTCTCGCTGACGATGGCCCGCTAACCCGATCACCAAAGGACACGGACATGAACCACCAACACGCGGCCCTTCCCCTGCTCGACTTCGCCCTCACACCGTTCGCCGAGTTCATGGCCGACGACATGGTCGAGGACATCATCATGAATCGGCCCAATGAAGTGTTCGTCCGGCGCGGGGCGACGACCACGCGCCACGAGGTCGCGGTTGACTTCGTCGATCAGCAGGGTATCGCCATCCTGGCCGCCGCCATCAAGGGCCAGAACGTGGGCAAGGCGACGCCGCTGCTGTCCTGTGATCTGCCCGGCGGTACCCGCCTGCAGGCCGTGCTGCCGCCCTGCGTCAACGACGGCACCGTGGCGCTGGCCATCAGGCGGGCGAAGAAGACGTCACCGACGCTCGACCAGCTCGCCGCCGGCGGTATCTTCTCCGGTGTCGAGCCGCTGCGGGATGGCCTCTCCCGCGACACGGAAGCCCTGGTCGCCCTCTACCACGAGGCATGCCGCGCCACCGGGCCCGATGAACGCCATCACGCCTGGACCGCCTTCCTGCGTGCCACCATGAAAGCCCGCATGACGCATGTCCTGTGCGGCGAGGTCGGGTCCGGCAAGACCTTCTTCGGCATGGGGCTGGCCAACGAGATCCCGCTGGACGACCGGCTGGTCACGGTTCAGGACAGCGACGAATGGAGCGCCCTACCCCACCGGAACCGTACCGATCTGTTCTACAGCAAAGGCGGTCAGGGAGCCGCCAACGTCACACCGAATGATCTGGTTGAGGCATCGCTGCGGCTGGCCATGCGGTGGTTGCTGCTCCAGGAGCTGCGCGGCGCTGAAGCCTTCTCGTTCCTGCGGGCCCGCCGCTCCGGACATCCCGGCCTGACCACCTGCCACGCCTCCAGCACGCGCGAGGTCTTCCCAACGCTGGCGCTGATGGTCAAGCAGGCACCGGCCGCCTCCAGCGTCGAGCTGCCCGACATCGAGGCGTCACTGAAGAGCCTGATCGACGTCGTGGTTCACTTCCACCGGCCCGAGGGACGCT
This sequence comes from Skermanella sp. TT6, assembly GCF_016653635.2. Taxonomy (NCBI): domain Bacteria; kingdom Pseudomonadati; phylum Pseudomonadota; class Alphaproteobacteria; order Rhodospirillales; family Azospirillaceae; genus Skermanella; species Skermanella cutis. Next base: position 190,232 of record NZ_CP067423.1, read on the forward strand.
TCGCCGTTTCCGAAGTATGGTTCCGGTATGCGGAGGCCGCAGCATGAGAAGGCTGAAACTGGTTCTGTCCCCCGTCATCGCCCTGGCGGGCTTCACCTTCACCGCCTCCACTGTCACCCTCTTCGGCCTTGGCACGATCCGGCAAGCCGGTATTCCCACCGCCGAATGGTGGGGCTATCTCTTCGCCACCATGCCGGACGCCTACACTCAGTCATGGGTCAACGAATGGCTGCTCTACGGAGCCGCCGCAGGCCTTATCACCGCCTGCTTGGCCGTCTACCGTATCCTGGGCGAAGACGGTGTTCCTCTCGGTCGTGACGGCCGCGCCCTGTTCGGCTCCGCGAAATACGCAACGCCGCGGCAGGGCAGGAAATCGGGGCTGATCTACTCATTCCGCCCCCGGCCCGATTGCATCCTGCTCGGCCGCACCGCCGGGGTCCTGGGGATGGGCAAACGTTACGTCTGCCTTCCCGGTCCGGAGCACGCCCTGCTCTATGCCAGGACCGGCAGCGGCAAGGGCGTCGCCTACGTTGTCCCGAATTGCTTCAACTACGCCGACAGCTTGGTCGTGCTCGACATCAAGCGGGAAAACTACACGAGAACGGCGGCGCATCGGGAGAACACCCTCGGCCAGGACGTCTTCCTGTTCTCGCCCCTGGCCGAAAACGGCGCCACCCACTGCTGGAATCCGGTCGGTGGGATCGATGAGTCACAGCCGGATTACCTGTCCAGGATCCAGCGCCGGGCCTTCAACCTGTTTCCCGAAGTCGGCACGGCCAGCAGGAACAAGTTCTGGCAGGACAGCGCGCGGACCGCATGGACCGGCATCGCGACCCTGATCTGCGAGACGCCGGGAATGGACCTGACCCCGGCCTCGATCTTCCGCTTCTTCACCCGCGGCGACAGCGTCGAGACGATCGCCCGCATGGTCGAGGAGCGCCGGGCCACGGACCGGCCCTACACCCAGGACTGCGTCAACCTGCTGTCCGATTATCTACGCGGCAACGAGGACATGGTTCAGGGCATCCGCAAGCAGGTCACCAGCACCATGGGGATCTGGTTCAATCCGAAGGTCGTGGCGGCAACATCCCGTAGCGACTTCGACCTGCGCGACCTGCGCCGGCGCAAGATGACCATTTATATCGGCGTCATGCCATCCGACTTGGAGCAACTGGGCTTCCTGCTGCGCCTGTTCTTCCTCCAGCTCTTCGACGCCTGCATGGACTCCCACCCGGATCACGACAGCACCATCACCCACCGGTGCCACGTCCTGATGGACGAGTTGACCGCCCTCCCCCCGATGCGACCGATCGCCAGGGCCAACGGCTTCGCGCGGGGCTTCGGGCTGCACTTCAGCTTCGTCGTCCAGACCAAGACCGATCTGAGAGACGAATACAAGGAAGACGGACTGGCGTCACTATTGGGGAACCTCGGCGCGGAAATCGTCTTCGGCACCAATGACGAACTGCTGACGAAGGAGGTCAGCGAGCGCACCGGGTACGGCACCGTCGAGAACATCAGCCGGTCGGCGCCGCGCTTCTTCGGGTGGTTCCGTGCCAGGGAGCAGAACGAAAACACCGGTCAGGCGAAGCGCGCGCTCATCCTCCCCCAGGAGGTCAACGAGCTTCCCGACGACGAGCAGATCATGTTCCGCAGGGGGGCGCCCGCGTTCCGCCTCAAGCGGAACTGCTGGTACACCGATGCCAACTTCATGAATCTGGAGCAGACGCCGGTCGAGCCGCCGGCCGTGGCCTGCACACTCGACCGCGACGACGGATCGGTCAAGTTCCCGACGGAAAAGCCGGGTAAAGCAGCGTGACTGATCCGACCATGGATCAAATAACGGTCGGGCTGGACCCGACGACAAGCGACGCACTTTGGGTTGAAGCCAATCAATATGGCACGACTGCCGCGACCGTGGCGGGGGCGGTGCTCCAGGAGTGGGCTGCCACTCGGAAGAAGCGTTGAAATGACCGGCTGGGACGGAATCCCGGACCATCCAGACTGCGACGGCTGGCACTGGATCGACTAATGCCGGCTGGCCGGAACCTCGTTACTGGTTCGCACCCAGGCCGCCGATCACCGTCGCAGGCTACTGGCGGGGAGGCAGCCCCAGCGACCCAATACCATGGCTGACCGCACATGCCCCCTATCTCGGGCCGTGCATCCCGCCAGGAGGGCCGTAATGCTGAAGGGAGGAAGGGAAGGGTCCCTCGCCGAGGGGCATTCCCTGGCCGATCTTGAAGAAAGATCGCCCAGGAGAACCCGATAGGTTCATTATGGATGTGGGGGTCAAGAGGCAAACCCCCTTCTCGCCCGGTTCAACGATGACGCTACCGGGGGCATGATGACCGGTCTGCGAACAGGTCCCATGCTTTGCCCCTTGACCTCGACCGCAGGCGAATTGGTCGGCACCTCGTTGGGATGCCTCGACCATAATACGTGCTGGCATTTGGTTGACCTGGGAGAGATCAACATGCCCAACGGAGCCTGGAGCCTTGGAGAGTGGCCGTTGCCGATGGTGCGGGTAGCCTGTGCGAAATGCGGCAGGGCAAGGCAGTACCACACCCACCAGCTGATCCAGGAACATGGCGCCGATATGGTGATGCCGGAACTTCGGCATGTGCTGGCTCAATGCCCCAGGCGACGCACGTTCAGCGATCCCTGCATGATCGTCTTCACCGACCGGGTCGAGCGCTGATCGGCGGATATGACAGCGGCCCAGCGTCGGGATGACGACGGGCCGCTATGCTTGCCTGGAGGGGATGACGGCATTCAGCCGGGGACATTCCTCGCCGGCTTCGGTCAGGCCGAAGCTGCCAGGGATGCCAGCTGGTCGCAACGTTCGTCGGCGGTCAGGTAGAGGCGCCTGCCCTGGGTGTCATGGAGCTTCATGGTGCGGAACAGATTGCATCACTTCTGTTCCAAAAGCCGGCCAGAATGGACTGGCACGCTCGGCTAAATGCTTGCTTCGCCGTGCCGTAGATCCAGCCCCGGACCGTGACCATGGAACAGAAGTGCCAATAGTGTTTCAGTCGGCCGTTCAGGTATGAACCTGCAGGAAAGATTTTTTCGGAAGAGATGTTGCACTTTCGATAGAGCTATACCAGATATCGGCCATCATCAGTTTTTAATGCCTAAATGTAGCATTTGGGGAACAGAATGGCTGACGTTTTGGTAACTTGGTATCATCAACCACATGGCTAGATGCACAGCACCAAGAGAAGGTCACCGCTCAGCGAGCGCTGCGGCGAACTGCCCTGCATGCCGTGGGCGCTACAGCGGCTACAGCAGCGGGTCGTACTCATCCCCGTCTTACTCCTCCTACTCCCCGTCAGTGAGCAGCAGCGGCGGCGGTGGGTCAGGCGGCAGATCCGGCGGCAGCGCAAAGCCGAGATGGTCCCGAGCCGGTTCGTCCGTGGTGTACACGCCTGCCGAGGTACGGGCACTCACGCCGATCCGCGAGAGCGTCGAAAAACAAGCGTCCCTTGATCTTCGGGACGTTTTTCTCTGCCATGCATGGGATGACCGGCAAGGGGCTGCCAAGAAGCTGCACGATCTGCTCGAGTCACTTGGTGTCAAGGTCTGGTTTAGCGAGAAGGACGTTGGCCTCGGCGTGCCGTTGCTCCGCGCCATCGACAAAGGCTTGGCGAAATCGCGGATTGGAATCGTGCTGGTGACACCTGCTCTGCTGCGCCGCCTCCCAAAAGAAGGCATCGCCGACAAAGAACTTTCGGCACTTCTCGCGGGTGAGCGGCTCGTTCCCGTCGTGCACGAAACGACGTTTGAAGCTCTCCGCGAAGAAAGCCCTCTGCTCGCGTCTCGAAACGGCCTGAGCACTGCAGAAGATACGATGGCAGAGGTGGCGGCTAACTGCCCGTTTCGAAAGTCAGGGAGCGGGCAGTCGCTTTCGGTTTGGGTGAACGAGGCGGTGCAGCATGATGCGGATGGCGGCGAGGGTGACCATGGCCTCGGAGACCTCCGGCAGTTCCTCGTAATCCTTTGACAGGCGCCGCCATCGCCCAAGCCAACCGAGTGTTCTTTCGACGACCCACCGGCGCGGGACGACGACGAAGCCCGAGGTGCCGGCGATCCGGCGGACGATGATCAGTGTCAGGCCGAGCAGGAAACAGGCGAGCAGAGCCGGCAGTCGGTTATAGATGCTGTCGGCGAAGATCGCCTTGAGCCAGCAGTACAGACCTTTGATCCGCGTCAGCAGATCGCCGGCGCTGTCGGCGTCCTGGATATTGGCGGCGTGGACGAGAACACCGAGCAGGAAGCCGGAGGTATCGACCGCGATGTGACGCTTGCGGCCCTTGATCCTCTTGGCCGCATCGTAGCCGCGCGGCCCCCTTTTTCTGTCGTCTTGACGGTTTGTGTATCGATGATGGCCACCGTCGGGCTTGGCTCCCGCCCCTCCTGCTCCCGCAGCAGTGTCAGCAGATGATGGCGCATGGTCTCCCAGACGCCGGCCTGCAGGAAAGTGCGGAAATAGCGATACACCGTAGGCCAAGGCGGAAAACTGGGCGGCGGTGGCAGGTGACGCCACTGGCAGCCGGTCCGCACGACGTAGAACAGGCCGTCCAGTAACTGCCGCATGTCGGTCGTTCGAGGCCGTCCTCCCGGCTTCGCAGGCGGAATGAACGCCTCAAGCAGGCGATACTGGTCGCTGCTCAAGGCTTGGCCGGAACCATAATCCCCAACCAGCGCGCGATCTTCGGGTGTCCACATCGGCAGCCTCCATCATCAGGATTGCCCTTGTGAACAGTCGGACCGCGGCCCCATCGCCGGCGCTCACACGCCTGCGCCGTACTTTCGAAACGGGCAGTAAGATCGCCGATCTGGTCAAACTCTAGCTGCCCGTTCGCCAGACACGGCCTAGTGTCGGAGCAAATTACATTCCCGAAAAGAGGTCTTTTCGGGAATGTTGCCAGCCGCTGTTACCAGAATGGAGCGATGACGTGCCAATCTGACCGGTGCACGCCGATTGCACATGGGCCTTGAAGCCTTGCTGATAGCCGTCACGCTAGCTAAACACCTGAAATTCATTGATTTCAAAAATTTCGAGGGTTTGAGCTTGGAACCCCTAGTAGCGTATTTCCCGCAATGCCGTGGTGTCGGTTTCCAAACGGCAGAGCGCTCTGAGGTCAGGTCCAGGCACGGCCTTCGCAGCGACCTGAAAGCCGATCTTGGACTAAAAGGGGTTCGGTGGAACACTTCCTCCCAGTCTGTTCCGGGGTGCCCGGCGGTGGTTGCCGCCGTGGGTATCGGGGTCGGTGGTCGGCATGGTGATGACCTTCATGCGGTATGGGAACTGCCGCGCCGCCCGAAGGGGAGGCGCGGCCTCATCGCCGGGCATTGAACGCCGGCCGGGTGGCGAAGTAGCGGCAGGCTGGCGAGCCGGGATCGATCGGGCTGCCCTTGCGACCGGTCAAGGTCTTGTACTTTCCGCAGACGAAACGGGACCCATCGGGCGACTGGTGGGCGCAGCCGGAACAGCGGGCGTCTAGCGGGCCGGTGCCGGGGAACGCCGCGTAGCAGCCCATCCGGGCCTTGCCACCGACGTTGAGCAGGGGAAGGTTGTTCTCCATGGCCGGTCACTCCGCCGCGATGGCACGGGACGCTGCGACGGCGCGCCGGAACGGGCGCAGGAGGTCACGAACCTCATGGCTCCAGGTCGGGTCACCGGTCCAGGGATCGATGCCGATCTCCCCAAGCATGGTCACATAGGCGCGCCAGTCCCGGCCCTTGATCTCGGGCTGGGCGTAGGGGCTGTGGGTGGCGATTAGAGCGGCGGCGTAGATCTGGTCGTCGCCTGCCATCTCCAGTTCGACATCGTTGGCCAGGGCCGCCGCCTCGGCAATCGACAGCGGGAATGTGGCTGTCGAACCGGGACGGCGGGGCCGGTACTCGGAGCCGAAGTGATTGGCCGCCATTGTGGTGAAGCGCGAGAAGCCGAAGCCCAGCAGGCTGGTCGCCCGGGCCTGGAGGATGCGGCAGCGCTGGCCCGCCACCGGGCAGGTGATGAGCCAGCCCACGAGGCCGGTCCGGACGCAGTCGGCCAGCACGCAGCGCTGGGCGGAGGTCAGACGGTACGGCATAGCGTCGTCCTCCCCTGGAACCCGTCATGACTGTCGAAATCGGCGGTGCCTGATTTCCAGGCGTCGAGCGTCTTGCACCGCCGGCAGACGCGGTGGCCGATGTGGGCGGAGGCGAAGGGCCTGCCGCAGCTCAGGCAGGTGCGGGTTCGCTGCCGGTGAGGCTCGCCGGGATCGGGGATGGCTGGATCGGAGGCGGGCTGATGAGTGGCGGCCATGGCTCAGACCTCCCGGATGCACAGGATCACGGGGACGGGGATGGCGTGTCCGCTCTCCGGCATCGGCGCCGGCCGGACCTCGAAACCGGCGGCGCGCAGCTCGGCGGCGACCTCATCCCAGCGACCGCCGGGATCGGCCGGGACGTGGATGACGGTTCGTCGGGAAGCGGGGTCCAGCAGCCACGCGACGGTCGCGAGCACGGTTTCGCGCGAGCTCCGGCACAGGTTGGCGCAGTGGCCAGGGACGGTCAGCCGCCACGGAGTGTCCTGGTCGGTGGCCAGCTCGGTGGCGGTGCCGACACGCAGGCCGTCCGCCAGGACGCGGTAGGTGGTGCGGCCGGCGGCAGCGCCGGCCTCCACCAGTTCGATGCGCCGGGCCATCACTCGCCCTCCCCGATCAGCGCGCTGATGTCGTCGAGCGCCCCCATGCGGGCGTCCGCCACCCGGTCCCAGGCCAGGATGTCCGCGGCGGCGGCGATCTCCCAGCGGTTCTGCACACTGAGGCCGGTTTTCAGAGGTGCGATCCAGTCGGCCGTGATAGACAGGGCGGCATGGCCGGTGGTATTCGTCGTGATGTTCCTGAGGGTTCGCACTTGATGGAACTCCGGTGAGAGCCGGAGCCGGGAGGATGCTGACACATCCCCCGGCACCGGGCGGCTGGTCAGGGAACGAAGCGATTGATGATGCAGGTGCCGACGGGCGTTTCGCGCCACGAGCCGCCCAGCACGCCGGTCAGCATTTCGGTGACGAAACCTTCCAGTGTGTCGTAGCGGTAAGGATTGGCACCTGGATTGCGGTAGACCCATGCTCCGCGAACGGTGTAGACGGCGCTGCCGGTACGTCCGATGGTGATTTCACCTTGTGGCATGGCCGGTTACTCCGCAGCAGCGGGAGCAACGACGCGTCGCATCGCATCAAGAAACTTTTCGAGACTTTCAGGGAAGCCACCCGGCTCCTTCGAGCAGTTTTCAACGTCGAGGATCTTCAGCTTACCTTGCGCATTCCACTCCAGATCTGTGGCGATCGAAATGGCTTCATCTTCATCGTCTGCGATCCCGCGAACCAATTCTTCGTATTCGTAATGACCGCTCGCCGCGTAGTAGACCGTCGAATCTGCGACCAGCTCGAACGTTTCTCCCAGGCGGCGCATTTTGAAGCTGACGAAGACGTTGTCTGTCCCGATGGTAGCGATAATGATTCCAGGAAAGTGCTGGATTACGACATCGAGGCTGTTCATTGTTGCTCCTTCTTAGCGTTTAGCGGCTCCCCGGGCGCCGCTAATGCACATAGGTTAGCAACATACGGCTAGTTTTACAATGCTAGAGTTCAATGCCAAAAGGCTAGGAGGTAGCCATATACTGCTGATGCAGAAAGTATCTAGCGAACAAATCAGAGATGCCCGCAATCTTCTCCGCATCGCCGGAGAAGAATTCTGCGCGATGGTTGGTATCGGTCGCCGCACTTTGCAGCGCATTGAATACGATCAAGACCTGATGGAGCGTACCGCGTATGGAACCATTATGAAAATAGTTGAGACGCTCGAAGAGGCGGGTGTCGAATTCCTGACCGATGGGACGGTCAAGAAACGCAGCGGCGGCATTTCGAGTGGGGGAGGCTCCACGCCTTGAAGTTCCAGAGACTATAGGCCAAGACGCTCGACAGGCGAGGCCGCCACCGAGCGGCCGACCGCTTCAGCACGCCCGAACGTCAAGACAATTCGCGGCCCGCCTGGAGCCACGCGCAGGGTGTCGGGCCGGGTGACGGGCGCGGCTTTCCATCCCGAGCATGGCGAAGCCGAGCTGCTAATTGTCTTGACGCCCGCAAACCGAATACCCTATCGGCATGTTCCCGGCGAGGCGATGTCTTATGTCGCCAAAGTCCCGTACTCCACAGGAACACATGGACGTCTCTTCGGGACCGGATCCCAGATCGGCCCAATGCGTCCCGCCTTGTCTCCTGGCACCGACACCGGTCGGAGGCATAATGACGCCCTGGACACTCGGCCCGGAGGTGCCGCAGATCCGGTATCGCCATGACAGAACCGTAGCGCTCCCGCATCTTGGTATGGTACTGCCCTGCCCTTCCGCCTTTCGCACAGGAAGTCTTGACCAGCAGAAGCGGAAACTCTCCAAGCGTCCATGCGCCTCCCGCCATGGGGTCAGGCAGGTAATCGATCAATCATGATCGCGCATAGGGCTTGACTTGCGTCCAAGAAATCGGGACTGCCGAAAGCCGCAGGATAGCGGTGACGGAGTTCGTCGTTTGGATCACCTTGATCCGCCTTTGCCTCACCTCAGTCGTCGTTTTGATCACCATTCACATATTTCTGCGGTTTTTATGCTCGTCGTTACGATCACCGCAATTTTCTGTGGAGCCTTTTCATCACCTAAACTCGTCGTTTGCCTCACTCAGGCATGTCCTTTAGATCACCTCGACTCGTCGTTTCGATCACTGAACCTCGCCGTTTGCCTCACCAAAAGCACTTCAAGCAATTGATATTAAAGGCTGATTCGGACCCGTAACTCCTTAACTGGATAACTAGAATAACTGTGTAACAGTTATAGCTACCCTCGAGCGAGGAAGGCTTAGCGGAGGAAGATGAGGAGGCAGCTTGAGTAGTGCGGACGCCAAGCGGCTCAAGGAGTTTCGGATTCCGGGAAACCCCCGTCATCTAGTTCAGGAACTGCCGCATAGGCGGGAATGCGGCTAAGTTCCAAAGCGTTGAAGAAGAAGACGCGCCAGTCACGTAGCGCCGTGCGTCCTCTCGGCGTCGGTGCTTTTGGATCCACCAAAACGCCAAGGCGACGCGGGTCCCTCGGGTCAACGAGCATGACACCGTACTCGGGCAGTGGCGACTTTTTCTTGGCAAGAGCGAGGATATCCCGCTTGAAATATTTCAGGTCTTCCGGTCCTTGGCCGTAACCGACGCGCCGCCGCAGCTTCTCCAGGCCCATCTTAAAGCCCCGCTGCTTGCCGCAATGCGCCCGGGCAATCTCGTAAAGGCGCTTTTCGAGGGGACCGAGATCGAAGTACCTGCTGTCGTAAGTGAGGATACGGCCGTCCTTTACCACAGCTCGATACAGCCAACTGCACACTGTAACCTTGACAGCCCGCAATACCTTCTCGCCCTTACGGTTGCGAGCGTAGCGCATCTTGTACTCGGAGATCCAAGAAAACCCTGAGTCTTCACCCTCGCCGCCGGTCTCGATGTTCGTTTTGACCTGTGTAGACTTCAGCCGCATCAGAGATTCTTCGAGGCGCTCATAGGCACTACCCCCAGGCTCCCGCTTGACCACGCGGAACAGGTCGGCGGCCGTGAACGTCATCTCAGTCCCGACAACTTCCCCTCGATTAGCTTTATCCTGCATAAGGCTCACAAGATAGATAAGAATTTCCTTGTCCCACATGTTAGCAACACCATGCTCGGGTGTGCCGTAAACTTCTATGCGGACCGTACCATCATCGTAGGTAGGGAGACGCTGGGTCTTTTGTCGGCCAAGGCCAAAAAAGGACCAGACCATCAGAGTACGGTCGTTCTTTACTCGGCCACCCATTGGCGAGTCGAAGAGGTCCATCTGAAAGTCTCCAGTAATCTCAGATTTTGTAACTGCTCGCTCCATAAGTCCTCCTAGACTACATCCTTGATCAAGGAGGCAACCTATGGCAAGTGCGATCCGCAGAAGGTGATTTAAACGACGTTCCAAGGTGAGGCAAACGACGGGGACCCATATTACGGACAGCACTTATAGAAGCTCTGTCCCCTCTAGTCACCGACAGCTCGTCGTTTGCCTCACCTTCTAGATGCCGTGATGGGCCTCCAGCGGGAGTTGGCTGGTTGGGCGGCTGCCCCTCAGAGTGATGGTATGAGAAGCGGGATCCAAGTTGATCGGCCCCAAGCATCATCGGAGGACAGCCATGGATTACTATGCCTGGAACGACGTTTCGTTGGAACAGAGCAGCGTGTGCGTGGTGGATCCCACGGGCAGGATCGTGTGCGAAGCCAAGGTGGCAAGCGAGCTGGAGGCGCTGGTCTGCTTCTTCGGCCAGCTCAGCATGCGGGTAACGCGCATCGGGCTGGAGGCTGGTCCCCTATCACAATGACTGCATGCCAGGCTGAGCGGAGCGGGTTTGGAAACGGTGCTGCTGGAGACCCGGCACGTCAAGGCGGCGCCGTCGGCAATGATCGGCAAGACCGACCGCAAAGATGCCCGCGACATCGCCCACCTGCTGCGCATGAGCTGGTTCCGGCCGGTCCATCGCAAATCGGCCGATGCCCAAGAGCTGCGCGCCCTGGTGGTCGGGCGCAAGCTCCTGCAGAGCAAGTTGGGCGATGTCGAGTCCAGCATCTGCGGCATTCTGCGCGGCTTCGGGCAGAAGGTCGGCGAGGTGAGCAAGGGGCGCTTTGCGGCGCGGGTCGAGGAGCTGATCGCCGGGCATGCGTCTGCACTGACAGGTGCTGGCAATCGTGGGGACCGATGACGTCTGCCGGCGACTGATGACGGTGCCCGGTGTCGGACCGCTGGTCGCGGTGACTTTCAAACGCGACCGTGGACGATCCGGCGCGCTTCACCTCATCCAAGGCAGTGGGGGCGCACTTCGGGCTGACACCCAAAAAGTATTAGTCCGGCGAAACCGATGTGACGGGTGGTGTCAGTAAAGTCGGTGACGCCATGATTCGGACCGTCCTGTACGAGGCAACCAACGTGCTACTGAGCCGGACGCCACGCTTTTCGACACTGAAGCGTTGGCTCCTGGACGTCGCTAGGCGCCACGGCGTGAAGCGGGCGAAGGTCGCCCTGGCGAGGAAGCTCGCGACCGTGTTGCACCGCATGTGGGTCGATGGCAGCGAGTTCCGCTGGGGTAAGGAGACGCCGGTGGCCGCATAAGCGGACCACTAGGTAACAGTTTGAGGCCGGAAGGGGCTTGCCTCGGTGAGGCCCCGTCGCCGGGACGCGGAAACCAATGAGGTCGGGAGTAATGCTGTGGAAGTCCTGGTTGAGGTGAACTACGCGCCTTAGATTGTCCCGCTGGCTTCCCTTATCTGACTACATGGTGTGGCAGCCGCAGTGCTGACCACGGACGGAAGCGTGAGGCCGGCGATGAGACAGTCACTCGAGGGCTTGACGTCCGACGGCCCATTACGGACGCCTTATTAAGCCTAATTGCCAAAGCAGGATACCAAGCCCATGCAACGTTGCATGATTGCATCACTAACCAATACGAAACCGTCAACCCGTTGACAGTATGGCGTGTATGTGCATCATTCCATGTACATGACTGATTAGGGGACATGATGGCTGACACCATACCTGGCGATGACCTACGCCAGTACCGGGCGAGCCGAGGATGGGAGCAGCCGCAACTCGCGGCCCACCTCAACGAGGTTCTAGGGCGACGCTACGATAAAGCTCGTATTAGCAGGTGGGAAAGTGGCGCCGAACGTATTCCTCAAATCGTAGCACAGGCTATCCGGGCGGAACAACCTCCCGCAGGGGGAGGCATTCCCACTGCTCGAAACTTAGCCCCTGCCCTAACATTGGCTGTCAGTTTACAAAAAGGCGGCGTTGCCAAAACGACCACATCCGTCAACGTCGCATACCTGCTGGCTAAGAAAGGATTTCGGGTACTCCTAGTAGACGGAGATCCCCAGGGTTCGGCAACAACGAATCTTGGAGAGGACGCGCATGGTTTGGAACTGAAAAAGAAGACGCTGACAACCTTGCTCGACTCCCGGTCAGACTTGCCGACCAGGGAAGCGATCACGCCTGTCTGCGAGGGTTTGTTTGATCTGATCGCGTCCAGCATTGCTTTGTCAGAAATCGAGGTCAGCCTGATGTCTGATCCGACATCGAGCCTGGCTCTCCGAGAGAAACTGTCAGAAGTGTCCAGCGATTACGATTTCATCGTGATTGACACACCACCAAACTTGGGCCTCTTGACTGCCAGTGCTCTTGGGGCCGCAGATCTTGTTCTTATCCCAAGTCAGACCGAACAGTTGAGCTTGATGGGTATTCCGCTGCTGTTGCGCGCGATCGACCGCACCAAGCGCCGTATCAACCGCAATCTTCAAGTGCTTGGAATCTTGCCGACGCATTACGACCCACGCACGGTCGTCGACAAGGCAATGTTGGCTGAACTCCGGACGATTGCCGAGCGGCATGGCGTTGAACTGTTCGAACCCATCAGTCGCGCGGTTGCGTATAAAGAGTCCGTTCTTGCCGGTAAGCCGGCCCTGGAGAGAACACCGGACGTGGCTGGCAATGAAAGCTTTCGGCGCATTGCTGATCGACTGGTTGAAATCGCCGAGACCCGTGCGAAGGAGTATGCGCATGAGCCGGTCTAAGTCTGACCTTACCAATAACCGTGGTGCGCTGACGCGGGAAACAGGACGAGTTGCGTTGTTCGGAACATCCGAGGACAGCGAGTACCTGATGCTTGATCTAGATCAGGTTCAAACCAACCCGAACCAGCCTCGCAAGTACTTCGATGAGGATAGCCTGAACGGACTGGCAAGCTCAATTGCCGAGCGCGGCGTTCTTCAACCAATCCTGGTCAAGGAAATAGAGCGCGGTGTCTTTGAGATCATCGCGGGTGAACGCCGGTGGCGCGCATCCAAGATAGCTGGAAAAACTCAGATCCCCTCGCTTGTCGTCAAGACAGATGACGCCACCTTGCTTGCTGTTCTGGAGAACCTGCAGCGCGAAGACTTGGACGCGGTCGAGACTGCTCAGGCATTAGCAACGCTTATCAAAAGCTACAAATCCACGCATGAAAGCCTGGGGAGATTACTTGGCAAAAGTCAGACCTATGTGACACGGACGCTTCACATCCTGGATCTTCATAAAACGATTCTAGTAGAGTATCAGAACAACCGCCATGTCGCGATGACGATGCTGGCCGAACTGGCTTCCATTGAGGATCCGGACGAACAGCTTCGTCTTTGGGAAAAGGCTAAATCCGGCCTTTCGGTTGCAGGGGTCCGGGAGATGAAGCAGGGCAGGGCGCCTGCCGTCGACAAGACGAACCGGTTCACCAAGGCGACAATGCGCTTCACCAAGGATCTGGTTCTCATAAGAGAGCAAGGGGGGGCTCTTGAGCAGGATCAGCGAGAGTTGCTGTTACGTTTGCGCGATGAGATCAATGCTCTGTTGACATGATCGTTCATGCAACGTTGCATGATGGAGGCTGATCAGAGGCTGTCTGCTCTAGCAGGCTGCGGAAAAACGCGGATTGACGCCGCAAGTGTTCGAGATGTTTAACAGGGGCATCTGAAGGTCAACACTCTGGAGTGGATCCGAGTTGAGCAGTTTGGGCAATCGGATCAAATCGTAGGCTGTTGCGGTCAACTGGAACCGCCACCCGACCCGCGCGGTGCCACGCAGCTTGGTCTTGGCCATCAGGCCGACCGTCTTGATCCAGCCGAAGCCCTCCTCGATGCGTTTGCGGATGACCTGGCTGATGGCATAACCAGGGTGGCGAGTGACGCGGCCATCGATGGCGGAGCGCCGGTTGCTGATGTTCCGGGCGACGTGGGGCGTTGCGTTGAGGCTGCGCAGTTCGGCGACGAAGGCGGCCGTGTCGTAGTTCTTGTCGGCGCCAACCGTGATCCGGTGCCGGCCGGTCATGGCTCCGATCATGTCGCCCGCCGCGTCCCGTTCGGCGGTGCCGGTAGCCAGCGTCAGCCGGGTATCGACGAACAGGCCATGGCGGTTTTCCATCCGGGTATGCCCCAGGAAGCAGAGCTTGGCCTCCTTGCCCTTGCCTTTCCGGTAAAGCCGGGCCTCCGGATCAATGGTCGAGGCATGAGTGGCGTTTGATCGGACTTCCCCATGAAAATCAACTTCGGCGTTGCGGTCGCCCTCGACGGGGGGCGGGGCATCGCCACCGGAACCTGGCTGGGCCTCCTCATCCGGCTTGCGCTTGAAGCTCTTTATCGACGCCCAGGCCTCGACCATGGTGCCGTCCACGGTGAAGTGATCCTGCGACAGCAGGGCCCGAACCTGCGGCAGGTTCAGCACGCGGTCCATGAACTTGGCAGAAATCTCGCCCCTCAGCAGCCGCTCGCGGTTCTTGGTGAAGACCGTGACATCCCAAACCGGCGCGTCGATCGCCAGTCCGACGAACCAGCGGAACAGCAAGTTGTAGCCAAGCTGCTCCATGAGCTGGCGCTCCGAGCGCACCGAATAGAACGCTTGCAACAGCAGCGCCCGCAACAGCTTCTCGGGCGGCACCGAAGGACGCCCGGTCGCCGCATACAAGACGTCGAACTCCCTGGACAAGCCCTTCAACGCTTCATCCACGATCGCTCGGATGGTTCGCAGTGGATGGTCGGGCGGGACGCGCGTCTCGCAACTGACGTAAGCGAACGCAGCTTCACCATGATCGTCATACCCACGCATCGTCACCTCCGAAAAGGACAACGCGTTAACTATAATCCACACATCACCCCAAAGATGACGTTTTTCCGCAGCCTGCTAGAGGGTTCTGTCAGGTTTTGGGGCCAGTTGCGCAGCAGGCAGGCATCTAATTACCAGAAGCTGTTTTATGCGGCAGAGATCAGGTCCCGCAGCGCAGCCACGCGCTGGACGTGGATGACCCGTCGACTGGCAAGCGAAACCGTTTGGTTGATGTAGGTAGCCGGGTGCAGGAAGTCGCGGATTTCGTCGAATGCGCGGCAGAGGCGATGAGCCGCATCAAAATTCTTGAAGCCGCGCATTAGCCGGTGGCGTCCTTTTATGCCCCGGTGATTTTGTTCGATCACGTTGTTTTTATACTGGCTGGTGCAGTGGTCAGCGTGTTGCAGGGAGGAGGAAGAGGTAGAGGAGGCCCCATTCCCCGCTGATGATCAGGCGACGCGGACGGAGTCCGGGCGTCCAAGGTCGAGCATTCGGTTGAGGACCTGGGCGGCGATGGTGACCTCGGTGGCCCTGGCCTCGTCGCTATGGAAGCACAGCCCGTCACCGATGACCTGCTTCCAGCGCGCGAACAGTCCCTCGACTTTGGCCCTCTGATTATAGCCGCTGTCCCGCTGCCAGGCCATCCGCCCCCTGTCGGCGATTGCCTGGATGTGGCGGTCGCGCTGAGTGGGGTTGGTGTCGGCCGTGGCGCTTAGCACGGCATCGGCGTGGGGTGGAACGATCACCTTCGCGTCCGGATGACGCTCGTCCAGGGCGGTGTACACGCCGGTTCTGTCATAGCCGCCGTCGCCCAGGAAGAGATCGACCGGTTCGGCGATCCGGTCGAGCAGGGGCTCGACCTGAGAGGCGTCATCGACGTCATGTTCGGTCAGGATGGACGCGACGATCCGGCCGGTCACCGCGTCGAAGCCGATGTTCAGCTTGCGCCACAAGCGCCGCCTGCTGGTACCGTGTTTCCCGGCCAGCCATTCGCCCGGGCCGCCCAGCTTCAGGCCCGAACTATCGACCATCAGGTGGATCGGACCACCGGTCGGGCGGGGCTGCGCCGGCAGTTCCAGGCCGAGCAACTGGAGGATCGAGCCGATCAGCTCCTCGGTCTGACGCAGCGCCAGAGCTGTCGTAATGGCGAGGTCGGAGTAGTGCTGCTGACCGCCCGGCGTGGTGCGTAGCGCTGCTTTCCAGGCGGCGATCGCATCATCCGTGAACCACATGGTTAGACTGTCCCGTTGCCGCAGTGCCTCCCCGGTAAACGCGCACAGTTTTACGAGCGATGCCTCCGGCTTTTCTCATAAACGCTGCAGATACCTGGGTCATCCGGGCGAGGTGCGAGTGGAACCCACGACGGATTTTCCAGCTGATTTCACGGATGAGGGAACCGGGAGAATGACACGGCGCTGATCAGACTCCGGGTTTTCAGGAACCCGCAAGCTGGATGGGAGTGGAGGGATAAACCACCGGAAACCGGCTGTGATGACGCAGCCAATCGGCCGCCACGGGTGAGAGCCAGGTGGTCATCTGCTCGATGTTTGTGTAATGCCTGGGCAGGTTCCAGTTGATGATCGGTTCATGGTGCGCCACCCGGTTGCGGATCACCCGGATCGGAGTCAGCGGACCTGCCAGCGCTTTGCGCGTCAATCCCTTGCCATCTTCCCGCCGCGCCGCTTTGTGCAGGACGGTTTGCCAAAGATTTTCATACGGCTTGTTGAGCATGGCCGTCCAGAACCCGAAGGTGAGCGACGCCACGACACGACCGGGGGTGATGGGCTTGCCCTCGGCCTGCAGGCCGGCCCTGGCTTTGGCCAGCTGCTCCCGCTGGTGCTCCACTGAGATCAGGCCCGGATCGTCGAACCAGTATTCCCCCCGCTCGTCGCTCAGTACGGCATGAAACCGGTTCCGCAGCGCCACTTCCAGCATCTGCATGGGCGTATAGAGCGCTTCTGACAGCGCGGTGTTGAGCGCATAGAGTTCAAAGGCCTTCTCCCGGTCGCCGCCCGCCCACGCCAGATAGCGGCCGAAGCGTTCGGTGGACAGCAGCTCGTCCAGCTGGTTCTCGGAGGCTTTCCGGAAGGGATCAGGCACTTGCAACGACACCTTCTTTAGTTTACATATCTCTACGTACACCCCGGTAGCGTCTCTGCGAAAGCATGCGCCCGGGGTAAATTTTTTCCGGCGTATCAGCGATCATCCGATCGCGCAATCGTTCTGCATGGACATCAAAGCTTTCCGGTAACGAGCCTGCGACTGTGATTCGGCTTCCAACCTTGTATCCGTTCCGTCCAATACTGCTGCATTGATTGACTTTGGAAATCTATATCTGGAGCGGGGTCACAATCAGCGCCCAATGCCGTTCAGTTAAGGGCTTCAGGCTGTTGACGAGCAGAAGGATCTGCTCACAGCAGGAGGCACGGCGATGGCTTTTACGCCCTTAACTGAACGGCATTGAATCAGCGCCGATCGTGACCCCGCCTTTTTGACAGATTTCGCAGCTTTATCATAGTGATAACGCCTATTGTGCTGTGCCCAATGTTCGAAGCTGATTGACACGGCACAGAAACGCTCTCGATGGCCCGGTTTGAAGTGCCGCTGCCGGGCCGGCATTCTGTCCCGGCGCTGGCGCCGGGCCAGCGCCTTACCCGACAGTTGGAGAAAGTTCGATGAACCCCAGCAGCTCCACCGTTTCTTCCGAAGAGATGGTCGCCTTGACCAGCCGAATCACTGCCGCCTACCTGCGGGGCAACATCCTGCCGGCTGCCGACATCCCAAGCGTGATCGGCATCGCTCACGGTTCGCTCCTGCAGCTCGTTCAACCGGCGCCGCCGCCGCAGCAGCAGGAAATCCTGAAGCCGGCGGTGCTGATCCGTAAATCCGTCACGGCCGAGTACATCGTCTGCCTGGAGGACGGCAGAAAGCTGAAAATGCTCAAGCGTCATCTGATGGCGACCTACGGCATGACGCCGGACCAGTACCGGGCCAGATGGAACCTGCCGGTGGACTACCCGATGGTGGCACCCGCTTATGCCGGGAGGCGCAGCGACCTTGCCAAGGCAAGCGGCCTGGGCAGGCGCCGACCGGAACCCGAACCGGTTCCCGTCCCGAAAAAGCGCGGCCGTCCAAAAGCGACGACCTGATCCTTCGCACCTCGGCTTCACGCACCGGTGATGACCGGGACATTGCCGTCGTCAGTGGCGCAGGTCGGTGACCTTGAGCGCTTCCCACATCCAGCCGAAATCATAGGCTGGATGGCCCTGAGCCAGGCTGCGGCGCGCGGCACCGTTTTCCAGGTATTTCAGCCACTCCACCACCTTGCGGCGCCCTGCCTTCGACCGGGCCGCCTGCTTCGGGCTCTTGCCGTCCAGCATCGGGATCGGCTGGGACAGGATCTCGCGGTAGTGACGGTCCTCGACCTCGTGCAGCAGCGCCGCCATTTCCTCCGGCGGCAGCGGCGGCTCCGGCGGAGCGAGATCATCTCCCACGGCCGCGTGCTCCGCCAACGCCTGCTCG
Organism: Skermanella sp. TT6; assembly: GCF_016653635.2. NCBI lineage: Bacteria > Pseudomonadati > Pseudomonadota > Alphaproteobacteria > Rhodospirillales > Azospirillaceae > Skermanella > Skermanella cutis. Next base: position 208,466 of record NZ_CP067423.1, read on the forward strand.
GGCGTCTGCAGCGCGGTCAGCGGCGCCTTCACCAAGGAGCCGAGTACCCCGGCCAGCCAGCCTCGGCCGCGCTCGGCGCGCTCTACCGAGTTCGTCTGCAGCACCACGGCGGTCGGATCCAGCCGGACCGAGCCGAGAACCCGCCCGCCCTGGTCATCGTAGGTCTTGATCATCACCGCACCGGATGAGGCGCCCGGCACAGCGCCGCCCGGAGGCGCGTCGGTCAGCCATGTCCAGGCCGGCTGACCGGGCTCGTCCCGGACCAGACCCGGCAGGCTGTCGAGATGGCTCTCGATCTCGCCGGACCGGGCGGGATCCTGGATCGGAAACCGCGTTTCCGAGAAGATCAGCTTGTCACCGTCGAAGTTGACAAGGTTGGGCATCGACTGACCCAGGACGCTGCGCAGGGAACGGGTCAGCCACGCCTGGGTGAACAGCGGCGCCATCTCGCCGAGAATGGCGTCCGCCACCGGATACTGATCGATGTCGCCGATCGGGACGCCCTGCTGCCTGGCCTGCCGTTTGACGCTGCGGGCGAAGCTTTGCCGGGCCTGGGTGAACTCGTCGAGCAGGGTGTCGCTGTTCTCGAACGTCAGCGGCACGACGCCGCCGGCCATATGGATCTCGGAGCCGACCGGCAGCATTCGGGCGGCGATGCGGTCCCACTGGGCGAGGCCCTGGGAGGCCAGCTTGTCCCTGACCTGGATCGGCTCGCCGCCGCGGATCAGATCCCGGGCCATGAAGTGGCGGCCTGGTGTTGTGCCGACGACTTCGTAGATGCTCATGACCGAGCGGCGCAGGGCTTCCAGGTAGTGCCTGACCAGCGCCGGCTCCTTCCAGCTGCGGCGCTTGAGGTAGTCGTCGATGACGTTTTGGCCGTCGGGCTCGAAGTCGCAGGTCACGAAGTCCTCGAAGGCGCAGCCGATCAGCTGGGTATAACCGCCCGGTCCGAGCAGGTTCGGCAGTTCGTCCGGCTCGAGGTCGAACTCTTCGAAAGCCGGCTCGAGGTGGTCGGCGATGATGGCATCGAGACGGTCACGCCATTCCTCCCGCTGCGCCCACTTCATGATGGCGGCGATTGCCTTGTCGTGAGCGGAAACCCGCATGTCTCGTCCTCCCGATTGGTCATGGGGTAAAACAGTAGCGAACCCGAAGCCGCCCGACAAAGGCGTCAGAGAAATCAAAGCGAGCAAGGTTTTTGCGGGACGACGAGCCGGGTGGATCTCGCGCTCAGGGTAGTTTGTCGTTACGGTGGCGACTGGGGCGCCGCCCGGCTGATCTGGCTGTGGTCATGGCGCCCGATCGCCCTGTCAGCCGAGCCTCGATCGCAGCCAGCCCGCCGCCTCGCGCAGGCACTGGTTGCCCTGCGGGATGACGCGCGTGAGGGAAATGAAGGCGTGGATCTGGCCGGGAAACTCGCGGTAGACCACCGGCGTCCCCGCGGCCTCGAGGCGCTCGGCATAGTGACGGCCATCGTCGAGCAGCGGATCGAAGCCGGCGGTGACGATCATCGCGGCGGGCTGGCCGTGCAGGTCACCGGCCCACAGCGGTGAGGCGCGGACATCGGCCGCCTGCTCCGGCGATGACAGGTAGAGGTCGGTGTACCACTGGACCCGGACGCGCGGCAGGATGTAAGCATCCGCCAGGTCGCGGTGCGAGGGCAGCTGCCAGCTCAGATCGAGCGAGGGGTAGATCAGCAACTGGGCCGCCGGTGCCGGCTCGCCGCATGCCACGAGAGCCTGGCAGACCGCCGCGGCGAGATTGCCGCCTGCGGAGTCGCCGCCGACCGCCAGCCGCGCCGAGTCGGCGCCGAGCGTGGCGGCGTTGGCCGCGAGCCAGCGCCAGGCGGCCAGGCAGTCCTCGAGCCCGGCTGGAAACTTGTGCTCGGGCGCCAGACGGTAATCGACGGCGAGAACCAGGCAATTAGACCAGGCGGCGAGCTTGCCGCAGGCGCCGTGATGGGTCTCCAGCCCGCCCTGCATCCAGCCGCCGCCGTGGAAGTACAGTAGCAGAGACTGCGAGCCCCCGCCGTCAGGCGTGTAGAGCCGCAGCGGGATCGGTCCGGCCGGACCGGGGCAGGTCAGGTCGGAAATCCGGACGGATACCGGCGGCGGCTCGTCGAGCAGCTCGACCATTTTCCGGAACTGGCCGCGTGCCTCCTCGGGCGTCGGCACACTGTCGGAAGGGCGCAGCTGCCTGATCACCTCGCCCACGATCTGGGCCTTGGGATCCATCACCCGATCGCCGCGCCGGAGGCGGTGCCCCTCGAGCAGCCGTGTCGCTTCCGGCTCGGTCAGATGGAGATGCTCGACTGTCAGGGGAAGTTCTGGAAGGTCTGCCGTCACGGTTTCCGTCTTTCCTGATTAGCGCGTGAACCGATGATCACGGCGTTGGAGCCGGCAGGCAATACCGGATACGCCTCCGCCATCCGACGCTGCATCGGTTTGACAGCCAGTTCCGGATCGGAAATTCCGGCATGATCCGATGCTGTGACCGGGATCGGGCGGGTCACGGCTCGTCTGTCCCGTCGTCCGGCAGGAAAGGCTTTTCGCCGCGGGCGATTCGGTCGAGCAGCCGGCGGACGCCGCGGGTCCGCTCGTCGGCCGCCGCGACCAGCCGGTCGAGCGCGTCGAAGTCGAAACTCACCGCCGCCAGGCGCGCCGGCTCGGCCGGTTCCGCATCCGGCGTCACTTCTGCCGCCCTGGGCTCGTCGACCAGTCCAGCGAAGGGCGGGATCAGCACCCGCTTCGGCCGTCCCCGCTGGCCTCCCCTGGCCCGGCGCCGGACAGCGGTCGTCTCGGCCCGGATCGGCAGCAGGCGCCTGAGGCCGTAGAGCCGCCGGGCGCCCCGCCCGGTCCGGCCGGTAATCTCGGCGGCGACCTCAAGCTGAACCAGGGTTTCCAGCATCCGCGACGCACCCTCGACCGAGCAGTTCAGCGCCTCGGCCAGGGCGGAGATCGACAGCAGCGGCGAGGCTGCCAGGAGGTCGACCGCCGCCGGCAGCCGGCTGTTCGACCGGGCGCCGGCGCGATGATCGACCCGGAGCCGGGCCCCGCGCCACTCCCGCTCCATTGTCAGCAGCAGGTCGCGGCCATCGGCAGCCTCGCGCTGGACAGCGTCGAGGAAGCGCACCGTGAAGCCGTCGGGATCGTCCGGTCCGGCCCGCAGGGCATCGCCGCCGGTGATGGCGGCCAGGGTGTGGATCGTAATCGCGCGGTCGCGCAGGTAGAGCGGCACGGCGGCGCGGATGGCGGGCCGGCTGCCCTGTCCCGCCAGCCAAGCGAGCATGCCCTGGGCGGTGGCGACCAGCGCCGACTGGCCACCGCCGCAGTTCCGCAGGCTGTCGAGGGCGATGTCGCGCAGGTGTTGCTGTTCGGGGTCGGGGGCCGCCATCCAGGAGCGCAGCCAGACCGCGTAGTTCAGGCCGGCGATTTCGCGGCCGCGCTCGGGCGCGGAAGCGGTGTCGCCGAGCCGGAGCGGCAGGCCGTGGAGGTGAGCGGCGAGACGGAACAGGTCGACCTTCCTGCCGTCAGCCTCGGCATGGCGGCGGGCGGTGTCGAGCTCACTCCAGAAAGTCCAGGCGCGCCGGAGCGGATTGCCGGCCAGGCTAGCGTCGAGGCGGCCGACAGCGATGGCAGCATCTTCCAGCGCCGTGACGATCCCGCCGGCGACGAACAGGTCAGCCATCGCTCACTCCGCACCGGCATGCCGTCACCGTCAGACCTCCCCTTGATCAAGCACTTCCTTTTTAAATACAATGTTTTGAACCGTTTTATCAACTTAAAATGCACTTATAATGATAGGCCTTTATTTTCGCTATCGTCCGCCATAACTTCCGATAACGCCCCCTTTATCGGAAGTTAATTGCCCTGTTCCAAACAAGCTGCTATCGTGGGCGTCTCAGGCGAGCCTGCTTCGACCGGAAGCAGCGCCCGCACGACAGCGCCGGGGAGACGGACCATGGACCTGTACGACCTGATGGTCTTGAACCCCGATCTCCTGGCCGATGAACCATGTTTCCGGAGCAACTGGGGAGTGGAAGCGGCACCATGAACAGCGCTCCCCTCTCGGAATTGTCGCTGCAGCCCATTACACTCCGGACCGGTGGAGCTGTCGATCGTCTCACCGCGACAGCGGAGAAGGCGAAGCAGTATGCCGAGCGCGCCCGCTCGACCAACACCCGGCGGGCCTACAAGGCGGACTGGAGCCACTTCGCCGCCTTCTGCGACGGCCATGGCCTCACCGCGCTGCCGGCAGCACCGGAAACCCTCGGCCTCTACCTGACCGAGCTGGCCGAGACCGGCTACAAGGCGTCCACCCTCCAGCGGCGCCTCTCCGCCATCCGGGAAGCCCACCGGATCGCCCAGCATTCCCTGGACACCGGCCACCCCGCCGTCCGCGAGGTCTGGCGCGGCATCCGCGGCGTCATCGGTACGGCCAAGACGCCGAAGGCCCCGGCAGTCGGGACCGACATCCTGACCATGCTCGCTACTCTGGGCGATAACACCGCCGGCCGGCGCGACCGCGCCCTGCTGCTGCTCGGCTTCGCCTCGGCGCTGCGCCGCTCGGAGCTGGTCGGGCTCGATGCCGGGCCGGGCCAGACGCCAGGCGACCCTGCCGGTTACGGCTGGATTGAGTTCTGCGACGAGGGCATCCGGGTCCGGCTCGCCCGCTCCAAGACCGACCAGCAGGGCGAGGGCCGTTCGGTCGGGGTGCCATTCGGCGTTCATCCCGACACCTGCCCGGTAGCCGCGGTCCGGGCCTGGCTTGACCACGCTGGTATCGTCCACGGCCCGCTGTTCCGCCCGATCGGTCGGGCCGGCACCATTCGGCTGGACCGCCTGACCGACCGCTCGGTAGCATTGATCGTCAAGCGTGCCGCCGAAGCCGCCGGACTGGACCCCGCTGCTTACGCCGGCCACAGCCTGCGCAGCGGTCACGCCACCACCGTCGCGATGAACGACGGCGACGAACGCACCATCCAGGCCCAGCTTGGCCATGCCAGCGCCGAAATGACCCGCCGCTACATCCGTGAGGCCAATATCTTCCGGCGCAGCTCCGCCGGAAAGCTCGGGCTTTGAAACGCGGGCGTCTAGGCCGCTGTCGACCAGGTATTCGCCCAGAATAACTCTCCTTTTCTCATGAACCTCTCTAAGGAAAGGGACTAATCACCACGGAAACCCTGACCAACTTTTCGCATCAACTACGTAAACCAGCGACGAAGGCATCTTTTCCGCAGGACTGTTGAGGTCGAGTATTCCTGAAGACGGGAATACAATGGAGGCTTGGATGGCTGATGGCGGAGTTTTCGAAGACCGGCAGCAGTTCTGGCGGGATCACGTGGCGGGCTGGAAGAGCAGCGGCCTGTCGCTGCGGCTGTACAGCGAGCGTCATGGGCTGAAGGCGGGCACGCTGGGCTACTGGAACTCCCGGCTCAAGGCACAGGCCGCCGATGCCCTGACATCATCGGCCGGATCGGAGGCGACGTTTCTGGCGGTCCATGTCGCCGAACCGGCGGGGAGTGTTTCGGAACCGCGGGATGACCGGATCGAACTGGTACTGAAGGGGGGCAGCGTCCTCCGGGTTGGGCGCGGCTTCGACGCCGTGACCTTGAACCGGCTGATCGATGTCGTCGAGAGGCGGTCGTGATCGGGCTGCCGGATGGCGTGCGTGTTTACCTGGCAGCGGGCCGGACCGATCTGCGCCGCGGCATCGACGGCCTGGCCGCGCAGATCCAGACGGTACTGCTCCAGGATCCCTTCAGTGGCCATCTTTTCGTTTTCCGGGGGCGTTCGGCGCACATGATCAAGGTTTTGATGTACGACACCACCGGCTTTCTGCTGATGCAAAAGCGTCTGACCGAGGGAAAGTTCATCTGGCCGAGCCCGGCGGATGGCGTCGTGACGATCAGCCGTGCCCAGATGTCGCTGCTCGTTGACGGTCTGGATTGGCGAGCCGCCAAGACAAAGCCCATCGCGAAGCCGCTGTTTATCGTTTAACAGAGGTCCGCGTTACTTTTATATTACTGCTTCTGTTGCGGTTTACCACGAGGACCGACGCGGATACTTTATTTAC
>NZ_CP067424.1 GCF_016653635.2 Skermanella sp. TT6
ATGCGGCGGTGCCGGGGGATCAAGTGGAAGCTGTGGCACGGCGACGGCCGTGAGGCCCTGGCCCGGACCGAGAACCTGGCCGATGACGTGGACGGCCTGGAAAGCGATCATCCCAACCTGGGGTTCTAAGCCCAAACCCTCGAAATTTTTGGAAGCTTTGCCGATCAATGGGTTAGCCTAACCTGACGTTCGCCAGCAGGGCTTCCGGGTCGATCGCGTGCTTGCCGCCGCGAAACGTGTAGTGCCCGAGCAAGTGGATATGCTGCCAAGCCACCGGGGAGATTTTCTGCAGCAGTGCGAGTGCTTTGCGGTCGTCCTCCCGGCGGTACCGCTCCAGCAGCGTCGAGAGCAGGACCGAGTTGTAGGCGATGATGACGTTGGCGACCAGCCGGCCGCACTGGTTGCTGATCGCGATCGCGAGGTCGGTCCGCCCGATCAGTTGCTTGCCGCCGCTGACCTGGGTGAGCACCGCGCGCAGCTGGTGGTAGGCCTCAATGCGGTTCTGGGAGCGGTGGACGTCACGCTGCAGCTGTGGGTCGCGGAGGTAATCGAGCGTGTAAAGGCTGCGGATCAGCTTGTCGTACTCGAAGACCGCCTTGCGGGTCCGGTCGTGAGGGGACAGGGCACACAGTTTCCGCACCAGGATGGCCTGGCTCATCTCTTTGAGCCCGAGCGTGGCGACGATCCGGTCGATGCTGGCTTTCTCCGCGACGATCAACGCGCGGTCGATCCGGCCGGCTGGCTGAACCAGACAGTCCTGGTAGTCCTCGATCGGGTTGCCGCAGTACAGGTGCTTGAGCTGTGCTTGCCGGCGGGTGAACCGCGGCGCCAGCTTCAGCCCGAACCAGTGGAGGATGGCGAAGTTGGCGCGGTTGATGCTGTGCATGTCGCCGGTGATGGTAGTCGGTGCGATGTCCGAGGTGTTGTGGTAGCAGATGTCGAAGACGTAGTGGCTTTCATGCTCGTGAGCGCCGATCAGCTCCGTTTCCAGCGGCACGTGGTTGGCCAGCAGCGTGTAGGCGACGACGCCCCTGCCGGTGCCGAAGTACTTGCGCGAATGCCGCGCTTTGGCTGTCGGCACGGCGACCGAGAACTTCTGGCCGTCGACGCTGCCGTACAGGACTGCCGGATCGAACGAGTAGAAGGGGAAGATGCCGAGGCCGGCGATGAAGTTGCTGACCCGGTCATTGGCTGCTTTCAGGGTCGACAGGCGCAGGTGCTGCTGATGGGTCGCCTCCAGGACGTGGTACGGGATGTCGCTGGTCTCGGCCATGCCCAGGTTGCCGTGGTTCATGGCCTGACCAAGGATCACGGCCGTCAGGCTGTCGTCGTCGGTAATCCTCTTCGCATAGCGGGGCTGCAGTGGGGTCAGCGCCGACAGAAAGCGGCAGCGCTCGTCCACGAAGCGGAAGATATCGGCGATACCGCGCGCCGGCAGCCGGGCATAGAAGGCGGCCTGCAGCGCTTCCTCCTTGTCGACCTTGGGAGTGCGCCACGACAGGGTCTTGCGCCCGGGGTCGTACTCGAGGTGCTTGAGCTTGCCTTGGCGCAGGTCGCGGTCGAAGATCAACCAAAGTCGATGCAGGTCGGCGCACAAGCCGTCGAGCGTCGCGTCCACGGGTTGGCGCAACCAGGGACTGTCGAGATCCCGGAGCGCCTCCGCCGCCCGGTCCGACGCGACCAGCTCGTCACCGAAGCGGCGATGCCGGACGCTGTCGTCCAGGTGGAGTTCGCCGGTGGCGAGGCGCTTGCGGAGCTGCCGGTAGATCCAGAACTCGTAACGGTACCCGCGCAGGCCGGTCGCCTTGCCATCGTCATCGACGTCGAGCAAATGCGGACGCAGCCGGTCGGGGATGGTGTTTTCCGGGAGCTCGCCGAAGGGCCTTTGGGCGAGGCGCTGTTGACGGGAAAACACGCCCTTCATCCAACGCAAGGCGGCGAGCCACGGATTGTCCGCCGTGGTGGCCGAGACCTCGAGCGCCATGGCGAGCGGGCGCAGATGCTTCCTGCAGCGCGCCGCCGTGCGGTCCACCGCCTGCCAGCGCAGTTCAAGCTGGCTGACCGGCTTTTCGCACAGCCTCTGGCCGGCGCCGAGCATCGCTTCTCTCGGCAGGATCGTGAAGGCCCGGTGGCGGACGGCCCCGAACGGCGTGGCGTCGTCGACCGTGTCGTCGACATAGAGCAGGAGTACGCGGCCAATCCGGGATCCCTCCTGCTGCCGGCCGGCTTGTGCCTGGACGAAGGCGGCCTCCGATTCCTCCTTGGTCTGCCCTTCCATCTGCCCCATGTGGAAACCGAAGGCCTCGACCAGGTTGTCGGTAAGTTGGCGGAAGCGCTGCCAAGCATAGCACAGCAGGTACAGGTGGGTCTGGCCGGGCTTCAGCCGGCGCAGGTCGTAGACCGTGTAGTAATGGGCGAGGCTCGCGTAATAGGCGACGTTCTGCTGCGAGATGTCGAGCTTGGGCAACAGAGTCTTCGCGACCCGGTGCAAGGGCGCCAGGGTGGTGCGCTTTTGGCGCTCCATCGCCATCATGCGGTAGCCGAAGTGCTTGGCGTCCTGCTTGAGCGCCGCCAGTTCCGAGAGGGTGTCCTCGCGCACGAGGAGGCCCTGCAGGGCGGCGCGCGCCTCCTCGTCCAGCCCGTCCTCGACAAGGTGTTCCAGGCGTCGGCGTTCCGCCGTGAGCACCTCGCTGATGATGCCCTGCAGCGTGGTATAACCTGGGCGCACGATGCGCCGGGTGGCCAGGAAGGCCAGCAGTTCCGTCAGGATGAAGGTCGCGGCCACGTCCCGCTTCGCCAGAAGGCCGGCCCTGCCGACGACCGCCGCCCGGTCCGTGTCCGCCCAGAGCCGATAGCCAAACAACCCGGCGATTTCCCGGCGTTGGGCGTAATGCTCGTTGGCGCGGATCGGCTGCGGCGTCAGCGCGCTTCCCGGAAAGTAGCGTTCCATCAGGAAGGCGATGTCGCTGGACGGGACGTCGGGCCAGGAGAAGCCGAAGAAGGCCTGCTTGGCCTTGAAATACCCGATCTGCAGCAGGCACCAGACCTGTTCCGCCAGCCCCTTGCGCTGGTCGACCAGAGCGCGTTCAGCGGCGCTCAGGGCGAAGAACTCGGCTCGCTGGAAGTCGTCGAAGTCGGGCAGGCCGTACAGAGCGAGCCTCTCGGCCTCGGAAAGGACGGTCAGCCGCTTGCTGCCGTCGGCGCGCATCGGTCGGTCGGGCACGCGGTTGTTTCCATCGGATGGACTGGGCTGGGACTTTCCCTATAAAGTGTCTTTTCGGGAAAGTAACCTGTTTCGGACCCAGGTAGGGCTTGGTCCGGAAGGCGCCGGCAACCACCGCGCCACTGATCGTTTTCGGGAAAGTCTGTTTACCGTGCGACCGCCGCCGAAACAACCCAATGCCGAGCGCCGCAGCCGGGAGCACTTGACTCCGACCGAGATCGACCGACTGATCACAGCCGCCCAACGGCTCGGACGTCATGGCCACCGCGATGCGACGATGATTCTGATCGCCTATCGCCATGGGCTGCGCGTCTCGGAACTGGTCGGCCTGCGGCGCGAGCAGGTAGACCTGAGCCTGGGGCTGCTGCATGTGCGCCGTCGTAAGAACGGGCTGCCAAGCACCCATCCCCTACGCGGTCCGGAAATCCGAGCCTTGCGCCGGCTGTTCCGCAATCATCCGGACACGCCCTACGTCTTCGTCTCCGAGCGCAAGGCACCGATGACCGAGGCCACCTTCCGTAAGCTGGTCGCCCGCGCCGGCGAAGCGGCCGGGCTGGGCATGCCGATCCATCCGCACATGCTGCGGCACTCGACCGGCTTCAAGCTGGCCAACGACGGCCAGGACACCCGCGCCATCCAGCATTACCTGGGCCACCGGAACATCCAGCACACCGTCGTCTACACCCACTTGGCGGCCGATCGCTTCAACGGCTTCTGGGACGACTGAAAAACAGCCGAGACAATCAAGCCAGGAAGCCCAACCCATTGAATTTAGAGGATTTCAAAAATTTCGAGGGTTTGGGCTTGGAACCCCAACCTGAAGCGATTCGCCACGGCGGCCGACGAGTTCGCCACCTACATAGTGAGCCAGGCAGCGCTGCCGCTTCTTGAACGACCGGTACGCGGCGTAGCCGTCGCTGACCAGCCAGCCCAGGAAAGCGTCGCCGATCAGATCGCGGATCTCGTCGGCAGACCGCGAGCCGATGTGGAAGATGGCGGTGCTCGACGACAGCACGACCCACAGCCAGCGTAGGCGGCCGTGCTGCCTCCACGGGGTCTGATCGGCGTGAATCACGCCGGCCTGCCGCAGGTCGCCCAACAGATCCTCCACGACTGACTCACAGGCGACGCCGACTTCCCGGATGCAACGGTCGAGCGTGCCGACCGAGAGCGGCACGTCGAACCAGACGGCCAGAAACTCGCGGATCCTGGTACGTGACACATGATAGCGGACCGACAGGGCGGCGATGAACGTGGCCAGGGCGGGACCGACCAGACAGGCCTCACTCAGCAGCAGATCGCGCGAGCGCCCCGGCACCGTGGAGAGCACGCCAAGGCCGGGCCGCGCGGCGGTCCGAACACCGCAGGCACACTCGATCGCATGATAGCGGTGCCGCACGCAGGCGATCCGGATGCCGCCGGCGGCGCGCTCCAGGTCGAGCACGAAGTGGGCGCTGTGACCGCTCTGGCGGTCCCACATCTCGAACGGCGTGGCGCACGCGGCGCAGAGGATCGGGTAATGGTTCTCGTCACGCTCGGCCTGAAGAAGCTCGCACCGCCAGATCCCTTTGGTGCCGCGCTGCTTGCCGGGTTTGCGCCCGGAGCGCGCTGGTGGTTCCGGTGCGGAGGGTGAGGCCGATGGCGCGGGCGGCACCGTGCCGGTCGAGGTTCCCGATGCCGCGCCGAAGGGGCCGTCGGACGACGGCGGGCGCGACGAGTTGGTCGAGTCCCGGGCCAGCTTCTCCGCCTGCTCGATCGCCAGCGCATGCAGGCGGCACAGCAGCTCAACCCGGGCTTCCGGGCTCAACCCCTCGAAGAAGCGGCGGTCCATACCGGAAAGATCAACAGGCCTCTTGCGCGTCATACGGCCATAGAATCAGAACCGGCCGGGTAATGCCACCCTCATATCGACAGACCGATTCCTCGCGCTACACCGTCAATGGGAGGGAAGGTGAACGGGTACTCCGCCATGTCCCATTAGCTTTTCTGGGCATGGCGGATCGGTGTATAGCTTATGGTGCTGTCTGCATCAGGAAAAGAGGGCGCAGTATTTCCCACTTTCTTCCGGTAGCCTTTTCAGGTATGGGACGAATACAATGTTCGTATACATCATATCCGTCACGACCTATGCCAACTTGGAGAATTGTGCCGTCACTGAATTCTCCTGCCCATACTACACCTTGAGGCAGCTTTTTATTTTGACGTATTTCATTTAATAAGTCGTCAAGTTTGGTATCAGAAAGCGTTGGAGATGGCGCCACAATTGTATCCTCAGTTGATTCGGTTCAGGTCAACACACATATTAATACTAATTTTATCTAAGGATCAAGTCAATATGGTTGAATCTGACTTTCTGTTCCGTTGCTACTCGGGACCCTATGCCAAGGGCCTGGCACACCACAACGCCGAGGACGCCCAGACGATCCAGAACCGGCTCGAGCGGATCAAGTGGAAGCTGTGGCACGGCGACGCCCGGAAGGCCCTGCGCCGGACCGAGGACCTGGCCGAGGACCTCGACGCGCTGGAGAGCGATTATCCGAACTTGGCGCGCTTCGCCAAGCTATGGTCGAGTTCGCCGGCTACATCCGCAACAACCACGCCATCATCCCGAACTACGGGGAGCGTCGGCGCTACGGCGAGCCGATCTCGACGGCCTTCGTGGAATCCACGGTCAACGTCGTGGTCGACAAGCGGTTCGCCAAGAAGCAGCAGATGCAGTGGTCGAAGGTCGGCGCCCACCGGCTGGTCCAGGTCCGAACCCGCACGCTCGACGGCACCCTGCGGAAGACCTTCGCGGAGTGGTAGGCGGCCATGGCCGCCAACGACAGCCCAATCCCAGCGGCGGCCGACGCGGCCTGAATGCCCAGGGGTTCTGCATGCTCTCTATGGTAGCCGATAGCGCTACGCAGGCATGCGCTACACGATCCCGCGCGGGCCTGGGAGCAATCCCCGGCGGAAGCATGGCCGAGGCGGGCGCTGTCTGCAACGGGGTACCGGAGATGACCGGACGTTGTGACTGACCAGACGGATAGACGGGCATCATGTCCGCCATCCGCCTCGACATCCCGACGATGATCCTGGTCGCCAGTTTCGACCGGCGGGATCCCAGCCTGATGCGGACGCGCTGGGCAGACGAGTCGGTTTACCCCATGATCTTGCTCGTTGTACGGCTCCGCTCCGAACTCGAGGATCATCAATGACCACTGTCCTGCCGGAATTCAACCGTCTGCTGATCGAGGCTCATGGGAGCTTGGAAGAGCTGGACTATTTCGACCTCGATAGCAAGGACCCCGCATCGAAGGCGCAGTTTGAGGAGATCGATCAGCGCTACAGGAAGGATGCAGAGGCTCTGGTCGAATTCGTCACTTCGAACCGGGACGCACTCATAGCCGCCATCTGGGAACTCGGAGTGCCCGACTGATTGGGTCAGGGTACGGCAACGCCGGGTGAGATGGTCAAACATCCAGACTGAAAAAAGCCGCCGCCGCCTCAAGCGCCGCGGCGCTGGTGAACGGCCGGCCCTCAGGCGATGCACGGTAGGTCTCCCAGACCAGGAACTCTTCGGTCGCCGGCTGCTCGCCCCGTACCAGCTCGCGGACGGTGATCCGGGCGATCGTCTCGGCATCGGCTGGGATCAGCGTCCAAGGCCCCTCCCCTTCCAGCTCGCCGGGTATCAGGACCATGCGCATGAACAGAACGGTGTACTGTCATAAAGCTTTGCAAAAGACCTATCCGGAACTAGGCTTCCGAAGTGGCCGGAGGGCTCCCTCGGCAACGGCCTTTGGGAGTTCGAAGGCGTATCGCCCGAGGAAGTTGATGTGCTTGAAGGCAAGCGGAGAGATCCTGGCGACGTCAGCGGGGTCGATCGTCCAGCCCTCGGTGGCGAGCTGGTCCAGTGCGGCCTGGATGTAGGTGGCGTTCCACAAGGCGATGACGTTGAGGACCAGGCCAAGGGCGCCGAGCTGCTCTTCCTGTCCCTGCCGGTAGGGTCTCCGGATCTCGCCCCGTTCGCCGTGGCAGACGCGCCGGGCCAGCCGGTGCCGGAACTCATGCCGGTTCAACTGCGTCAGGATGCGCCGCCGCTTCTCCTCGTCGTGGACGTAGCCGAGCACATGGAGGGTCTTGACGATCCGGCCCAGCTCGGCCAGCGCGCGGGCCAGGCCGGTGGGCCGGTCCTTGACCTGCAGCATCCGCATCACCGAGCCGGCCTGGACATACCCGAGCCTCAGGGAGCCGGCAAGCCGCAGGAGGTCGTCCCAATGGCGCTCGATGAGGCCGGTGTCGATGCGATGACGCGGCAGGTCGTCCAGGGGGCCGTAATCGGCATCGCGGTCGATGCGCCACAGGCGGGCGCCGCCGATGTCGGCCAACCGCGGGCTGAACTGGTAGCCGAGCAGCCAGAACAGGCCGAAGACGCTGTCGGCATAGGCGGCGGTGTCGGTCATGATCTCGGCCGGTTCCAGCTCGGTCTCCTGGTCGAGCAGCAGTCCCAGGATGAGCAGGCTGTCGCGCAGCGTACCGGGCACGACCACGGCGTTGAGGCCGGTGAACTGGTCGGAGACCAGGTTGTAGTAGGTGATCCCACGGCCAGCACCGAAGTACTTGGGGTTGGGACCGGCGTGGACGGCGTGGCCCGGGGCCACGAACCGAATGCCGTCGGCCGAGGCGACCTCGCCGGCTCCCCAGATCCGGGCGATCGGCAGCGCGTTCTGGGCGGCCACCAGGCGCCGGTTGGCGGCGATGGTCTCGGCGCGGATGAAGTTCTGCTGGACCCAGGACAGCCGGGCACGGCCGAGTGCCGGCTGGTCGGAACGGACCATCGGCTCGAAGCCGATGTTGCAGGCCTCCGCCACCAGAACGGCGCACAGGCTCATGAGAAACGCCTCCACCCGCGCTTTTCTCTCGCTGACATGGGTGAAGGCCTCGGCGAACCCGGTGCGCGCGGCGATTTCCAGCAGGATGTCGGGCAGATCGACGTTCGGCAAGCGGCCCTGGACGGCGGATTGAAGCGCGACCAGGCTGGGCGACCGATCGAGCTTGTCGAGCGGCCTGACGACCAGTTCGTCCTTCCCATCACGTGTCTCGATCCGCAGCGCGGCGTTGCCGGCTATCCCGGAGGCCACCTGCCGCCACGCCCGATCGAGCCTCTGCCCCAGGCCGGCCAGCTCCGCTTCGGCATCCGCCGACCGGCCGAGGGAGCGGCAGACCGTGAGGCGGGCGCTTTCCCACGCCTCGCCGACCAGCAGCCCGCGCCGGGGATCGGCAAAGCGAAGGCCGGGCATGATGAACACGTCGCGCCGTTTCAGCGCCCTCCGGAAGGCTTCGAGCACGGCGAAGACATAGGCCTTGCCGTTGATGACCTGCCCGCCGTCGTCGAGGACGTGGCGTTTCCATGCCGACCCGATCACCCCAGTGGGAGCGCCGGTCATCCCAGCCCCCGTCCAGGTCTTGAGGCCGCGCAGATAATCGAGCGCCTCCCGCACCGGCTGCCCGCCGGGCGCCGCTCCGATGGTGACGCGGAGCAGGAAACCGGAGAACAGCCGATGGACCCGCCGCCACCTGGCGCGAAGTTCGGCGTAGCGCGGCGTGTCGGGAGGACAGGCCAGGGTCTCGACCAATGCCATCGCGGCGGTGATGTCGGTTTCGGAGATGGTCGTGAAGAGGGCCTCGCGCCATTGGTCGAGTGGCAGCTCCTCGCCGCCGATCGCCAACCGGACGACGTCCCTGAGCCTCAGGGCCGCCGCGTCGAGGTCGCGCAAGGTCCGCAGGCGCGCCTTGCGATGGGCAGTGTCGGCTTCGCTGACAACGTCGGTCACCAGGGCCTCGAACAGCTCCACCGCGTCGTCGAGGGCGGCGGCCTCGAGGGTGCTGAACAGCGCGGCGAGGGTGGCGGTGCGGCGCGGCTCCGGAAGCGCCAGGACCGCCGAGGGCCGCGCCGCGCGGGCGAACCGTGCCAGGCGCTGGACCGCCGCGGCCGGGATGGTGCCCGGCGGCCTGGGGACCAAGCCGAGGGACCGGACGGCGTCGATCCGTTCCAGATGCCGGATGAACTCGGTGGGCATGCGCCGGGCCGGTGCCTTGCGCAGGTCGTCCAGGGTGGACAGGGTTTGGCCGCCCGGCTCGAGCAGGCCCTGGATCCGGGCGCGCTGCCCGTCGTTCAGGCTGCTGGCCAGGACCCGCCAGAGGCGCCGCTGGGCCCGGTGGCAAATGCGCGCGACGAAGCGTTCGAGCGTCGTGGCGCCGGGCAGGAGGATCTTGTTGGCCGCCAGCCAGGACGTCGCCCGGTCGAAGAGAAGGCTCGGGCGGTCGTCCCCGGTCCAGGCGAGCGTGTAGAGCCAGCGGGCCAGCCGGAACCGCGTCGCGCCGTCCTCGGCGAAGTCCCGGAAGCTGTAGCGCTCGCGGATCACGGCCACGTGGCGCCACCGCTGGCGCCTATCGCCATAGGACGCGAGATCCACGTCGCTCCTTTCGCCGAGCTGCTGGGCGATGTCGGCGATCACCCCGCGCGGCACCTGCCCGAGGTCGTCGAGGAACACCCCCAGGAACCGGACGGTGCCGAGCTGGGCCGCGAAGCCGATGCGGTTGTGGGCGCCGCGCAGCAGGGCAATGACCTCGCGGTCGGCGGCATCGAGATGGAAATGGCGGGCCAGCTGCTCCTCATTCGGCTCTCCCGCGTAGCGGCCATAGCGCTGACGCTGCTCGTCGCTGAGGAAGCGGGTCGCCATGGTTCGCACATCTCCGGACATTTGCGAGGGCCGGGCGGGATCAGGAAAACCAACGGCTTGACCCTCGCAAAACATAGGCGCGAAAGTGCGTCTTTTTGCGATATGTTTTGCGAGGCTGCGGCATGAGGCTGGGCTACGCGCGGGTGTCCACCGAGGACCAGGCCCTGGAGCGCCTGCTCGCCGAGCTGCGGACCGACGATGTCCTGGTCGTCACCCGGCTCGACCGGCTGGCGCGCTCGACGGCGGAACTGCTGCGTATCGTCCAGACCATTGAGGAGAAGCGCGCGGGCCTCCAGTCGCTCGAGGAGCCCTGGGCGGACACCACGTCCCCCGCCGGCCGGATGGTGCTGACCGTCTTTGCCGGCATCGCCGAGTTCGAGCGCGCCCTGATCCGCCAGCGTACTGAGGAGGGCCGGACCGCCGCCAAGAAGCGCGGCGTCCCCTTCGGCCGTCCCCGCAAGCTCCGGCCCGACCAGCAGGACCTGATCCGCCGCCTGATTGAGGAGGGCCGGTCCGTCAGCGACGTTGCCCGGGCCTTCAATGTCCATCCGGCGACGATCTACCGCTGCCTGGAGACCGCCCAGCCCTTATGACAGTACGCCGTTCCGTTCATGCGCACAGTCCAATACGGCGGACTCGGATGGCAGATGCCAGTACACTGATGCATACAAAAGATGCACCTGAATCGGCAAAAAGGTAGTCTTTACATGAGCTTGGATGTCGCTCCTTGAATCTTTTGTATGCGTCAGTGCACTAGTATTTTTACTAATCAATCTGTAACACCCGCATTTGTGTCCTTGCTATTACCTCGAAAGGAGAATGCGGACAGCGGATCAGCCGCCCGAACGAATGCGGAACATCAATGATTCATTGCTAAGTGTCGGATTTTGCGGCAAAACTTCCATTTTTCGGCATCACAGGAAGGTCATGCCAAGGAAGCGCGACCCGTCTGTCTTCACGACATCAGTTTCAGGGATTTCTGATGATGCTTGGGATGTCTTCAGGGGGGAAGTGAGGAGACTTCAAAGACATATCCCGAGTTATACGTTGCGGCAAGCGCTGGAGCAGTCAATTTATTCCATAAGAGGAGAGATCGAACGGCGCGATGAATATGGATCGCAGTTGATGATATACCCTCTTCCTGAAGGTGAAAGCAGGCCAGTGTCTATCCAGATAGATAAGAGATTTCGCGAGTATTTACATCATTGCTCAAAGTTAACTGGATACAAACAGAATGTAATTTTACTCAATGGTATGCTCTTGAATGCTCTGTCCATGAATGATTTGTCGACGGAACACGAGTATGAAGAAGAGAAAGAAACGTTTAGTGGCATGATTGCGGAAGGAAGAAATATTATAGGGGAAGGAAATAAAATATTAACTTCCTTAGAAGTGAAAGATTTTCTTAGGCAAATGTATAATGATAAAAAAGATAAAAACATCAAGGATATATATTTGAGAATGACTGGCAAGTCACCTCCAAATCCGTCTTCTAGCGGGTATGGTTACATGTCGCATGGGATAAAAACCGCTTAAAACTTATTAGCGCCCAGTTCTATTTTGCCTAGTAATTTTACTAGACAAAAGCGCTTGCCAAACCCCGCCGCTTGAGTCCATCCTGCCCTCACCCTTCCGCAGCCAACAGGTGACGCTGTGCCATCGAAGAAAACGCCGACCGGCTCGCGCGAAGGGGATCAGTACGGTTTCGACCTCTCCGCCTCCCGTGGCCGTGCCATGCGGGAGAAGATGCGCCAAGCTGCGGAGTCGGCGGACGACAGGGGCGACCTGAAGCCTCTCGGCAGCGCGATCACCCTTCCCGCTCTGACGCCGATCAAGAAGCGCCTGCTGGAAGCATCTGTCGAGATCAGGGCGGACGAGCCGGAGGAGCTGGCATTCCAGCACACATGCCTGACGCAATGCTCGATGCCTGCCGCCAAGCCGAAACCGGGAGTGCTGACATGGGAGCGCCGTCAGGGCCGCACCATGCTTCAGGTATCCGCCGGAACGGCGATGAACCCCAAGGGCGGGAAATGGGTGCAACTCGGCCTGCCGTATGGCCCCAAGGCCCGCCTGCTGCTGATGCACCTGAACAGCGAGGCGATCCGCAGCGGCTCCCCCGTCATTCCGGTGGAAGACAGCATGACGGCGTTCTTCCGCCGCCTGATGGGCCGGTCTATCGACGGGCGCCAGGTGCGCATGCTGAAGACGCAGCTTTCGGCGCTCGCCGCCGCGACCTTCCGCATGGGTATCGCCTACGAAGACCATTCCATGCAGATGACCGGCCAAGTGGTCGGAGCCTTCGAGCTTTGGTCGCTGACCGATGAGGGGCAGCGGGTGCTATGGCCAGCCACCCTGCGCCTGTCGACCGATTATTTTGACAGCCTGAGCCGGTATGCGGTGCCGCTGGATGAGCGGGCTATCGCGGCGCTCGCCTTCTCCGCCGTGGCACTGGACATCTATTGCTGGCTGGCGCAGCGCCTGCATCGTATCCCGGTCGGAAGGCAGCAATTCGTACCGTGGACGGCGCTGCTGGAGCAGTTCGGGCAGGGGTACAGGGAAATCCGGTTTTTCCGCCGCGACTTCCTGCACCTCCTGCAGCAGGTAAAATCCGCTTACCCTGAAGCGATCTTTGATGCGGACGGCAAGGGCATGTACCTCACGACCTCGCCGCCGCCTGTCAGAAAGAAGCTGGTGATGCTGCCGGGTGCGAAGACGCTAGACCTGAAGGCGGTGAAAAGTTGAGGCGTATGCTCCTCTTTTTCCCGTTCTGATCAACGTGCAATCGCTCACGCTTTGGGGCATCCAAAGCCAGTGATCACGCATGCTTAGGCCCAGCTACGTGCAATCACTCACGCCCCTTGACGCCGCTCGATCTCCTCTGCCGAAGGCCCTTCGGGTGAGAATGGCCCCTCGATAATGCGACGAGCATATTTTGAAGCTTTCGCAGCAGTATCATCACTTGGTACAGCTCTCGGTCTGCCAGAATTGCGATCATGAACCGTATCCAACCATGACTGGACTTCCTCCATGAAGGCCATCTGCTCGTTTCTAGTTTTACCGATCTTCCCGCCCCTCTGCAGAAATCTCCCCAGAACCGCCTCAACAGCAAGCGCGTAAGCCTTTTCGTCAAACTCTTCCTTGTAGAAGTCGTATATCATTTGCTTTCAGTTTCTCCGTTATTGAACGCACAGTTTTATGAACCTATTGCGCCCAACCGCACAAGTCACTCCATTGGGAGGTGGACTAAATCGCCTATTCACAGGTAATCGCTCACGCTATCTGCGTGCAATCGCTCACGTTTTCCGGGGCTGATCGACGTGCAATCACTCACTCAAACCTCTAAGACTCTTAACCTCTAAGAATCCGGTAGTTGGTGCTGGATAACGGGGAAAGCGGGGAAGTGCCATCGTCTCGATGGTGGAAGGGTAGCAGCGGGAGAGCCAGCCGCCTCAAGGACGCTTCGCGCCGCCTCCGGCGGTGCCTTTCAGGCATCCTTGACCCGTCTGTCTCCCCGTGCTTAGCAGGAGCCATCGGGACGAAGGGCGGGTGTAGGGGTGTTTCCAGCATCTCTGCGAAAATATACTGTAGCGTATTGCACGCCATATTAACCTCGTGGATCGGAGCCGGGCGCAATGGCCTGCGCCAGCGCTCAGACTTCGACCGGCTCGGGCAAGTCGAAGGCGGGCATGGTGCGGTTGACGAAGTAGACCCCACTGGGAACGATATGCCGGCGCTGGAGCGGCCAGACATGGGCGAGATCCTGGTCGGCGATCGTCATGCCGCCGGTGCGCAGCTCGCTGACGATGCGCGCCATTTGCAAAGTGTTCCACAGCACCACCGCGTTAGACAGCAGGCCGAGGCAACTCGCCCGGTTCATCATCGCCTCGTAGTCGCTGGTGCGGAACTCGCCCTGATTGGCGAAGAACAGCCAGCGGGCCAGGGCGTGGCGGGATTCACCGCGGTTGAGCTGGGCCTGGATGCGCCGGCGCAGCGGCGCGTCGTGGAGGTAGCGCAGAACGTTGCGCGTCTTGACCAGGCGGCCGAGCGTGGTCAGCGCCTTGGCCACACGATCGTTGGGACCGCCGGCGGTGAGACGCTGCAGCACGACATGCGCCGGCGCCGTGCGGGCCTTGAGCGAGGCCGCGACGCGGACGAGTTGGTCCCATTGCTCGATCAGAAGGGTCGTCTCGCTGGTCCCTGCGAACAGCGCGGCGAGATCCTCGGGGATCGCGGCACCCTCGGGCCGCCAGAGCCGCTGGTCGCTCAGATCCTTGAGGCGCGGCATGAAATCGATGCCCAGGAGATGGCACAGGCCCCACAAGGGTTCGGTGAAGCCGTGGGTGTCGGTGGTGTGCTGGCGGGGATCGAGGCTGGTATCGTTCTCGAGCAGGCCGTCGAGGACGTAGGTCGCTTCCCGCGGGGCGCAGGAAATGAGCTGGGTGGCGAAGACGCCGATCCGGTCGCTGACGTGGGTGTAGACGGTGACGGCCTTGTCGTAATGGCCGAAGTAGCGGGGGTGGTAAGCGCCGATCAGGGTGCCCGGCGGGGCCCGGAAGCGCTGGCCATCCGAGGACGACAGCCGGCCGTCGCCCCAGACCGCGGCGAAATCAACCTGATGGAGATGCTCGACGATCCGGGCGCTGGCGGCCTTCAGGGTGGCGTCGCGCACCAGCCAGCGCGCGGTCTGCTGGAGATCGGCGGCGGTCAGGTCCTCGACGCTGTCGCCCATGGCGGTCAGGCCGAGGTTGGTGCCGTGGGCGATCAGGGTGGCGAGCAGGGCACGGTAGGTGTCCTGCGCGCGCGGCTCATAGCCGGCAAGCGGATGGAAGGCGCGGGAAAAGCCGCAGCGCTGGTCGACCTCGAGCAGAACATCCTCGATCCGGACCCGGGGCATCCGGCTTTCGATCTCGCGGCGCAGATGGCGGACCTCGGGCGACAGCGGCAAGGCATCGGGCCGGTGGAGACGCAACTGGCCCTGCTCGATGCCGGCGAAGTCGTTGGCCGCCCGCCCGGCGGCAAAGGCGCCGGCGGCGGTTTCGATGGCGCGCGCCAGATCGGCGAGGTGTTCGGCCGGCCGTTCGGGCAGACCGAGATCGGCGTAGGCGCCGGTTCGGGCGCTCGCCCACAGCCGCTCGTCGAGCACCAGCGACCAGAAGCCGGCATGGCGCCGGCTGTCGGGCAGATGGAGATCGCCCGAGCGCAGCGCGTCGCGGACCGCCAGGGCGAGCGCAGTCTCCCAGACCGAGCGGCGCAGCCGGCCGCGCTCGTCGCGCAGCACCGTTCGCCAGCCGGGCGGGACGAAGCCGGTCGGCGCGTCCTCCGGCAGGGTCTTGATCTCACCGCGGTCGAGCTGGCGAACCAAGTCGATCGCCCGCGGCAGGTCATCGTGACCGGTGTCGGAGGTGAATGGCAGCGACAGGAAGGCCGGCAGGGACTTGCGCAGATCCGGGTAGCGGGCGAGGACGGCGTCGACCACGCCGCGGCTGTCCTGGGTGGAAACCGCCTCGCAGGCGGCGACCGCGCCCCGCAGCCGCTCGGCCCCGAGGCGGCCGCGCAGGCCAGCCACGGATTCCTCAGGGTCGCCGGCGAGGACCGCCTTGCCGGTATCGACCAGCGTGAGCAGGCCGTCCTCGGCCGCGCGCCGCAGACGCCGGGCCTCGGCTTCGGCGGCATGGCGGGCGCGGCGCATCAGGCCGGTCATGTGATTGTCATGGGCCTGCACCAGGTCGTCGAGCAGCCCCTGGCGCCGGTCGAGCAGAAAGCAGACGAGCAGGCCGTGGCGCTTGTCGGGCGGAAAGCGCCGCAGGGCACGGCCATCGTAGCGCCGGCACAGCTGGGCGAGTTGCTGACGAACCCGCTGGGGCACCTCGGCAAGATCAGGCAGATCGGCCAGCATGACCGTGATCTCGTCCAGCCGCTGACAGGCCTCACGGGTGAACCGCCCCATCGACGCTGCCGAGGGCGTGCGGTAGCGGCCGAGGGAGGCACGGCCCTCCGTACCGGCGTCGTCGGCCAGCTGACCGACCAGCCGGTCGAGGGCCGCGCGCAGGGATGAGGGAAGGCGGGCGGCGAGGCGGTTGAACAGGCCGTTCAGGGCCTGGTGTAAAGGGCGGATGAAGCTTCCCCAGATCGGGCGGGTGAATAATCCCCAGTCGGTTTGTCAGGTTATAGGTCGGTGTCTGGCTGGGTAGAGGTCATTTTCGGTGGTCGTCCCCGGCGGCGTGGTTGAGGTTGAGGGGTAGTGATGGATCGGGTTCGAGTGTTGTCCGGGATCAGGTCGGCGTGGCGGCGGAGCCGGTAGCTGGCTCCCTCGATCTGAACGACAACGGCATGGTGTAGCAGGCGGTCCAGCAGCGCGGTGGCGACGACGGTGCCGCCGAAGACATCGCCCCATTCGGCAAAGCCGCGGTTCGAGGTCAGGATCATCGCGCCGCGTTCGTAACGGGCATTTACCAGCTGGAAGAATAGGTTGCCGCCCCCCGGGATGACGGGCAGATAGCCGATCTCATCGACGATCAGCAACTGGGGCCGGCACAGAAAACGCAGGCGTTCGCGCAGGGTGCCTTCCCGCTCCGCCTTGGCGAGCGAACTGACGATGTCGGCCAGGGTGGCGAAGTAGACCGAACGACCGGACTTGACCGCCTCGACACCGAGGGCCAGCGCCAGATGGGTTTTGCCGCAGCCGGGTTGACCGAGGAAATGGACCGCCTCGTGGCGATCGACGAAGTCGAGCTGGGCCAGCGCCATGATGCGGTCGCGGTCAAGCGAGGGCTGGAAGGAGAAGTCGAACCCGCCCAGGGTCTTGATGTTGATCAGCCGGCCCATCTTCAGCGCGGACCTGACGCGTCGCCCCTCCCGCAGGGTCAGTTCCTCGCCGAGCAGGGTGTCGATGGCCTCCAGGGCCGAGATCTCGCCGCGTTCGATCCGCCGCAGGATATGCTCCAGCACTTCGAGCGCGCGCGGCATGTTGAGACCGACCAGGTGAGCGCGGATGCGGTCGAGCGTGGCGGGGCTGGCCGCCGGATCGAGGGTGGTTGCGGTCATGGGACACCCTGCTGGCTGGCGAGACGGCGGCCGATCGCGTCGTAGATGGCCAGCGAACGGGGTGTCACCGTGCTGCCCCGAGGCTCGGGCCTGGCCTCCTCCCGGGCCGTCCTGCTGTTGGCCGGCGGCGGCTGGGTGCGGTGACCGGGAGCGATCCGGCGCTGGCCGCGGCCTTCCTGTGCCGGATGGGAGGCGATGAGGATGCCGTCCTCCAGGATGTTGACCGCGCCGGCGGTAATCTGCACCTCGACGGTCCGCCGGCGGGTGCTGTCGGGCACGGAGTAGAGATTGCCGGCGACGGAGACCATGCCGTCGCGGGTGATGCGGCGCTCGAGTGCCAGCACGGTGTTGAAGGGACCGGCCGGGAGGGCCTTGAGGTGATCGCGCTCCTCGGCGAAATGCTCGACGACGACACGCTGGGTGGTGGCGTGCAGGCGAACGTTGGCGACCTGGTCCAGCCACTGGACGAACTGGGCGTTCAGGTCGTCCAGATTGCGGAAGGTGCGGGCGAGGAAGAAGTCCTCCCGGACATAGCGGAAGGGCCGCTCCACCTTGCCCTTGGTCTGTGCCCGGTAGGGCCTGCAGGCCTTCGGCAGGAAACCGTAGCAGGCGGCCAGATCGAGGAGCTTGGCATTGTAGGCGATCCCCTTGGCCGGCTGGTCGGGGTCCTCGACGTCACCGAGCACGGCGGTCTTCATGCGGTCATAAAGGATCTGCTCGGGCACGCCGCCGAACGCCTCGAAGGCGGCGATGTGGCACCGGAGCACGGTCGGCAGATCCTGGCGGGCGACGAAGCGGGCCCACATCATGCGGCTGTGGCCGAGCACGATCGAGAACAGCCAGACGATCCGCTCGACGTCGGGCTGGTCGGTGAACACGGTCTTGAAGAAGGCGAAATCGACCTGGGCCTGCTTGCCGGGCGGTGTCTCGAACCGGCGCTCGAACTGTGTCTCGGGCCTGGGCCGGACGGTACGCAGGAAATCCTTCAGCACGGTATAGCCGCCCTGGTAGCCGAGCGCGCGGATGTCCCGGAGCAGACGTCGGCCGCTGAGTTCCGGGAAGGCCTGGAGGCGCTCCCGCAGATAGGGTTCAAAGGGGCCGACAAGGGTCTGTCGCGGGGGCCGCGGCGTGTAGGCGGGCGGCTCCAGCCCCTTGGCGATGTACTTTCGGATGGTCTTGCGGTCCAGGCCGGTCCGGCGCGCGATTGCCGACACGCTCAGCCCCTGGCGGGCGAGATCGAGAATCATGACGAGTTCCCCAAGTGTGACCACCCACGCCCTCCCTCAATCGACTGAGGGGATTATGGGCCAAGGGCGGCTACACGGTTCCGAGGCGCCTGCTCCGGAGCCGTGCCGTTGCGTCAGCCTGGGGAAAGTTCATCCGCCCGATCTGAGGAGTATTCACCCGGCACTTACACCTGGCGGGTGATGGCGGCGACCAGCCGTTCGAGCGTGGTGCGGGCGGGCAGGATGACCTTCGCCGCGGACAGCGACGCTTCCGCCCGCTGGATCAGGTCGGCGGTCGTCAGGCCATCGGCGGCGACCGCCGAGAGATCGGTCTCCAGACGGTTTTGGGCGTCGGTGGAAAACACCGTGAACCCGAGGTGGTCGCGCACCCGGGCGCGGATGGCGCTGTCGGTCGGCTGGCGGGCCAGGGAAGCCAGCCGGGCCGGTGGATCAATCCCGAGCCGGCGGGCCAGGTGGATGACAGCGTCCCGCGGAACCTGCTCCGGGTCGTCGATGAACCGGCCGGTGCGGCGCACGCCGCACAGGTGCAGCGCGGTCCACAGGCGGTTGTCCGGACCGCGGGCGCGCATGACCTCCCGGAGGTCGGCCTCGTCGAGTGCCCAGTCGTTCAGGATCCGGTCCGGGTCGATCTCCTCCGGAGCGGGCTCAGCCATCGAGATTGAACGGGGTCTGCTCGACGTCCCGGGCGAGATCCTCGGTCGAGGCGCGGGTGTAGACGGCGGTGGTGTCGAGGCTCTCGTGGCCGAGCAGCTGGGCCAGTTCGACCAGCTTGCCCGGATGCTGGCGCAGCCAGGCCAGGGCGAAGGTGTGGCGCAGGCTGTGGGCGGAGATGCCGGCGCGCTTGAGGCCGGCGCGGCGCACTAGGCCGGCGATCGTGTTCTGGATCGAGCGCACCGGCAGCGGCTCGCTGCGGGTCGAGCGGAACACCGGATCCTCCGGCCGGGCGGGAGCCGGATCCCGCTCGAAGACTTGGCGCAGCGCCCGGCGGGCGGTGGCGTTGAGCGGCACCTCGCGTTCCCTGAGGCCCTTGCCGTGGCGGACGCGGAGCACGCCGGCGCGCTCGCGCAGGGTAATGTCGGCGCGCCGCAGGGCGGCCACCTCACCGATCCGCAGGCCGGTCTGCAGCATGAGCTGGACCAGCGCGTAGTTGCGCCGGGCCAGGCCGTGGGAGCTCTCACCAGCGGCGCGCAGCAGTCCATGGACCTCGGCCGCGGTGAGGCCGACGGGCTGGCGGTCGCCGGTCAGACGGATCGTCCGGACCCCGGCGGCGACGTTGGCGGCGACAACCCCGGTGGCCTCGGCCCAGCGCAGCACGCGGCGAACGGCCTCGAGACGGCGGTTGATGGTGGTCGCCCTGAACTGGCAGCGGGTGATCATGTGCTGGCGCCAGGCGATGACGTCGTGCTCGGTCAGCCGCGGCAGATCGGGTGGGGTGCCGTACAGGGCGGCGTACCAAGCGGCGAACTGGAGCAGATCGTAGCGGTAGCCCCGGCGGGTGGCGGCCGAGAGATCCTCCGCGGCGAGGCGGTCGAGGAAGGACTGAAGCCAGGGCGGAGGATCGACCATCGCCGGGGATATTCCCATTGCACGCCATGTCGACCCCCAGGATAAGGGCTTGGTTTACGGCGTGCAATGTGGCGATCGGGCTAGGCATATGGAGTGCAATTCGTATTGTACGCCATGTTAACACGCCATTTTCAGCGGTCAGAGGCAAAACGACCTGGAAACCTGCCGGAATCGGTCCAAAAAGGGCGTCGTTAGAGTATATTTTCGCAGCGGCGCTGGATGCACCCCTCCTTCGAGCTGCTTAATCTGCGGGGCAGGGTGTTTGCGCGCGTTGCGGGCATAAGGAACCAGCTCGTCAATCTTGCGATTGACGATCGATAACGTTGCCATAGTGTGGAACTCCGTTGGATCTGGAAGGTAGGGGCTGAAGCTGTCGGAACGCTTCGCCGGTTCTCAGTCCTGCCGTGCGCTGACCTGGAACGAAGCGCGCGAGCTGATCCAGGCGTCTACCTCAGACAGCCGGTAGCGGACCGTTCGGCCGATCAGGCGATAGACCGGTGGCCCCTCGCCCTTCAGTTCGAGATTGCGCAAGGTGCGCTGCGTCACGCCGAGGCGCGCGGCGGCGCTCGTCGCGGTGATCCAGTCATCAACGGGTGCGGCATTCGCGGGCATGTGGATCTCCCTGGCTGCGAGCACAAAAAAAGCCCGCTCCGCGATTGCGGGCGAGCTGGTAGGCGATTGCAGTTGTCCCAAGCTGCGAACACAACTCGGGTGCCTTTTGTCTACTCCCGTTTAGCTGGGGGCCGCAAGCGAAAAGGTGAGGTAAGACGCGCCTCGGTTCCGCAAGGGCGGCGCGATCGAGCCTATCAAGGAACCCTCGCCGGCTGCTTGATGATATCTGGCTGGCAACCCTCATTATTAGTGAATCATTTATGTAAAAATATCAATGCGCGTTGTACAGAATAGGCGGGCAGACGAATGACTTACTATCGGATTAATCGATGGTGTATAGGTTGCCTATTCATAAGTACGTATTGCGCATACCCCAATTACATAAATCTATAGATGGATAACTCTAGAGCAGATTCTGTTTTGGTTGAGCAACAGCAGCGGCAAGCCGGCAGCATATGTAAGCATAATAAATAATAAATTTGTTTAATATACTGAAATGCTTCTAGGTTAATTAAGACGTCATCAGAACCTAAGGAGGAAAACGATGAAAAAGCTTATCCACATGAGCCCCATTATGCTTGTACTATTTTTATTATTATATGATCCTACACAAGCATTTTCTCAGTATAAGCATGATCATTATGAAAACCTCGGGAGAGATGTAGAATTTTGGCGCTGGTCTGTTGTACTAGGCAGAACTGCACAATACACCCGTAGAGGAGAAGTGAGGGTTGATGTTGAAAGCAGAAAAAAGCTGTGTGCCTACAGCCTACATGAAGCAAGTGGTAACCCTAAGTACTCCAGATCAAATCCCCCAAGAAATAGTATGTCAGGTCGTAATGTATCAAATAATGGTATTACTGTAAGTTACGAGTCCCCATGTTGGGGAACTCCTGTTGGGGATTTTTTACAGCAGATCGCAACCACTTTAGGTATTGC
This sequence comes from Skermanella sp. TT6, assembly GCF_016653635.2. NCBI lineage: Bacteria > Pseudomonadati > Pseudomonadota > Alphaproteobacteria > Rhodospirillales > Azospirillaceae > Skermanella > Skermanella cutis. The sequence goes on from NZ_CP067424.1 coordinate 21,357, forward strand.
ATTTGGCCAACCTACGACTGGTGCCATCGTAGGCGGAGCATTGAGAGAGCTGACAACTTCCAGCCAACAGTGTGTCGGTGATCAACGAGCTAGCTGGCTTACTATGCGAATTTATGTTTGGACAGTTCCAGACGGAAGGACCTGTAACGCACGGGAAACGATGATTAAAGCAGATCAGAGAAGAAGAGAATCTCCAATTCAGCGTTGGTATGGTGATGAGAGGTGATAACTTAAGAAAATCTTTTACTAGGCGAATGCGCTTACCTGTCCATCAAGCGATAAGGTTCTAAACTCGTTCACTTTTGACAACCCGATACCGGATTTCTAAAAAACTTGGTAGCTCTTAACAGCGAAGATCCGCCTGCTGAAGCGGGGCGGGACCGTCAATCTGAGGCGTACTCATTGGGCCAGTAGCCGCCACAATTCGGCCGAAAAGTACATATTATTATATAATTTTTACAAAAGTTTTCCTCTGAGGCTCTTTCGGGGTGTTCGGAAACGTTGGGTTCTGAACACCTTCGACCGGCACTGCTGGAATGACGATTTCCGGTGTGCAGAACCCGTGTCCGAAATCGGGTTTCAAGAACGGTGTCCGAAATCCCCTTCCGGTAAAGACTCTCAGATCGAGGGAGACGGCGCTCTAAGAGTGTATGATTTCGTGGAACGGTCGGACGAAAATCTAAGGAGAGATCATGCCTCACAGATTGAAAGCCTTGTTCCCCGATGCCGAAGTCCTCCTGGGGTTACCGCCCGAGGAGTTGGGGGGTGTCCTGCTCTCGATCTTGCGTAATGACAGGCCACCACTAAGCCTACACAATTTCGTTAATAATTTATATCAGACTCAACTGATCTATCCGGTGGATTACAAGGACCGGGTGGGAGAAGCCATTGCGGAGGCGTGGAATTGGCTGCTCAGCGTCGGTCTTCTTGCGCCTCACCCACGACAAGGTGCCGGATGGTACTTCATCACGAAGCGCGGTTGGGAAGCTGCGACTCCGGAGGCTTTCGAGAGTTATCGCAAGGCTTCGCTGATCCCGCGAGACCTTCTCCACCCGATTGTCACGACCAAGGCATGGCCGAACTTTCTTCGCGGTGACTACGACACTGCGGTCTTTCAGGCTTTCAAAGAGGTCGAAGTCGAAGTCCGGAAAGCGGGGAACTACGAGAACACCAAAATAGGGAAAGACCTGATGCTCGCCGCATTCCACGAGAGCACAGGCCCGCTGACGGATCAGACGCTTCCCGTTTCTGAAAGACAGGCTACGGCTTTTCTGTTTGCAGGCGCTATCGGTCGCTATAAGAACCCAGGCAGTCACCGCACCGTTGTTATCGATGAGGCTACCAGAGCGGCGGAAATGCTGATCCTTGCCAGTCATCTTCTGCATCTTGTCGATGAGAGAATAGCCGACCAGCAATCTGATGAGTGAAGCGTTGGCAGGCGATCTGCTGGATTGCCCTATTTGGGTATACGCCAGGGGAACAGTTTCACGGGACATCCTGATCCAGCTTCTTCCTGTTCCAATAGGGTTGCTTTTCGAGTTCCGGCACAGGATACTTGAATGGTCTAGAGCCTAACGGAACAGATCGGGGTGATCGATGGCAGTTTACGGGTATGCTCGCGTTTCCACGATCGACCAGGACCTCACCCTGCAGCGGGAGGCGCTGACGAAGGCAGGGTGCTTCGTGGTTCGAGAAGAGAAGGTGACGGGGACGACCAGGTCGGGCCGGTCGGAGTTGAAGACGCTGATGGAATTCCTGCAGCCGGGCGACACACTGATGGTGACGCGCATCGACCGGCTGGCCCGCTCCATCGGCGACCTCCAGGACATCGTGCGGGAGCTGAAGACCAAGGGCGTGGCGCTGAAGGCGACCGAGCAGCCGATCGACACATCGACTGCGGCCGGGAAAGCCTTCCTCGACATGCTGGGCGTCTTCGCCGAGTTCGAGACGAACCTCCGGAAGGAGCGCCAGCTCGAAGGCATCCAGCAGGCGAAGGCCAAGGGGGTCTACAAGGGGCGCAAGCCGAAGCTCGACCGGTCAGCCGTCCAGGCACTGAAGGCGGAAGGCCTGGGCGGCAGCGAGATCGCACGCCGGCTGCGGATCGGCCGGACGAGCGTCTATCGGTTGCTGAAGGCAGGATGAAGATCAGGTGATGACGTTCGAAGAGATCCTGACCGCGGCGAATGCCGGCGGCGCCCGCGCACCTGGTCAGTGGACCCCGCAAGCATGCCGCACCTGGCGGGAGGCAGATCCGGAAGATGCGCGCCTGCTCGAAGCCTGCTGGGCCTGGGAGCTGGCGAACGATCGCCGGGTGCAGGCGAAAGACGAACTCGCGGTGACGGAGCGGCGCCGGACGAGGCGATGGCTGCGGCACGGGCGCACAAAGAAGGGTAGGGCTGCAGTTCAGGGGGTTGCGGAAAAAAGGATGCAGGCATGCAGCCTGCATTTCCTCCCTCGAATTAATTCGGCGCTAAGACTATGTATGCAGTGCGGTAGCGATACTGCAACGCCTTCTTTCGGGCGTTTCCTCCCTAGACTCAGGCTGCCTCTTTGTGGGCGGCCTTCTTTTTACACATATTTCAGAAAATAGCACCTGCTCAAAATAGGGTATGTGAAAGCGTGTAGAAGAAGCAAACTACCCATCTGTAAGGCTATGAGCGTAATGCGCTATAAAGAGTATCCTGAACGATAACCTTCGAAGAGCTGCTCGCCGCGGCGAATGCCGGCGACGCCAGGACCTCGGGACAGTGGACGCCGACAGCCTGTAAGACCTGGCGGGAGGCAGAGCCGGAAGAAGCTCGCCTGCTGGAAGCGGCCTGGGCATGGGAACTCGCGAACGACCGCCGAGCACAGCCGCGCGACCTGGTCGAGGTCAGTCAGGCAGCGCCGCCAGGAGATGGACGAAGCCACGGTTGCAGCGAGGCAAGGGTAGAAAATGGCACCTTCAAGGTGGCAAAGATCTTGACGCGCCACCTTGAAGGTGCCACATTCCGGCATGGACAAACGGAAGCCCACCTATGATCTGGCGTCATTTAAGGCATCGTTTAGCAGCGTCGAGAAGTTGAATGCAACTATTGTCGCTCTCCAAGGGGCTAGAAGCCTAGGAATTACGGTTACCGGTATGGTTTCCGTCATACAAACGATGGAAAGAAAGCATTTCTACAAGTCTATGACTTCGAATAATGATCATACAGTCTGGCAGGACGTTTACCATGTGCCGCATGATGAGAATGTTATCTACATCAAGTTCATTGCGGATGTCGTGACAGAGTTTAGATTGCTGTCCTTCAAGGAGAAGTAGTGATGGCTGATACGATGATCTGCCATGAGTGCGGCGGGCACATGGCGCGGGCTTCAAAGCCTGTCGAATTTGAGTATAAGGGACATAAGGTTACCTTGGACCAGCCAGGATGGTACTGCTCTTCTTGCGAGGAGAGTGTCCTGACGGGTGCCGACATGTTAGCTACGGAACCGGCGTTTTTGGAATTCAAGGCAAAGATTGATGGCTTGGCGCCTCCGAAGGAAGTTTCCCGCATTCGTAAAAAGCTTAAACTTTCTCAGCGCAAGGCTGGAGTAATCCTCGGAGGGGGTGTTCACGCATTCCAAAAATATGAAAGCGGGAAGGATCTGCCCACCAAGGCTATGAGCAATCTGCTTCGCTTGCTTGATAGTCAGCCGACCTTGCTTGAGCAGCTCGTCGCGATCCAAGCACAGCAAGAAAGCGGGAAGCACACCGATTAGCAAACTGCTCGTGCTATGGCTGTTCTCTAACCTACTGACTTAGCTTCGTCTAAGGCAGAAACTATGGGAAAATCCCATAGTTAAAGATCCTTCGCCAGGGGGCATCCCCGGTCCGATTTCATCGAACCAGGGGAAAGCAGGATGTCTCTTGGTGGTGGGCATCAATCCCCTTCCGTCCCATTCTCCGCGCTACGCTTGTGCGAACGGGTCCCATCGAGAAGGGGATTGACGTACAACCGTGACGGGCTGCTTCGCCGTGCTCGATGGCCCGGCTCTCCTGGCTCAGGCAGCGGCTACCGGCGGGCGGTGGCTAGGTCTGCCGTCCTGTCCGGTGTACGGGCGCTCTGCCGCCTTAGCCCATAGATCGCCGACGTAGGCCCACAGCTCGGGAGCCATCCGGTCGCGCAGATGGACCAGAACGCCATGAGGGGCATTGGCTCCGGTGGCGAGCGAAATGCACTGACCATTGCGATATCGGAAGGTCCGGTTCTCTGCCGACCGGAAGTCCTGGTCGCCCAAGCGGCACATCTCATAGACATGGTCGATGAGGTCGAAGCGGTCGCCCGAGTGGGTGGTGATGATACGTGCCGGTCCTGTGTTTTACAGTTTCACCTTGGAATATAGGGATGGGCGAGTCATCGACCTACGGGAAATTCACAGCCTGTCAGAGGGGCTCCTGCGGCTGACGGATCGGGTGATCAGGTAAGCCAGACCGCCGACGACTAAGCCGACTGGAACGACCGTTGCGATCATGCGGGGCAGGAATCGCTGGGTGATTTCAGGGTCTATAAAATACGCGACAACGCAGGTCAGGATGCCGCCGACCAGATAGACGATGCCGGGCGGTTGGAAAAGTAGCGGTTATCATTCATTTGAGGGGCTTTCTTCCAAAGGGTTGAAGGGCGATTTGCGGGAAGAAAACTGAGGTTGGGGAGAGGGGGTATTGCAAGTTAAAAGCGCCTGTCCCCGGACGGCGCTGAACCCCCTCCCTTTCTGCGATTTTCGTGTCCCTAGCCGTAGCCTGTTGTCCCTGATATGGGGTATACTACGATTTTACGTTAGTCAGGGTCAAGGAGGCAGGTCATGGCAGGGCGGGTGCCGCTGGCGAGGTCGAAAGACGCGCTGATCGAGCGATGGCTGAGGTTCGCGCCGAAGGCCGGCGGAGAGTCGGCAGGGCGGGTTTACCTGCCCGACCTTGGAAAACCGAAGGCGGTGCATCGGGGTACGACACGGCTGGGCAGCGGCGAAGGGTCGTCGTACCGTCGCCGCGTGGTGGTGATCTCCTACCATTACCGCATGGCCGGTGCGGGATACTCTAAGTTGCACAGCCACATCCGGTATGTCGAGCGGCCCGGGGCCGGCGAACGGGCGGTGACGCCGTCGCTGATCGATCGAAACGGCGACGGCGTCACGGGCCATTCGGCCGTCCAGGGGTGGCGGGACGACCGGCACCATTTCAGGCTCATCCTGGCGCCGAACGACGGCGCGCAGCTCGACATGGCGGCCTATACCCGCGAGTACATGGCCGAGCTGGAGCGCCGTCTGGGCACCCGGCTGGACTGGTTCGCGGGCATCCACGAGAAGCCGGACGCGACGCACGCCATGAACCGGCACGCCCACGTCATCCTCCGGGGCATCGCCCAGGACGGAACCGACCTGGTGATGGACAGGGAATTTATTCGGTTCGAGATGCGCCGCATCGCCGAGGATCTGGCGACCCGGCACCTGGGTCCGATGAGCCAGCGGGAGATGGACCGGTATATGGAACGGCAGGCCCAACGGTTGCGAGACGGGGAACGGAACTACCACATGGGCCGGCGCCCGATCCGGGGGGAGGATCGCGGCCGTGATTGACCTCGGGCAGATCCTGACCAACCCGGAACCGTTCGTGCAGGCCACGCGGACGTGGATCGAGACCAACGCCGTGCTGCTGGCCGGCTGCGCGGCCGGCGCGTTGACGGTCGCGGGGGTGGCCGGGGTCGGGGCCGGCTACGTCGTGGACCGGCTGCGCGATGCGGCCGAGGACCGGCAGCGTTACGGCGGCAAGAGGGAGGCGAAGCGCGCCGGGCTGCTGCGCAACCCGAAGCTGGAGTACTCCGGCATCCCCCTGGGTCGGATCGGGCGCAAGCACCTGTGCTGGGTAGACCAGGAGCCGGTGCTGGTGACGGGCGGCACCCGGTCGGGCAAGGGTGTCGGCGTGATCCGCCCGGCCTGCCTGACCTATGGCGGGCCGATGGTGATGTATGACGGCGGCAAGGGAGAGCTGTTCAGGACGACGTCGGGGTGGCGCAAGCGGTTCAGCCACGTCCTGAACCTCGACCTGACCAACCCGGCCGGCGTCCACTTCAACTTCCTGGAGGAGATCGACCCGGCCAACCCGGTGGCCGGGGCCGACAACCTCGCCAAGTCGGTGCCGCGACCGGCCAGGTCGGACGAGCACTTCGAGGCCGGCGCCGACCGTCTGATGGGGGCGGTGATCCTGCACGTGCTGCACGGGGAGCCCGACGAGCGCAAGAACATGGCCGAGGTGGTCCGGCTGATCTCCCAGGGAGACGTCGGGATGCGCCGCATAGCCGAAACGAAGGCGCATCCGGTGGCGGTCGACCGGATCAACGCCCTGTTCGGCGGCGACCCGTTCGGCGAGAAGTCCGGGGACGGCATGAAGTACCGCGGCATGTTCTACAACGCCGCCCTGGTGCGCCTGTCGCCCTTCGAGGACCCGATCGTCGCCCGGGTGACAGGCCGGTCGGACTTCAGGATGCGGGACCTGTTTCGGCTGAGCCCGAAGCGCAGGCCGGTGTCGCTCTACCTGACGACGCCGGCCAGCGATGACGATCGCCTGCGACCGGTGACCAGCATGTTCCTGTCCATGCTGATGGGCGCGATCATGAGGGAGCAACCGGCGCTGGAAGGGGAGCCGATGTCGCTGCTGGTGGTCGACGAGTTCGCCAGCCTGCGCCTGGAGATCCTGCAGACCGCGATCACCAAGATCGTCGGGTGCGGCGCCACCATGCTGCTGGGCGCCCAGTCGCTCAACGCCCTGCGTCAGGCGCCCTACGGGCCGTACAACCAGTTCCGCGACAACATCCGCTGCCACGTCGTCTACGCCGCCAACGACGGCATGACCCAGCAGGAAATCTCCCAGTCCTGCGGCACCGTCACGGAACGGCGCAGGTCGACCAGCCGGAGTCGCTCTTCCGGCACCTGGGCGCGGTCGCATACCGAGAGCGTCAGCGAGGTCGAGCAGCCGGTCATCAACCCCGGCGGCGTCCGCCAGCTGAGGGATCGGTTCGAGCTGGTGCTTATCACCGGTCAGCCCGTGATCCGGGCGCGCAAAATCGTGGACCACAAGGACCGCATCCTGCGCAAGCGGCTGGATCTGCCCCAGGCTGCCCTGCGCGGCTCCGACGGCGCCTATCCTGATCTGCCGCACCCGCACCGCCCGAGCGCCTGGGCGGGCGTGCCGGTTCACCCGCAAACCCCGGAAGCCATGGCCTCCGGCGCCGGGGCCGTCGATGACGGCGATTTGCCGGAACCGCCGGCGAATGACGACGCCACCGCTCCCCCTGCCAGGCCGAAGCCGAGGCGCAAGCGAAAGCTGATCACAGCCCCTGGAGGTGAAGAATGACGAAGGTCGAATTCAAGCTCTACCTGGAGCCGAACCTGGCATCCCAGATAACCGAGACGACGGCGCAGTTCCGCGGCGCCGGCCGGAAGGTCTCCCGCAACGAGGTATTGGAGCAGCTGATCGAGGACGGTTTCCGCCTGTGGCGCCGGGAGGCGCAGGTGGTCAACCGTGTGGAGGCCGGCATCGCCAAGCTGCTCGACCAGTCGGCCCGCCAGGACCGGCTCCTGCGCTCGATCCTGCTGACCCTTGCCGAGGGCGACCAGGTAGAATACCGCAGGGTGATCGAAACCATTGAACGCGAGGATGCCGGCAATGCCGCTTGAGCTGCAGGGGGAGAACCTGACCGCGAACCGGACCGAGGGCATGAGGCGCCTGCTGGACGACCTGGAGGACGCCTACGGCCCGATCATCCGGACGGCCAAGCAGACGCCGGGCTGCACCGACATCATGGTGAACGAGGACGGCGCGATCTGGCTGACAGTCGGCGGGCAGGACAGGCCGACCGGCGAGCACCTGACCGAACACGCCGCGCGCCGGATCGTCACCTTGGTCTCGGACATCGACAATCACCCGATCGAGAAGGCGGCGCTGTCGGCCAACCTGCCGACCGGCGAGCGGTTCGCGGCCCTGCTGCCGCCCACGGTGCGCCGGATCACCTTCTCGATCCGCCTGCCGCCGGGGCGGATCTTCACGGTGGACGATTATGTCGCCGCCGGCGCCATGACGGAGGCGCATGCCGACGTGCTGCGCGCGGGCGTGGCCGACCGCAAGAACATCCTGATCGTCGGCGGCACCGGAGCGGGCAAGACGACGCTGGGCAACGCCCTGCTGGCGGAGGCGCCGTTCCGGTCCAGCCGGGTCTTCATCATCCAGGACCAGGACGAACTGCGGGTGAGTGGTCCCAACGTGGTCCGCGCCTTCACCGGCGCGATGAATGCCCGCGAGCTGGTCCGCGAGGCCTTGCGCCACAAGCCCGACCGCATCGTGATCGGCGAAATCCGGGACGGGGAGACGGCACTGGAATGGATTGGTGCCAGTAACACCGGCCACCCCGGCGGGCTTTCCACGGTCCACGCCAACTCGGCGGCGCATGGCCTGTCGCGCATCTCGCGACTGATCGGCCACGTAGCCGCCAACGTGCCGCACGGCGACATCATCGAGGCGGTCGACATGGTGGCGTTCATCCGGCGGGAGCGGGACGGATCACGGCGCCTGGCCGAGATCGTAAAGCCGACCGGGCATGACGGAGAGAGATACCGGACAGACACCGTCTAGGGAGGACACTATAAAACAGGTTATGGCCCCGTGGGAAGGCCCAGGCGCAGCAGCGACGCAACCAAGCCGCTTTCGCTGATATCCAGCGCAGCCTGGGACGGGGTGAGCCAACGCCGTTCACGCTCGTCCCGTTCCGGCCAGTCCTCCAGCTCCTGCGCGACCTCCAGAAGGTAGACGGTGACATGACACTCGACCGACTGCCTCGCCGTCAGGCGCTTGTCATAGCGGTAGGTGCAGTAAGGAGCAGCCGCGACCCTGCCCCGGACCCCGGCTTCCTCAAACGCCTCCCGGGCGGCCATGTCATGCGGCTCTGTGCCCTTCTCGGCCCATCCCTTGGGAATGATCCAGCGCCGCGTCTCGCGCGACGTGATCAGGAGCACTTCGAGCCGGTCCCGGACAGAGCGGTATGGCAGGGCGGCGAACTGGGATCGGGGTTTACGCTGCTTGCTCATGTCTCGCTCACGGCCGGCGTAGCCACGGCGGAAAGTTCCGTACCGGCAGAGGCTTTCTGTTTCTGGCAGATTTATCGATTACAACAGGTTACGCGGGGCGCACTCCCCATACCATCCCTTCCGCATTCGTCGTGCCTCATGGCATTTTTGGCTGAGTTGTTCGCTATCGTACCGACACTCACAGCATAACCGTCCTTCTATCTTGCAACCAGCAGGAAGGAGGCAATGATGAACCGCAAAATAGCCACTGATAACAAGAATTACGAGAGTAAAAACCTTTTAAGGTCGTTGGAATTTGCTCAATATTTCATTGAGAACTCCCGATGTGCAGATGATGAGGCGGAAGAACTTAGGGCTAAGCTAGAATTAAACGCTCAACATCTTCGACGCTAATGACCACCTTTGACCGATCGGACCTGGAGAAAGCCTTTCGCGAGTGCTACGACACCGTTCATCGGCATTTCGAACAATTACCCGAATAGTGAGCTGCGCATTAGTGGATGTCATTCAAGATTTTCCATCTCTGGTACGGCAGCGTACCATCAGAAAACGTTCCTTGTGCTCTCTTCCATCAGGACTGACTAGCTTCAGGAATTTTCCTCCCTGATCTGATGGCCATCCAAGCTCCCGCGGATGGCCACTTTTTCGTTGGAAGGCTATGGCACAGGATCGCGTCTGTCTGCTTGATCACCTGGACGGCCTGATCTATCTGGCCGATCAGGCATGGCAGCTTCCACCGGGCAGAAGTTTGTATCTCGTGCATACCTTCCAGCACCTGGGGCAGGCATATCAGGATGCCGCCCTGGCGCAGCGGGAAGAGCGGCCCACACGGTTGCGTATCTCGTATAATTACATTCTCAAGTAGTATATTTTTCCATATTGTTTGTTCCGCGATCCTGCCGCCGGTGGCCTGTTGGGTCGGGACGGAACAGGACCATGACAGTGTGCATGTCGGCCTGGACCGGTTGATTGAACTGGCGCGCCAGGCTTCGCCAGACAAGCGCATGCGGCTGATCCGGGCATTCCGGCAGGTCGCCGAGGTACTCCAGGAGGTCATTCGGGTTCGGGAAGAAATGCACGGCGCCGGGAATGAACCCAGCCGGCGGTACCCTGTTAGGGACCTATGGAAATCGATTACGCAGCCTCGCGCGCCCGCCTGAAACGGCTAACGGAACTGCTGGAAATAATCCGGGGAGCTCCGCACCAGGATCAGGCTCGGCTGTCACAGACCCTCATGCTGGTCTGCCAGGCGCTTCAGACTGTTGCCCGGGTACGTTTGCAGATCGGCGATCCCGGACAGGTGAGGCAGGCCGTCGAGCTTGAGGCGCTGTGCTGGAAGTTCGAGAGGACGGCCCTGCGGTACGAAACGCGCTCGAAATTCAGAGGTGATCAACTGTAGCGATCTTCCCATAGCACTAGCCATGAGCAGGCTTGACCCGATCCACCGGTCGGTTGTTGCATGGGGCATGGAGCAGCATGATCCTACCCTGCTCGACCAGGTGAACGGGGTTATTTCCCTGGCGGACGTGGCGTGGCGCCTACCGCCGGGGCGTTCCGCTTCCCTGGCCCGGAAATTCCGGCTTATCGGCTTGGTCTTTGAAGCCTCTGCGGCTGTCCAGAAGCGCGATATGCTTAGAGAGCTGCAAATCACATACGACGACATCCGTCAGTAGCATATTTACTATATCGTTGGTTCCGCGATCCGGCCGTCGCCGGATCAGCGTGTATTTCCAGCGGGCTCGCGCCTCGCGCGAGGTTGTAGGCGTCGCTGAAGGCCGGTTCCGGCCCTCTTGACACAAATTCTGGTGCTGCCAGCGGTTGGAAGGCAGGGATGCAGACTGGCTTAGCGATGATCCTGTCCGTTCGATGGATGGTCGCTCTAACAGGCTGCGGAAAAAGGGCTGTGCACGGGCGGGCGGTCGTGATTCTCTTCGGTGGTGTAGACTGCGGCCGGCGAGGGGACGATGCGGGGATTGGACGAACGCAGCGAGGGTCTGTTCAGCTACGTGAGCTGTGAAGCGCGGGTTCCGGCGAGCCATCCGTTGCGGCCGATCCGGGCCATCGTGGACGAGGCGCTGGAGGTGATGTCGCCGGCCTTCGAGGGGCTGTACTCCAGGATTGGGCGACCATCGATCCCGCCGGAGAAGCTGCTGCGGGCGCTGCTGCTGCAGGCCTTCTACTCGGTGCGCTCGGAGCGTCAGCTGATGGAACAGCTCGATTACAACCTGCTGTTCCGCTGGTTCGTCGGCCTGTCGATGGACGCGCCGGTGTGGGACGTGACGGTGTTCACCAAGAACCGTGAACGGCTGCTGGCCGGCGATGTGGCGGCCAAGTTCCTGGCTAGCGTGCTGGATCAGCCGCGGGTCAAAACGCTGCTGTCGGACGAGCATTTCTCGGTGGACGGCACGCTGATTGAAGCGTGGGCCGCGGTGAAGAGCTTCCGGCCCAAGGACGGCAGCGGCGAGCCGCCGGGGCCGGGACGCAACGGCGAACGCGACTTCCATGGCGAGAAGCGCTCCAACGAGACCCACGCCTCGACTACCGATCCCGAGGCGCGGCTGTACCGCAAGGGCAACGGGCAGCCGGCGAAGCTGGCCTTCATGGGTCATGCGCTGATGGAGAACCGCCACGCCCTGGTGGTGGATGTCCGGCTGACGGCGGCCACCGGCTTGGCCGAGCGCGAGGCGGCGGTGGCCATGGTCGAGGCCATTCCGGGCCGCCACCGCATCACGGTCGGGGCCGACAAGGCCTACGACACCAGGGATTTCGTGGCGAACATGCGCGAGTTGGGCGCGGCCCCGCACGTCGCCCAGAACACGAACAACCGCCGCTCGGCGATCGACGGCCGGACCACCCGCCACCCCGGCTACGCCGTCAGCCAGCGGATCCGCAAGCGGATCGAAGAGGTGTTCGGCTGGATCAAGGGAGCCGGCTTGCGCAAAACGCGTCATCGCGGCACGGCCCGTGTCGGTTGGATGTTCACGCTGACCGCCGCGGCCTACAACCTGATCCGCCTGCCCAAGCTGCTGGCTGCGGCATAATCACGTCCGGAGCCCGCCTCAACGGCGGCTCCGCGAGCCCTGGATCGAGGCAAACCGCTCCATCTCGACCAAAACGGGCGTCCAAAGCGCCCTCTTCAAGCCTCGGCGGAGGCAACGGCGCTGCGAAGGCCCATTTTTCCGCGTCCTGCTAAAGGCATTGCCTGACGGGGTCTTTGGTGTACTATTGACTACGAATTATTTGTAGTATTACGCAGCCTTGAGGGAGTCATCCTATGCGCAAGACCTTGGGCGATGCAGCATCTTTCGCGCTGGCCACGCTGATCGTCACCGCGGCCGACCCGGCGCTGGCGCAGTTCAACGGCGGCGGTGACGTGCCGTTCCAGCAGGGTATGAGCACGGTGCTGAACTGGGCCTTCGTCGCCGGCATCGCGGTGGCGCTGTTCTCGTTCATCCTGGCCTGCGTCTTCCTGTTCATGCGGAACCTGATCGGTTTCGCCGGCGGTGTCCTGGGCGTCCTGATCGGCGGTGCGCTGATGGCGAATGCCCCGACCATCGTCCAGGGGCTGACCAACCTGTCGAGCCCGTTCTGATGGAGGCCGGGCGGACTTACAAGAGCCTGGAGGTGCCGCCCAACTATTTCGGGTGCCACATCCACGTGGCGCTGATCGCCATCCTGATGCCGGTGGCGGCCCTGCTGGGCTTCCTGTTCCTGGACTGGCTGACGGCCCTGCTGCTGGTGCTGTCCGCCCTTGGCTCTTCCGCGACCGTGTTCTCGCTGGGTGCCTGGTTCGGACGCGAAGACCCTTACTGGGTCGAGGGCGGGCAGAGGCATCTCCTGGACGAGGAGCACTATCTCGATGTTTAGGATCGGAGCGAACCGGGGGGCGGCTGCCGTCCCCCTGACGGCCAAGCTGCCGTGGGCCTACTTCGCCGAGCAGGGCATCGTGTTCCTGAAGTTCGGCGGCTTCATGCGTACCCTGCGGTTCCGCGGCGGCGATGCCGACAGCATGAGCGAGACCGACCTGGTTGCCACGATGCGGCGACTGCACGATGCCCTGCGCCGGGTGCGTGGGCAGATGAGCCTGCACATCGAGGCGCAGCGCCGGCCGGCGTCGCCCTATCCCGGCGCCGACCTGGGCGACCGGGAGCGCCGCGCCCTGTGGCCGGACCCGATCTCCTTCCTGTTCGACGAGGAGCGCCGCACCGCCTACGACCGGACCGGTTCCCAGTTCGAGACCGACCGCTACATCACCTTCGTCTGGCGTTGCTCGCGGGCATCGACCCGCCGGGCGCGGTCCTTCTTCATGAGCGGCAAGAAGAAGGCAGGCAAGGCCGGCAGCGCCGAACTGCACGAATTCGTCCAGGCCAGCAATGCCGTGAAGGGCATGCTGGACGGCGTCATGAAGGAATGCGCCTGGCTCGACGACGACGACACCTTCGACTTCCTGCACAAGGCGGTTTCGGTCCATCAGCACCGGGTGAAGCCGTCCTACGGCAAGGCCCGGATCGACTACGACGTTGCCGACTGCCGGGTGGTCGGCGGTGCCGAGCCGATGCTCGGCCCGTGCCACATGCGGACGATCAGCGTCAAGAATTCGCCGGACACCATCCCCGCGGCGCTGGCCGCGCTGGACTCCCTGCGGTGCGAGTACCGCTACTCGATCCGGTGGATGGGCATGGAGCACGCCGAAGGCCTGCGTCGCATCGAGCAGCAGCTGCGGGACTGGAGGATGCTCGGCATCGCGATGATCCCGATGCTGATCTCGTACATGCTTCGGTCGAACAAGCAGAAGGAGAACGAGGCGGCCAACGCCATGGCCGAGGATGCGCAGGAAGCCATCTACGCGGTGCGCCGGGATGACCTGACCATCGGCCACGCCACCATCAATGTCGTTGTCTGGGACCGTGACGAGGAACGGCTGGAGAGAAAGGTCGGGTGGGTCGAGGACACCCTGCGCCGTCAGCAGCTCACCGTCACCAGCTACACCGTGGCGCCCCTCGACACCTGGCTCGGCACCTTGCCCGGCCACATCTACGCCGACCTGCGCCGGCCGATCCGCACATCCGTCAACCTGGCGCACTTCGCACCCTATTCGTCGGTGTGGTCCGGCGAGGTGTGCAACGATCACCTGTCCAGGAAGCTGGGCCGGCCGATCCCGCCGCTGCTGATCGCCACGACGGACGGGTCGACCCCGTTCCGGCTGAACCTGCACCGCGGCGACCTGGGCCACACCCTGATCTTCGGCCCGTCCGGCAACGGCAAAACCACCCTGATGAACGCCATGATCACCGGGTGGCGGCGCATCCCCGGCTCCAAGGTCTGCATCTTCACGATCAAGGGCGGCGGCGAGGTCGTGACCCGGCTGCTGGGCGGCGTCTCCTACGATGTCGGCGCCGTGGGCCCGGGGGCGCTGGGCTTCCAGCCGCTGCGGTATGCCGACGAACCCAACGAGCGCATCGAGCTGCTGGAATGGGTGCTGGGCCTGATGCGCGCCCAGGGGATCGACACGAACAGCGCCGTGGTGAAGGAGGAGGCGACCGGTGCCCTGGACCTGATCGCCCGGAACCCGCCGGAACGACGCACCCTGACCCACTTGAGCGGCTACCTGACCACCGAGGTGCTGAAGCGGGCGGTCCGGCACTATGCCCTGGCCGGCGACACCTACGGCCGGCTGCTGGACGATGACCGGGACCGGATCGAGCTGTCGGACATCCTCAGCCTGGACATGACAAGCCTGCTGAAGAAGACCGACGTGGCCCCGCACGTCCTGGCGCACCTGTTCCGCTACGTCGAGCGTCGCGTCTTCACCGGGGACCCGGTGCTGCTGGTGGTCGACGAGGCGTGGCTGTTCCTGGGCGACAGCCGGTTCGCCGCGAAGTTCGATGAGTGGCTGCGGGCCGCCAGGTCGAAGAACGTGGTCGTGGTGTTCGCCACCCAGAACATGAAGGATGCCTTCGACAGCGTCATCGGCAAGGTGCTGGCCGATGCCGAGAACGTGCCCAACATCATCCTGCTGCCCAACCACCGCGCCGGCAGCGAGAAGGGCCGGAAGCCTTACGAGCAGCTGGGATTTCACGAACGCGACATCGAGATCGTGGCAACCGCCACGCCGAAGCGTGACTACTACTTCACGTGCCCTGACGGCGCCCGGCTGTTCGACCTGGGTCTCGGTCCGCTGGGCCGGGCGCTCTGCTCCTCTACCGACACGAAGGACGACCTCGGCTTGGCCCGGGGCATCCTGGCCGACCATCCCGCTGAGGAATTCGCAGAGCACTTCCTCGACGCCAAGGGCGTGGGCTGGGCAGCTGAGTTCGTCCGGCATGAGGCAGGGCGTCGGCCAGTCGAAATCGCCGCGGCCGCTGAGTAGGAGGAAACAATGCGTCCGTCCGTGATCGCCGGTCTGTTGCTGACCGGCACCGCCATCGGGACCCCCGCCCTGGCGGCAACCATCGAGGTGCAGCCGGGCGACAACCTGGAGGCTAAGATCCGCTCGGCCCGGCCGGGCGATACCGTGGCGGTCCGGCGCGGCACCTACAACGGCAGCCTGGATCTGAGCACCCTGCACGGTGATCCGGGGGCGCCGATCCGCATCCTCTCGGTTGACGGCAAGGGTGCCGCGGTGATCCAGGGGAGCCGCGATCAGGCCGCCGTGCAGGCCAACCGGATCTCGAACGTCGAGATGGACGGCTTCCATGTGGTCGCCAACGCGCCCGGCGGCGGTGACGTCGGCGGCTTCAAGCTGTGGGGGCCTTACGGCGACATCGGCAACCTGAAGATCACGAACAACCTGATCACCGGCCAGGGGCAGGACGGCTTCAAGCTGTTCAACATGTCGCCGACCGACCAGCAGAGCGTCCTGGTGGCCGGCAACACGATCGACGGTAACTGGCGTCAGGAAGCCATCGACAACGTCAGCGTCAAGAATGTCCGGTACGAGGGCAACACGATCAGGGGCAAGGCTGGCTTCGCCGGCATCACCTGGAAGGCCGGCAGCGACGGCGTGCAGCTGGTCAACAACACGATCGACATCGACGCCGATACGGCGGTCTCGGTTGGCGGCTACGGCAACAGCCGCCTGAACCGGATGGACCGGTTCCCCGACGAGTTCCAGGACAACGAGGCAGAAAACAGCGTGGTCACCGGCAATACCATCCGGGGCGACGTGCGGGTGATCTCGGCCGAGAACAACCGAGTCGAGGGGAACAGCATCACCGGCAGCATCAGCAACGGCCAGAACAGCCACATGCCGGGCTCGATCACCAGCCGGAACAACGCCATCGCCCACAACAGAGTGACCGGCGGCACGGGAGCGTCTGCCTGGAACGGCAACACCGATACCCAGTTCGAGCGCAACGTGGACGGCCTGGCCAACAATTTCTACGACACCGACGAGCAGTTCTGGGGGGCGGTGGAGCGCGGGGAAGCGGGCGCGCTGCGCCGGCTGAACGACCTGGTGTCCGGCGGCATCATCGTGCGCGAGGGCAACCGGATCATCAACAGGGCCACCGGCCAGATCACCAGCGCGGTCGGCAACGCCATCGGCGACGCTGTCGACACCGTGCTGCAGCCGGCGGAGGATTACGTCGACGCTGCCGTCGAGACCGTGAAGTGCAACATCGGCGGCGCAGTGATCGGTGGCGCCGCGTCGGTCGTCAGCGGGATTTTCTCGGGCGGCCGGGCGACGCTGGCAGCACAGATCGCCCAGCAGATGACCGCGATCGCCGGCAACCTGTGCCTGGGCAAACAGCTCGCCGCCCAGCAGCGCCTTGTCGAACTTGCCAGGCGGGACAATGCCCACGGCACGGCCGACAATGCCGCCGGCCTCAACGGCATGATGACCAGGACCCTGCCGGGGCTGGCGCAGGGCGGCTTCCTGTCGTCCGAGCAGGCCATCGCCAGCCAGTACGGCGAGGTGTACCCGGATGCCTTTCCGCCCATGCTGCCGGACGACCTGGTTGCCGTGAACCGGTCCATGCAGGCCCACGAACGCACGGTACACCTGAACAGCTTGGCGGTCCAGAACCGGACGGTCCAGGAACAGGCCGACACCCTGGAGCGGGCGCGCGACCATGCAGCCGCCGGCCGGGCCGGTGACGGCATCCGCTCCGAGCTGCAGGCCATGAACGCCATTGGCGGCGAGCAGATCGCGGCGATCAACAGCCTGACGGCGGCCACGGTAGCTAATCATCGTGCTTCGACCGAGATACAGTTACGGGACGAGTCAAGGAAAGCCGCAGCAAACGCAACGGCCGAGGAGTTCATGTCGACCCTGGCGACTTGCGGGAACTGCACCATAGACCGCCCGTTTTTGGGCGAATAGGAGGATAATAGAATGAAAACTTTGGTAATCGCCTCGATCCTGCTTGTCGCCCTGTCCGGTTGCTGGGACGCCGAGCAGAAAAAGAAGTCGGACGACTTCATGAGCAACCTGACGAAGTGCGAGAATGACTGCCGGATTACCGAACCCTTCCTGGGCGGCGGCAAGAAGGGCGAGGGCGATGGACGCTGATTACGCCTACCTCAACGCTGCCATCAAAGAGATGCTGGCCCGGGTCACGTCTACCGGATCCGCCATCGACGCGGCGCTTCAGCCGGTGTACCTGATC
The DNA here is from genome assembly GCF_016653635.2 of Skermanella sp. TT6. Classification (NCBI taxonomy): domain Bacteria; kingdom Pseudomonadati; phylum Pseudomonadota; class Alphaproteobacteria; order Rhodospirillales; family Azospirillaceae; genus Skermanella; species Skermanella cutis. The sequence goes on from NZ_CP067424.1 coordinate 39,062, forward strand.
ACCGGCACGCTGCTGTTCGTCATCGCGTTGATGAAGTTCATGTGGCAACGCGACTTGGCGCCGCTGGCCGCGTTCGTCATACGCTATATGCAATTGATGGTTCTGATCTTCATATCCGGTCAGTGGATGCCGCTGACCGATGCGTATGTTTCCGGCATGGGTAGTTTCGGCGCCGGCATCGCGGGGTTCGATATCCTGCAACTGGCTCCGGGAACGGTGATCGTTCGCGCGCTGGAGCTGGCGAACAGGATGTACAGCGAGAACGTCTCCTGGATGCGCCTGATGCTGGGCAGTACGCAGGACACGGTCGCTCACCTGCTGCTGCTGATCGGATGCGCCGGCACGATCCTGCTGAGCATCTTCATGGCCGCCTGGATCATGCTGTTTTTCGTGGTCTTCAAGCTCGCCACCGTGGTGGCACTCGTCTTCCTGGCCTTCATGATGTTCGACAGCACCCGGTTCATGGCGGCGCCGGGTCTGGCGCGCATCGTGGCTTACGGCACCCAGATGCTGGTGCTGGGACTCGCCACAGGCATGTTCTTCATGGTTCTGGATGCCCTGGACCTGAGCGGGCACCTGCATGTCGGCCAGTCGATCTCGCTGCTGGTGGTCATGTTCTTCTTTGCCCTGCTATTCAAGTACACGACGGATATCGCGCGCGAGCAGCATTCCGGCATGCCGACCCTCGGGCTTCACGACATTGGCCGGACTGCCGGGCAGATAGCCGGCGCCGCGGCCTCGACGGTGGGCACGATCGGCACGGTTGGCTTGGGCGCCCTTGCCATGTCTCGCGCCGCCGCGATCTCCCGGCCAGCGACTGCTTCCTACGCCATGACCGGCCCTGGCGCTGCCGGCGGTTCGGCCGGTGCCATCGGTGGGCCGCCGCCGTCCGTCGCCCGCATGCTCAACAAGCCGTCGGTCGACGCGACCTGGACGGAGGCCCGGGACCTCGCCCCGGCCTCGGTCCAACGGATGCTGAGCCAGAGCCGGAAGGCATTGCCGGCACCGCCGCGCCAGCTGCCCCCTCCCCGTTCCTGATCGTTCTCGATAGGGGTTTTCCATGCTCGGTTTGAACCGCGGTCACTGGAAGGAAGACGACGAGTACAGGAAGGCCCGCTGGGCCTACGAAGGTCAAGGTGCCGGCGCCACCAGAGCGGCATGGTTCCTGGGCGCCGGACTGATCGCCGTCACGGCGTTCGCCGGCATCCAGACCTATGACAAGCACCTGCTGGCCAAACTGGACGACCTGAAGTTCGTGGCGATCGAGAGCAACCGGACCACCGGCGAGGTTGTCAGCGTGTCCAAGGTGACCGGCGAACTGATGGCCGACGAGACCAAGCGCCGGCAGTTCGTGCGGTGGTGGATCGAACTGTGGCGCAACGTGCCGGCCGATGCCGTCGCCTACAATCGCTCCTACCTGGCGGCCCAGGTCTACATGGCCGACCCGGTCCACCACGCGGTCGCGGCCTACATGAGCGAGAACCCGGTCAACACCTTCATCCGGTCGGGCCATGCCCGCATGGTGCGGGTCCAGAACGTGACGCCGGCCGGCAACGGCACCCGCTACCGGGTGGACTGGATCGAGAGCGTCTACCGGAACAGCCAGCTGGTCAACCAAACGCCAATGACGGCCGACCTGGACCTGGAGCAGCACACGCCGCGCACCGATGCGGAGGCCGAGGCCAACATCTTCGGCTTCGTGGTGAAGGGTTTTTACTGGACCCCGCCGGCGATGTGACAATGTAAGTGCCTTTCCCCGAGAGGGCACGATCATTATACTCTTGACTACTATATTTTTGTAGTCATGCCGCTTCGGGGGATGTGCTGACCATGAGACGTGCCGCCTTCTTGATCCTTCCGCTCATCGCAGGGTGCGCCTCGTCAAAGTACGAAGCGCCCCTGCCGACCCTCCCCTCGGCGTCCCTTCAGCTGCCGAGAGCACCGGCCCGGCCGCCGCTGCCGGACACCCTGCCGAAGCTGCCGGCCGAAGATCCGGTCAAGGCCATTGCCGGTGCCACCAAGGACGGCCTGGTGAAGCCGCGCCGGGAGTGGTTCAAGGGGCTGACCTACATGCCGCCCTACCACCCGAACCACGGCTACCTGGTCTATATCCCGTTCGGCCTTTCCTCGACCTTCGAGTTCAGTCCCGGCGAGAAGCCGCAGGATGCGACCTGCAGCGACAGCAGCGGCAACATCATCGCACCAAGCTGGTCGAGCATGGGCGTCGGTGCCGGAAAGAAATGGGTTTTCCAGGTCAAGGTGACGATGGAGCCGCCGTTCCCCCGCCAGGACTGCACGGTGCTGACCACCCGCGGCATCTACTCGATCTATGTCCAGGGCACCAGGAGCACCCATACGGCCAAGGTCCGCTGGTCGGACCCTTACGGTGTGCTGTCCGAGGCCGACCCCGAAGCGCCGGAGCCGTGCGCCCAGGCCGACATCGACTATGCCCTGTCCGGTGATCCCGGCGCCTTCGGCCTGCGTCCGGGCGACGTCTCCAACGACGGCCGGCATACCTGCCTGCGGTTCCCGCAGTCCGCGGGCTTTGACCTTCCTTCCGTCTGGCTGATCGAGGGCGACCAGGAGCGCCCGGCCAGCCCGACCATGATCGACGGTGCCTACAGGATCGACGGGGTTCCCCGCGTGATCGAGCTGCGCACCGACAATGCCACCCTTCGCATCGAGAGAGCCGCGCCATGACCCAGGCAGAGACCGAATACGTTGACCCGCCGCGGTCGGTGAACGACCCCCGGCCGCCGATCCACACCATGCTGAAGTGGCCGGTTGCCCTGGCCGGCACGGCGATGGTCGCCCTGCTGGCCGGCATCACCATCGGCCCCACCCTGTTCCGGGACGAGCCGGAGCCCAAGCGGGTGGACCCGGAACCGAGGATGGCCACGCCCCGTCCGCTGCACGGCATGCCGACGGATTACAGCCAGGTCCAGCCGCCGCCGGAACCGGAAGCAGTACCCGCCCCGGCGCCCGCCCCTGCCCCTGTGGCGGCGCCGGCTCCCGCCCCGGTCACCCGCGTCATGGGGGGTGGTCCGAGAGGGCCGACCAAGACCGAGTTGTTGAGGGAGGCGATGCGCTCGCCGCTGAAGCCGATCCCGATCACGTCGGGCGGCAACGTCGCGGTCGAGCAGGCCGCTGTCGGCGGATCGGGCGGCGCCGCACCGGCCAGCAACCTCTACAGCCGGCATTCCCTGGTCGATCCTTACGAGTGCCAGGTCAATGCCGGCACCAACATCCCGGCCATGACCGAGCAGCGCATCACCAGCGAGTCACCTGGCACGGTATCGGCGGTGGTGACCCGGGACGTCTGGAGCGCCGACAAGGCGTGCCTTGCCATCCCGCGGGGTACCCGGTTCGTCGGCCGCTACCAGACCCAGGTGGCCGAGGGACAGGCGCGACTCGGCGTGATCTGGACCGGCCTGACCCGCCCGCCGCCGCGCAACGACACGATCGACCTGGACGACACCGTGGCGGGGGATCCGGACGGCACCGCCGGGCTCAGCGGCGAGGTGAACGGCTTTTTCTGGCGCAAGCTGGGCTATGTGGCCGCCGCCTCGCTCCTGGACATCGGGCGGACCAGCATCCAGGCGACCGGCGAGGGTGGCATGGGAGCCGCGATCGCGGGCATTTTCGCCAATCGTGCCACGAGTCCCATTGATGAATGGGCACGCCGCCAGTTAGACATTCCCCCGGTGATACAGGTGCCGCCGCGCGAGATCAGCATCGTCCTGGCGCGGCACGTGCCGATGGACGAGTTCAGAACCGGGAGATAGGCCAGGGATGCCCCAGCGCGACGACAAGATCGGCGTCAGTTTCGGAAAGATACCGTCGGAGCGCTGGGAGCAGATGCAGCCCCTTCCGGGAGCCGTGACCGAGAAGGCCATCGCGTTACTGGACCAAGCCCGCCGCGCCGGCCGGGAGGTCGTCTACCCGGCCAGCCTGAAGGTCGGACTGTCGAAGAAGCTCTGGCTGACGCCGGAGACGGTCAGGGTGATCGACCGCATCAGCGAAGAGACCGGCCAGCGGCGCACCCCGATCATCCTCGCCGCGCTGGACCTGTATTTCTCCGCCGCTCGATCAGGGCAAGGCCAAGCAGAAGACTGAGGACGACAACCCCGCCCCAGGTGAAGAATGCCGCCTCGTACGGCGCCAGCGCCCTGTCGATGGCGCCGAAGATCATTTCGGCCAGCAGCCAAAGCGTCAACAGCAGTACGGGGCGGTTCATTCTCGATGTCCTCCTGCTACACGTCTTCCATGTCGATGCCGTTACCGGCTCCGCCGGAGGCACCGGGGCCAAGGCCTCACTGGGCTGCCTCTGCTGAAAACCGGAACACCGCCACGGTGCTGTTGTGTTTCGCTCAATCGCTTATGCGTGGCCCTGGCCGGGGAATACGATGACGCCAGCTCCCTGCGGCATGATGGGAGATCCGGAAAGCAGGAATCGATTGTTCCCTACGGCCGCCCTCTCATCCATACGATACGTCGCCCCCGGGTATCATCAGACCCACCGTTTTTTGCTGTCGCGGGTGAGCTGATGCCCATCGCGGCGTCCGTCAGCACGTGAGCGTCCTTGACCAGACGGCGAAGCATGTAGAACTCGGTATCGTCCTCGATCACCTCCGCCAACGCGGTGAATTTTGCCAGGAAATCAACCATCGTGGCGGGTTGCTCATTGGTCAGCGCGGTCATGGCGCGCGCTGCGGCAGCGTCGGCGTCGACCCAGATGTCGAAGTACTGGGCGGAATCAACCGCCTCCGTGCCGGCTGTCAGAAGCTTGTAGTCGGTGATCAACTCAGCCATTCGGGGCGAGACACCGACCGGCACGGTGGTGTCGATAATGGAAGCCACCGGAGCATCATGGGTTGCCGAGCTGCAGGTCAGGATACTGCGCTGGTAGGTTGCCCCGCGGACGCTGATCGAGTATCGATGATGACCACTCATGATTGGACTGCTCCGTCATGGCGTGTCGATACGGTAACCATAAACAGTTCATTGTTATTTCAGCAACCAAATTCTTCTGAGAGATGAAGTTTGATATACAAGATGTTGTAGTCAACTCAAATCGTCGAAGCTGAGAAATGCTCAAATGATCAAGGCTTGATCCAAAGGATCGGGGAGGCATTCTTCAGTAAAACATCATCCAGGGGAAACGGTCTGCCTCCTGAAGGAACCGATTTGTCACAGCCTTCGACCCCTATAAACTTTAGATTGTATAATCCTGGCTCTGTTCCTCTGTCGACATAGGCCAGATAGGCCTCTCCATTCGGCAGGGTGACTATGGACAGCCGCCCAATCGATCCGGCATCAACGATGTTTTCTTTTCTAAAATAGAGAACTGCTCTATGAAGCGGAGATAATGTGTTAAGAACTCTTATTCCCACGGTCCCTTCCGGAATGTTGGATGGAACTATAAAGGTGTCCTGTGTTGACACTTCATCTTCGACCAACCGGTTGTTGTGCTCGATATGGCCAACGATGTTTATTCTTTTTGATCTGATCCCTTCCAGTACCAGGCCGGCATTACTCAGGACATCCTCGATCGGTGCACCGATGAACTCCGCGATCCGAGCGGCCTCATCCAACTGCATCCGGCGTTTGCCTTTGAACATCAGCGTGATCGCGCTCGGATCGAGGCCCAGATAGCGCGCGAGCAGGCGCTGGCTCAATCGTTTAAGGGCAAGTTGCTGTTGAAACCACTCCGCGTTCATGGCATTTCCAGCAGCTTTTCATATAAAACAACATCAACATGCTACGTTATTATATCAACGGGCAGATAAGGGGATTATGGATGGGAGGAGGCAGGAAGTCGGGCTTTTCTGGCTTTGGCCAAGCTTATTCGTTTTCGACGATGCCCGGCTGAAGACCTGTATAGCCCGCTCGGCCAGGCAAGGCGCTGTTGACGGGAGGGGTTGTCAACTACCGAGGCCGGTGTGAGCCGCATTTCCGATGCGTTCGTGAGTCGAGCCGCCACCGAGCGGCGACCGGCTCGTCAGCGGCCGAGGTCAACAGGGTTCGCGGGGACCCGCGCGCACAAGCGCAGCGCGGAGCGTGGGCGGAACCCTGTTGACCCCCACCCGATGAATACCCTTCTGGCTCTCCTCCGGTTGCCACCGGCAACCGGAGGAGATGCCGGCCCGGCGAGGGCACTGCTTTTCCCTTGCCCGGTTCTTGGGCGGATGAACACCGCCACAACTCTGGGCACCCGATTTCACTCGACCGTGATGGACTTCAGCTGCTCCACCCATCGCAGGAGGTACATGTCCTGACCGGGTTCGGGGGACCTGCGCGGCGGGTGGACCATCCGGATCGGTCCGCCGTCGCGACGCGACAGGAAAGCGCCGTCGCGCCGCAGGGCCAGCAGCACCGGCCAGGTCCGGGCGCCGGCGATCGGCACCCGAACCGCGAGGTCGTCGAGCCCCGTCAGCACCAGGGTCGTGGCCGTCGCATCGGTTCCCACGGCATTGAGCACGGCGACCAGCGGCACTCCCTCGAACAGGAAGGGGGCGGCCATCCGGTTCGTCGCGGTGGTGAGGCGGGTCAGTCCGAGACCTTCCAGCGCCCCGCGATCGAACCGAACCGAACCGGGGCGGGGAACCCGGTCCTGCCATCGATCGTGAGAACGACCGGGCCGGTCGGCTCCGGAATAACCACGCCTGATCCGGCCCTCGTCTCCGCCACGGTGCCGTGGACCGGAGAGGCCGCACAATCCGGATCACGTGATGCGGGAACCGGGACCAGGACAAGCAGCAGAGTGACAAGCCGCTTCAGCACACGGCATCTCCCGACCGGAGCCGCTTCACGGGCTCAGCCCCGGTCCGGCCCGCCGATCATGGCCAGGAACTCCCGGCGGGTTGTCGGGTCGGCCTGGAACGCGCCGAGCATGCGGCTGGTGACCATGCTGACACCTGGCTTGTGGACGCCGCGCGTGCTCATGCACTGGTGCTCGCCCTCGATCACCACCGCGACGCCGAGCGGCTGGAGCACCTGCTCGATCGTGTTGGCGATCCGCGAGCTCATCTTCTCCTGGATCTGCAGGCGCTTGGCGTAGGCTTCGACCACTCGGGCCAGTTTGCTGATGCCGACGACGCGGTGCCTGGGCAGGTAGCCGACATGGGCCCGGCCGATGATCGGCACCATGTGGTGCTCGCAGTAGCTCTCGAACCGGATGTTCCTCAGCACCACCATCTCGTCGTAGCCGTCGGTCTCCTCGAAGGTGCGCTGCAGCAGCCCGACCGGATCAACGCCGTAGCCGGCGAAGAACTCCCCGGACGAGCGCACGACCCGGTCGGGCGTGCCGAGCAGGCCCTCGCGGTCCGGATCGTCGCCGGCCCACAGCAGCAGGGTACGCACCGCGGCTTCGGCCTGGACCCGGGTCGGCCGGCCGGCTGCGGCGTCATGGCTGTGGCCGGGATCCGGTTCGGCAAGGCTTTTCAGGACGGGAGCGGAACCCATGGATGTCTCCGGAGATGTCAGCGTCAGCGCCTCGGGCGTGCGCGCCAGACTGGCCCCGGCATGTTAAAGATCCTATAACTTCAAGGTATCTGATCGAAACGGAGAGCTGATCGCCGGGGTGAACGCTATTCGGGCTGCGATGCCCAGGCAGGAGTCACAGCAACGCATTCCCGGATAGGAGCCTGGCTGCTTCCAGGTGTCGGCACCGGGCCGGGATTTCGCCACCGAGAAACGCAAGGCACAGATGGACGAGAAACCGGACCCTGCCGACGATCCCGAGCGGCTCGCGGCCCTGCACGATTACCAGGTCCTCGACACACCGCGCGAGGCCGCCTTCGACACCCTGGTCGAACTCGCCGCCCGGATCTGCGCGGTGCCGGTCGCGGTGATCAACCTGGTCGAGAGCCGCCGCCAGTGGTTCAAGGCCGAGCTTGGCCTGGGTGTGCGGGAAACCCCGATCGACGTGTCGATCTGCCGCCACTTCCTGCTGCGGCCCGGCCTGACCGTCGTCCCGGACACGCTGCGCGACGAGCGCCTGTGCTGCAATCCCCTGGTGACGGCCGACGACGGCCTGCGCTTCTACGCCGGCTGCCTGCTGCAGACCGCCGACGGGCACGCCATCGGTACCCTGTGCGTGCTCGACCGGCGCCCGCGCGACCTCGACGCGGACCAGCGCTTCGCGCTGCGGGCGCTGGCGGACCAGGTCATGGCCCAGCTCGAGCTGCGCCGGACGCTGCGGCAGAAGAGCCGGCTGCTGGAGCGTCACGAGCTGCTGATCCGCGAGGTCAACCACCGCACCAAGAACAACCTCCAGCTGATCAGCAGCATCATTAGCCTGCAGCTGCGCTCGATCGACGATCCGGCGGCGCGGGCGGCGCTGCTCGACACCGGCAGCCGCATCCGCAGCATCGCCGCGGTGCACGAGCAGCTCTACCGGGCCGACCAGGTGGGCGCGGTGGACCTCGGCACGTTCCTGCAGGCCCTGGCCCCGGGGCTGCAGTCGTCGGCGCCCCACGGCGTCACGCTCACCGTCGAGGCGGCCCCGGTCCCGGTCCCCCTCGACACGGCGGTTCCGGTCGCGCTGATGGTCAACGAGTTCGTCACCAACGCGCTGAAGTACGCCTACGGCGAGGGCACGGGCGGTCCGGTCCGGGTCGTGCTCCGGACCGTCGGCGGGCGGGTCGAGCTCGTGGTGCGGGACCATGGCCGGGGACTGCCGGCCGACTTCGACCTGCGGCGGAGCCGCTCGCTGGGCATGCGCATCATCCTGTCGCTCGCCGGGCAGATCGACGCCGCCGTCGTCATCGGCAACGCCGATCCCGGGACCGAGTGCCGGGTGAGCTTCGGCGCGGCGGTCCCGTCCGCCTGAACCGGGCTCCGGAAGCCTTGGGCAACGGCATCGTCGTGACCCGGCAGCCGACCGGGCCAGGGTCGTTCGGCGACAGACGCTTTCGTCGGCAACCGCTTGTTAGCTGCCCGGCCCGTATCCTCCGGTTCGCTTATCATGAGGTTGACCGCGTGCCTGCTCCCTTACCCGTCGAGACCGATACCGAACTGCGCTACGCCGTGGCGCTGTCCTGCGAGCTATCCCGCAAGCGCCGCCGGTCGCTCTACGATGCCTGGTTCGCCGCGCGGGCGATCGCCCTGGAGATCCGCCCCGAACTGGATGAACTCGAGGCCGGCCGCCGCGCGATGATGATCATCGCCTGGATCATGGTCCGGCAGGATGGCGACGCCCGCCCGTCCGGCGAACCGCTTCGCCTCGCCGGGTAAGCCCCGGTCCGGGAGGGTCGCACCTTGCCCCGCCAGCCATCAACCGCGGAGCAGAGAGGCCCACGCCAGGGCGGTGGCGTGGGCCTCTCGTTCCGACTTCACTGCTTGCTTGTCAGACGGTCGCCATACCAGCCAGAAAGGCGACACGGCTTCAACGGCCTGAGGGGCGTGACAGGCGCGTCTTCCAACTGAATTAAGTCTTTTGGGTGGAACCGGCTGGTGGCCCAGGAGGTGCGAATCTCCTCCTGGACAGGATGAACGGGGACGACGCCGGGGTCTCGTAACGGACAGGTGCTATACTGCCGCCGGGTCTGCAACGCGTGTCAGGGCCGGGCCATCACCGGTCCCGGCCAGACTCCCCGGTTGAAGCACCTTTAGCGAGACAGACATGAGGCACTGAGCATCGGGATCGTTGTGCCAGGAAGGGTATGTCATGTCGGTTCGATTTCAGATCGCTTCGCTGGTTTTCATGATGGTCGATGCCGTGGTCTTTGATTTCGGTGCCGTTCTCGTTCCCGGCATTCCCGTGCTGGCCGCCAACGCGCAGATCCAAGTCCCGGTCGTCGTTGCCAGTGTTCTTGTCTCCACGCCCTGTCCTGGGTGATCGCGCCCCGCCTTCGGCTGCGCTACCGCCAAGATTTGCGCCGTTACGTGCTTTAGCAAGGGCACTCGGGAGAGGGCCGACGCGTGTGAACTGACTCGCTCCCGTCTTCAGGACGTTGCCAAGGCGCGGACCTGCGAGACGATGACCTGGGACACGTCGTCCAGGCGTGCCGCCAAGTTCTTCAGCCGACCTGCCGACCCCGGGGACCGCACATCCAATGTGTCGATCTCCCGGCGCAGGGCCTCGATGACCGGCCCTAGGGCCAGGCAGAGATCCTGTTCGGTTTGTCCCTGGAGCCATTGGGCCAGCTCCTCGATCTGGTCGAGGCCGCCGAGCACGGTGGCTTTGTCCTTCTCCAGCCGGACGCGGAGCACGTCCAGGCGGCGGGCGGCGAGTGTCGGGTGCATGGTTTTCGATCTCCTCAGGGCGGATCGGAAGGGGCGCGGGGCCGGCCGCTCCGCGACGGCTGGCCCGCTCTTTGCTGATTCAGGCGGCGCGGATGCCGGCGAGGAAGCGCTCGACCTCGCGCCGCAGCGCCTCGGCCTGGCGGGCCAGCTCGCCCGACGCGCCCAGCACCTGGGATGCTGCCGCGCCGGTCTGGCCGGCCGCTTGCGTGACCTGGACGACGTTGCCCGACACCTCGGCCGTGCCGGCCGCCGCCTGGGCGACGTTGCGCGAGATCTCGGCCGTCGCCGCACTCTGCTCCTCGACCGCGGCGGCGATCGTGGTGGTGATCTCGTTCATCTCGCCGATCGTGCCGCCGATGCCCTGGATGTCGGCCACGGCTCCGTCGGTGACGGCCTGCATGGCCGCGATCTGGGCCGCGATCTCCTCGGTCGCCCTGGCGGTTTGGGTCGCCAGGTTCTTGACTTCCGAGGCGACCACGGCGAAGCCCTTGCCGGCCTCGCCGGCCCGGGCCGCCTCGATCGTGGCGTTCAGTGCCAGCAGGTTGGTCTGGCTGGCGATCGACTGGATCAGCCCGACCACCTGGCCGATCCGGCCGGCCGCCTCGGCCAGGCCCCGGACCGTGTCGTTGGTCCGCCCGGCCTGCTCGACCGCCTGGCCGGCGATGCCGGTCGAGCGCACCACCTGGCGCGAGATCTCCTGCAAGGAGCCGGTCATCTCCTCGGATGCCGCCGCCACGGTCGAGACGTTGGCCGACGTCTGCTCGGCCGCGGCCGCCGAGGCGGTGGCCTGGCGCGAGGTCTCCTCGGCAATGGCCGCCATGCTCCGGGCCGTGCTGTCCAGCTCGGTCGCGGCCGAGGCCACCGTGCGCAGGATCTCGCCGACGCCGCCCTCGAAGCCGCCGATCAGCCGCTCGACCGCCGCCGCCCGCGCCTCCTTGGCGGCCCGTTCGGCCGCCTGCGCCTCCTCCAGCCGGACCCGCTCCACCGCGTTGTCCCTGAACACCTGGACCGCCTGCGCCATGGCGCCCAACTCGTCCCGGCGCTCGGTACCGGCGATGACGACGGCGAGGTTGCCGCCGGCCAGGTCGCGCATGGCAGTGGTCATGGATTGCAGCGGGCGGACAAGTCTTCTGCCGACGAGCAGGAACGACAAACCCGCCAGGCCGGCTCCCAGGGTGAGTGTCAGGGCCGCAACCATCATGTGCCACAGGGCAGCCCGCGACGACGTCTCGACCTCCTGCCCGATCGCCCCGGTCGCCGCCTGCTGCAGGGCCAGGATGGTGTCGATCGCCCGTGTCGATGTCGCGATCCAGGCAGCGGCATCGATCGGATAGGCTTCTCCTCCGGTGCCGGCGCGGTACACGTGCCTGCGGGTTTGCTCGAAGGTATCGAAGAACCCCGACCGAACGCTGGTGACGGCAGCCGCGACATCCGGCGGCGCGTTCTCGGCGAGCCCTTGGACCATCGTCCAGGCCAGCTCGACTTGGCCGCGGTAGCCGGCGAGAAGAGCGGCCCGCTCGAGCTTCAGGGGCTCGCCCGCGGCGATGGTGCCGCCGACTTGCGCGCGTTCGCGTCCGGCGTACTCGCTCATGATCCAGGCAAAGTGCCGTAGAGCCTGGAGGTTGGCCAGGGTGGCGCTCCGGTCCCCGGTGCCCCTCGTCACGGCCAACCTCAGGTCCTGGCTGGCCATGATCAGTCCCGTGGCTGCCGGCACCCATCCGGACAGGACCAGGCCATCGCGCCGATCCTTCGGCAGGGCCAGGTTCCGGTCCACCTGTCGGCGGGTATCCTGGAAGGAGGCCAGGAGTTCCTCGACGGTGCGGATCCGGCCGGTCTCGCGACCGTCGTCGAGCCGGTCCAGCTCCGCCAGCGCCGTCCGGATCGCCGTGTCGGCCGCTTCGCGGCGCTGGCCGATCAGGTCGAGCGCGCCGGCAGCGGCGGGTTCGGCCGCCGCCAGTGCGGCGGCCGTGGCGCCCCGCTCGACCGCCCAGTGGCCCGCGGCTGACAGGAGCTGATCGCTGACCGGGTTGGTTTCGGCCACCAGCTGCGTGCCACGGTGGCGTGTCCAGGCGTCGGCCGCGATCCACAGGGTGCTCGCCAGAACGACTGCAGCCAGGGCACCGATCACCAGCATGATCAAACTTCGAATAGACATTATTCGCACATACCCATGATCAACAAGCGAAGATGTAGAGATAGGGGCGGTCAAAAGCGACCGATACCGGGTGCGTACCCAGCAGCAAAGCTTCTTTTTCCGATCTCGACCGGATGGTTTTTTATTCACGTGTAGCTTAAGCAATAGTTTAGGACTGCATTTTCCATTATTTATTCACTGCTGTGCCATCTGCTATGGTGTAGTTGAAAGGCAGTCGTCGCTCGCTGGCTGCCAGGCACGGCAGAGATCGGCGCAGCCGGACACCCGGCTCGACACCGACTGTGCCGGGTTTCGAGCCGGTGAGCGGCGGCGTTGACGGGCGGATCGGATCCGTGCAGGCCGACGGCGGCGCATCCGTTTCCGGCGTGCCGTCCTCTTCAGGGCGGGTGAACTGGTAACGACATCGCCTGCAGCGCCAGCGCTGCCGGCCCGCGACGAAGCCGAACCGGATCACGCGGCGACTGCCGCACCGGGGGCAGCACGGGGGATTGGGGACCATCACGCCCTCGAAGTTAAGTTCCCCTGAATTACAGACGATCCGGCCCGCGTCCGTAACTCCCCTTGCGGACATCCTGGAAATCCAGCTGCATCATCCGAAAACGCGGGGCCCTTCGAACGGCTTGAGCGACCCCGGTCAGCTCGGCTTGCCCTTCCGCTCGAACGCGGCGGCGATCGCCCCGACCAGGGCGGAATAGGTCACCGGCTTGATCAGGATATCGGTCGCACAGTGGCGCGCCTCCGCCGCCCGCCGGTAGTCGGCCGTGACGAAGATGATCGACACCCCGAGCGACGCCAGCTCGACGGCGACTGAAACGCCATCGACGCCGCCGAGCAGGCCGATGTCGACCAGCGCCAGATCGGGTACCTGCCGCTGCACCTGCTCCAACGCAGCTTCCGCACTCGGCGTCGGACCGACTACCGTGTAGCCGGCGTTCCTCAACATGGCCGACCAGCCGTCGGCGATGAGAGGATTGTCCTCACACACGAGAACCCGTCCGCCCTCCGCCCGTCCGACATCCATGGCCCGCTCCCACGCCGCGATGAAATGAGAAGCGATCGTTGGGGTTTTTCTTTAATGATTCGTTAACTCCGAGCAAAATACGCATCCCATGGGTGGAACAACGTCTTTCACCGAGATCGGGTCGAAGGTAAAAATCAACCTCAGCTCTCTGTTCGGGAAATCACACCCGGCCTGGTGAGGGAAGGCGAAGGCCTCCAGATCAGGAGGTCGCAGTGGGGGGAAACCCGCTCCGGAACGGGACGGAGCGGGTTTTTCCCATGGTTCCGGAAGGGATGTGCGGTCTGATCCGCCGAGGTTTGCCGTTCCTCGCGGTTCGGTGCGGGAGCGGGCCTGATCATCTTCCCGTCGGGGATCGATCGCTTGTACAAGACGATGCGGGGACTTGCTGGCCCGGGCCTGCGTCGCTGTGACCCGGGTGCTGGACAGGCACGGCGTGGCGGTGGCTGGGGGACTTGGAGCCCAGTGCCCTGTCGATCGTCGCGAACAGCTTCGACGGCGACACGGGTTTGAGGATGAAGGGAACCGGCAGGGTCGGCTGGTCATCGGCCGACATCAGAACCACGGGCACGTCGAAGCGCCTCAGGACGCGTTCCGCGACATCGATCCCGGAGGAGTCAGCAAGATGGATGTCGATCAGGCAAAGCTCCGGCCGGAGACGCTCGATGCCCGCTACCGCCGCGTCGGCAGCCTCGGCGACCCGCTGGTTCGGCAGAAATTACTGGCCTGCACTCTACAGTGACGGCAACTTCATACAGGCGCTTCGCGGCGCAGGCCGACTGGAGGGGAGGAGCCATATGGAGTACAGGGGCTACATTTCCGGACTGATCCGGATCAACGCGGCAAACGGCACTTTCGCCGGCACGGTTGCCGGTATCCGCGACGTGATCTACTACTACAGCCGGGACTTTCCGATAATGATCGGATCTGTCCCACGATATCAATAAGTTAGCTGAATCGCCTTGGTTTTGCCCTGTCCCGTAAATTATTGATATCATTGGGACTGTCGAAAAGTCCCGGCTGTAGTACTACAGCGGATCGCGTTAAATCCGGATCGCTTTGGAGCGTGATGTCGCCCGGCAACGCCAAAAGAACGGTAGGGATGCTTCGGATTTAGCGCACGGCACTGTAAACGAGGTGCGCCCCCGGCTCCCCGGCAAAGTGCCGGACAGGACGACTTCGCCCGGCAGATCGGACTCCAGCAAGGCTCCACCGCCGGGACGGTCGTGCCAGGCCGGGGGCATGGCACGCGGGCTTGGGCCGGATGCAGTCCAGGCAGCCAAACGGCATCAGGAAAATGCAGGTACGCATGCCGGCACTTTCGATTGAACAGAGTTGGCATTGAGGCTGTTTGCCCAGTACGGCTGCTGTGCCGCGACACCTTCTTTGGGTGTCTCCTCCCTAGACTCAGGCCGCCTGTCGAAGGCGGCCTTATTTTTGCACAAAATGGAGCGTTCGCCAATTGCAATCGAACCATCCTGTGTCGTTCTCCCGGAACCGTGCACAGGGAACAGCCTTCTCGGGGCATGGCGTCGGTCTGCCCGGGCGGGCGCTGCAGGGCGGGCACAACCGCTGGAAAATCGGAGCCCGAGCTTAGTCAACGCGGCCATCCCGGCCGGAGGACCAGCAGCCCGACGGTGTCGGTGTCGGTGACGGCATGGGCAATGATGATGTTGGCGAGCAGATCCTGGCGCCCATCGTCGAACCCACCAAGGCACAGGCTGTCGAGGATACGGGCCAGGACAGAGTGAAGAACCCACATGAGAAGAGCCGACAGGGCCAGCCCCCAGGCAAAGGACCCGCTTCCGAACCCGTGCCAGCCGATCGAGGCGAGCGGTTGCCTTTCCCAGAGCAGGACGAGCACCACGATGGTCGCCGTCAGGACAAGAAGGTAAACCTGTCGAGGACGCGGGTGCACAGGGCGTGCTCGGCTCCGAGGCATCGGTGACCGGACTGGCGCCGCTTGAGGCAGAACATCTACCCCGGCCCCGGCAGGCGAAGCGTCCAGCGTGCACCGGGAGCGGCATCCTCGGTCCGCAACTCGGCGCCGAGCTGGCGCGCCATGCCCAGGATCACCCGCATGCCGAAGCCCGGCGTCGCCTGCCCGGGAACGAAACCGGGTGGCAGTCCGACCCCGTAGTCCCGCACGCTCAGTTCCACGCCTCCGGCGCCGGACGGGCCGAACCGCACGGCGATGCGGCGGTCGCCCTCCGCCGGGCCGGCATGCTTGATCGCGTTGGCGACGAGCTCGACGAAAACAAGCCCGAGCGCCACCGCGGTGTCGGTGGGCAGGTCTGCCGCCTCCGCCTGCACCTCGCAGACATGCTCCGGCGCCGCCTCGCCCAGGTCCCGGCACAGGGAGTGCAGGTAGGCGCCGAACTCCACCCGCTCGACGCTGGCGCCCTGGTACAGACGCTCGTGGAGCTTGGCGATGGCGCGCACCCGCGCCGCCGCCGCCTCCAGCTCCCGGCGGGTCTCCGCACCCGCGGTCTCCCGCGCCTGCAGGCCGAGCAGCGACGACACCAGCTGCAGGGAGTTCCTGACCCGGTGGTTGACCTCGCCGAGGAGCAGCTCCTTCTGGGCCAGCGCCTCGCGCAGCTCGGCCTGGACCTGCTTGACGGCGCTGATATCGCGCCAGGCGATCACGCCGCCGGTGACGGTGCCGTCGGGCGCCCGGATCGGCCCGGCGTTGCACAGGATGCTGAATGCCCTGCCGTCGGCGTGCCGGAGCACCCACTCCTCGCCCGTCACCACTTCGCCGTGCCGGGTGGCGCGGGTGAGCGGCAGCTCGTCCGGGGTGGCGCGGGTCACGCCGTCGGCGCGGAAGATGTCCCAGCGGCCGACGTGCTGGTCGGCCGGGATGCCCTCCAGCTCCCCGGCGGTGCGGCCGGTCATCCATGTCCCGTACGCGCTGACATGGCGGATGGTCACGTCGGGCGCGTCGGCGATGGTGATGCCCTCCGGGATGTAGGCCAGCAGTCCCTCCAGGAGCCGTTGCGCCGTCTCCGCCTCGGCGGCGCGCGCCTCGACCGCCCGGCGCATCGTGACCTTGTCGGTCACGTCTGAGGCCAGGACCAGGACGGCCCGGACGGTGCCGTCCTCCCCGGCCAGCGGGACGTGGTCGAAGTCGTAGTAGGCGGGCTCGCCGGCGCTCGTCAGCACGGCGAACTCGCGCCGCCTGACGGTCCGGCGGGTCAGGTAAACCTCGTCGACCAGGGGCAGCCGCCCCGCGTCGGCGAACTCCGGGAACACGGCCGCGGCCGGCAGCCCGATGAACCCGCTCCCCGGCTCCCGGAGGCGCCGGTAGGCCCGGTTCGCGTAGGTGAACCGGTGATCCGGACCGTGCAGCAGCGCGATGCCGACCGGCGCCAGTTCGACCGCTTCGGTCAGGAAGGAGCCGTCCATCAGCGTCGCGAGCCCGTCGGCATCCGCTGCGTCGATCATCGGAGCGTCGTCCTCGGGCAAGCAGGCCATGCGCTCAGGGTTCCCGGTCGGTGACGGCGGAAGGTCCGCCTCGGCATTGACTTGCATTATCCTCAACCGCCTTGATCCCGCAAGCTGCCCGTCGGGGGCCGGTGAACAAAAGCGGAATACCCCGTGCAAGTTGCTGGATTCCGCCGATTTTAGCTCCCCGGCGACACCGTTCCAGGCCGCGCACTGTTGCTGCCTGTGACACCCGCAACCGTTCCGGCAGAACTGACATGACGAACCAGAAGGACGTCCCGCGAGCGCCCGGCGCGGTCCAGGCGCAGCCCGGCCTGGAAACCTGGCCCTTCGCCGCGATCGTCCAGGCCTCCGACACGCCGACCCTCCTCACCGACCCCCGCCTGCCCGACAACCCGATCGTCTTCGCCAACGACGCCTTCCTGCGGCTGACCGGCTACGGCCGTGACGAGGTCCTGGGACGCAACTGCCGCTTTCTCGGCGGCCCGGGAACCGACCGGGAGGTCCGCAGCCGGGTGCGCACCGCGGTCGAGGAGGTGCGGCCCCTCAGTGCCAGGCTGCTGAACTACCGCAGGGACGGCTCGGCATTCTGGAACCAGCTGCACATCAGCCCGATCTTCGACGAGGTCGGCATGCTGGCCTACTTCGTCGCCTACCAGCACGACGTCACCGGGCAGGTCGAGGCGGAGCAGGCCCTGCGGCAAGCCCGGCGGGACCTCGAGGAACGCCTGGCGGAACGCGAGCGCCTGATCCTCGAAGTCCATGACCGGGTGCGCAACAATCTCCAGACGGTCATCGCCCTGCTCAACCTGGAAGCCGGCCGGGCCGATCCTTCCCTGCGCCAGCAGTTCAACCTGATCACGCAGCGCGTTCGTGTGCTGGTCGGCATCCACGAGCAGCTGAAGAGCTTCGGCCAGTGGGCGGCGATCGACTTCGGCCGCCACCTGCGGGAGACCTGCGCCGGGCTGGAGGACCTGTTCGCCGACACCGTCACGGCCACGGTCGAGGCCGAGCCGCTGCTGTGCGACATCCAGGCGGCGGTACCCCTGGGTCTGATCGCCAACGAACTGATCGCCGCGTGTTTCCGCCAAGTCACTGGAAGCGGTGCGGTGGGCCGGTGCCGGGTCAGGGTCCAGCTCAGCCACCGACAGGAGACCGGCGTCGTCGAGCTCGCGGTCGGCGTCACCGGGGCCGGGGAGGCTTCACGGCCGGTCGGCGACCTCCCCGGTCCGAGCGCGATCGTCGACGTGCTGACCGAGCAGATCGGGGCCGAGCTGGCATTCGACCCGAACGCCGGCACGCGGGTCAGGCTGACCATCCCGGCCCGCTGCTTCACGCTCAGCCCGTCCTCCCCTTCCGGCTCGACCGATCCGCAGGTCCGGCCCGGCCCGTCCGGCCCGGATTACAGTGCCGTGCGCTAAATCCGAAGCATCCATGCCGTTGCTTTGGCGTTGCCGGGCGACATCACGCTCCAAAGCGATCCGGATTTAACGCGATCCGCTGTATTTCGAGGAGGCGAGCGCGGAGGAACCGGAGGCCGGTTTTCGGCGCAGCATCGACAGGTCCCTGGCCGCCTGTTCCAAGGCAAGTCTCGAGCCCGCCAGGTCAGGGTAGATCGTCAGGGGCCAGGCTGGTGCCGTTACTTGCTGCGCACTTGCGCGATGCGTAGGCGGTGGGGCCCGGTGAACCGCTGAAGCACGCTCCCGGGCGATGGTCTGCCGCAGACCTGTACCTCGATCCCTGCCATGTCGTACGCTACCCGGGACAGGAAACCGCCCGGCGCGTCGGAGGGCGGCTTGCGGCATGGCTTGGCCCTGTGCTGGAGTGTTGCGGCAACTGAGGGACACGCCGCTCGACCACGTCCTTGCATTTCACGTCCGGATACACAACCCACTGGTTTCCGCAGGGCTTCCTATGTCAGATTACCGGCCGGAACTCACATAGACCCGGTGGAGTGGTTCGATGCTGATGGACGAGACGGCGGCGGCGGTGGCGGCCCTCGACGCGGTGGCCCGGCGGCTGTCCGGGGCACCGGCCCGGCAGCTGGCCGTCATGCGGGCGCAGCTGCTGGAGCTGACGCGCGAAGCGGTGCGGACACCCGCCGGGGATCCGGGTGTCACGGCGGTGGAGCTGCGGATCGTGTCCAGGAAAGCAGGGTAGCAGCCTGAGGATCTGCCGAGCAGGCGGATGCCTCAGGCGGCATCCGGTCGGCGGTGCGAACCCGCCGTCATTCCGGCCAGGAGCCTCTCGTACGCCGTGTTCCCCGCCGTCTCCAGCGCCAGCCGCAGGCCGTCGGCCGCGGCGTCGATGACGCGGAAGCCGACCGCGACACCCGACGCCGCCAGGGTCAGGGTTCCCGTATCGCCGGCGTCCAGGCCCGGATTGCCCGCGACCCGGGCTCCCGTCGTCGAGAGATCCGCGACCCTCACCTCGCCGGTGCCGGCAGGCCCCGAGATCCTGGCCGCCAGGTCCACGGGGTGGCGCGGGCTGGCCCGGCGATCGACATCGGGCGTGGCGGTGCGCACGACCCGGACCAGCACCTGGCGCAGCTCCTGGATGGCCACGGCGACCTCGGTGGTCTCGCCCCGCACCCGCCCCGCCGTGGCGCCGGTCGCCAGGGCTTCCGCCGAGACCGCCGCGATCCGCTCGGAGACGTCGTGCGCCGCCGTCGCGGTCTGGGTCACGTTGCGCGCGATCTCGCGGGTCGCGGCACTCTGCTCCTCCATGCCCGCGGCGATGGTCGACGAGATCCCCGACACCGCGTCGATGTGGCGGCGCATGCCGGCGACCGAGGCGACGGCCTCCCGGGTGACGCCCTTGATCGCGGCGATCTGCCGGCCGATCTCCTCGGTCGCACTGGCCGTCTGGCCCGCCAGGTTCTTGACCTCGCCCGCCACCACCGCGAAGCCCTTGCCCGCCTCGCCGGCGCGCGCCGCCTCGATCGTGGCGTTCAGCGCCAGCAGGTTGGTCTGCGAGGCGATGCCGGCGATCAGGGTCGAGACCTCGTCGATCCGGTCCACCGTGACCGCCAGCGAGGCGATCGTCCGCTCGGTCCGGTCGCCGGCCTCGACGGCCTCCCGGGTGACGCTCGAGGCCTCGCCGAGCCGGCCGGTGATCTCCTGGATCGAGGCGGTGAGTTCCTCGGTCGCGGCCGAGACCATCTGGGCGTTGGCCAGCGCCTGCTGGGCGGCATTGGCGACGGTCCGGGCGTTGTCGGTCATGCCGGTCGCCGACCGCGCCATCACTTCCGCTTCCCGGCTCATCGCCTCGGTCCGCCGCGAGACCTGGGCGACCGCGGCGCCGGCCTCGCTCTCGACCCGCTCGGCCATGGCCTGCAGGGCCTGGCGCTGCGCCTGGCGGGCGCTCTCCGCCTGTTCGGTCTGCTGGTGGCGCAGATGCTCCGCCTCGCGCAGGCCCTGGCGGAACACCTCGGCGACCCGCACCATGGTGCCGATCTCGTCGCGCCGGTGGCCGCCGAGAATGACGTGGCCGTGCTCCCCCGCCGAGAGTTTCTCCAGGTCGCCGGTGAGCCGGCGCAGCGGCGTCACGAGGGCGCGGCTGAGCACGGCCGTGATGAGGAGTGCCGCCGCGACCGACAAACCGATCGCGATCAGGGTCGAGCGCTGGCTGTCCGCCATCTCGTCCTCGGCGCGGGCGCGGTAGGCGAAGCCGTCGGCGGCGAAGGTCTCGACCACCTGCTCGAACCCGCCCGCGGCGACCTCGAGCAGGGCCGGCATCGCCGCCGGATCGTCGGCCTGGATGCCGACCCGCTCTATCTGCCCGCGCAGCGTCGTGGCGGCTCCGCGTCCCTCGGCGGACATGGCGCGCTCGATCGCGACGTCCAGGTCCTCCAGGATCGCCGCCACCCGCTCCCGGACCGCGGCGGGATCGACGCGTGCCGGCAGCTCACCGGCAGTATCGGAAGCTTCCAGCTTCGGAGTTTCCTCCGCCCGGATCTCCGGCTCGCCGGCCGCCCGTGTCGGACTACCGGTGCGGGCCAGCGCGATCAGCCGCTGGCGCTCGCTCGGTTCGTCCCGGGCGACGGGTGCGGCCAGGCTGCCGCGCACCGCCCCGGCCGCCTGCTCCGCCGCCCCGGCGGCGAGGTACAGGCCCTGCAGGGCGGTGAACCTGGTCTCGGCGCTGCGCACCAGGCTGACCGACATGAAGGCCTCGTCGTAGACCTGGACGGCCAGCTGGCCGAGCTGCCGCCCGGCGGCAAGAGCGAAGACGCCCAGAGTGACCGTTACCGCGGTCATCAGCAGGCAGGCGAACAGGATCTTGAGCCGGATCGACATGGCGGGGTTCGGTTCCGTGAAGGTGATGCGGGCGGGGCGGTTGCGAAGGTGCGACCGGTCGGTGCTACTGCGCGGTGACCGTCATCTTCATCTTGGGATGGATCGCGCAGCGGACCTCGTGGACGCCGGCCTTGTCGAATGCCAGGTCCGTCCGGGTGCCGGGCTTCTGCAGTTCGCCCGTACGATTGCCGCCGCTCGGGTCCTTGACGGTGATGTTGTGGGCGATGGTGTCGTCGTTGACGAAGGTGACCTCGTCGCCGGCCTTGACGGTGATCGCGTCCTGGCTGAACTGCTTGCCTTTCTGGCCGATCGCGGTCTCGGCCAGGGCTTCGGTGCCCGAGACGGCGGCAACGGCGGCGAGAAGGATGGCCAGGGCAACGGTGGTGGTGGTGTTCACGAGGAAGCCTCCTTGGTGGGCAGGGTGGGAGCGGGGATCGGATCGTCCTCGCTGGTCAGCGTCCGCAGGAAGGCCAGCAGGGCCTCGGTCTCCCCGGGCGTCAGGCCGAGCCGACGCATCTCCGGCGACAGGCTGGGCCGCTCGACGAACCCGGTGTCGTAGTGGACGATGACGTCGCGCAGGGTCGCCGCCGAGCCGTCGTGCATGAAGGGCTCGCGCGTCGCGACGTTGCGCAGCGTCGGTGTCTTGAAGGCGTGCCGCATGACCGGGATATCCGGCAGCAGGGCGCCGCGCCCGGGATCGGCGCTGTTCAGCCCGATGTCGTGGAAGCTGTCGTCGGTGAAGCGCCAGCCGGAGTGGCACGCGGCGCAGTTGGCCTTGCCGTTGAACAGTGCGAAGCCCTGTTTGGCCTCCTCCGGAATGGCGCCCTCGTCGCCCTCGATCCAGCGGTCGAACGGCGCCTTGTTGCTGACGATCGTGCGCTCGAAGGTGGCGAGCGCCCGGGCGATGGCGGCGCCGCTGATCGTCTCACTGCCGAAGGCCTCGCGGAACAGGCGCCGGTAGGCCGGGATGTCCGACAGCTCGGCGACCAGGGAGGCGATCGGCTGGTTCATCTCGCCGGCCGCCTCGATCGGCCCGGTCGCCTGCTCCTCGAGCGTGTCCTTGCGCCCGTCCCACATCAGCGGTTCGGCCCAGGCCAGGTTGAGGATGGTCGGCGAGGCGCGCTCGAGCGACTTGGCGCCGTCGCCGGTCGCCACCGGCAGCCCGTCTTCCCAGCCCAGCGCGGGGTTGTGGCACGAGGCGCACGAGGCGGTGTTGGAACCGGACAGGCGCGGGTCGAAGAACAGGACGTGCCCGAGCGCCGCCTTGGCGTCGCTGTAGGGATTGTCGGCCGGGAACGGGATCTCGTTCGGCCGCCGGTACTGCGCCTTGAGGTCGCCCGGATCATCCGCAGCGGCAGCCGCAACGCTCAGCAGGCTGCCGGCGAGCAGCGCAACCGCCCAGGCCGGACGCAGCGCCCGTCTAGCAGGAACACCCATGTCTGCCTTCCTTGATCAGGCCCCGTGCCGCCGCGCCGCAAAGTCGGTGCTGCGAACTCGAGGGGAAGAGTCTCAATGGGATCAGGGGACTATAGATAAAATGTGAAGGGACAGTTAAGCCTGGTCCACGGTCTCAGCGATCGCGGCATCCGGCGCAATCATGGCTCCGGCCAATGCAGAGCAGGAAGTATCCCAGCCAACCAAGGACAAGCATTCGATCCGGCAGGTATAGATAAAAAAAGAATTTTGATAATAAAAGTAGATTAATAATGCAAAATGCCCAAAATATAATATCAAAATTCAAATAACAAATTAATTAAATCTTATTTTTAATAAAATAGAATGATATTTTTAACGGTACATAGCCGCGCAAGCATGATAATATTAGAACTTACTATGTTTCTTCAGGAAGAGTTCTTTCCGGCAGAAATACTTATTCCGAGTATCCTCGGAAAGCGTCCCTGCGCATAGGCTCCAGGCGGGTCCTTTGACCTTGTCTATGAATTTGTCTCAAGCAGTATGGTCATCGCGATGGATCCACTGGAGGCACTCAGCGTCTTGGCGGCTTTCCTGGGCAGCGGGATGTTCAGCTCCAGGCAGTAGCGGATCAGGGCGGGTTCGATGGCGTCCGGGCCGAAGACAAGATCGTAGGTGTTCTTCGTGGTCTCATGGCGGATCGTGAGACGGAGCGACACATCTGGTTCAGGTGCCAGGCGGCACTGGACGATGGTTCCGACAAACAGCTTCTCCACTGCGATCCGGTTGTGCGAGGTCATGGCCGCGATGACTTCGTCGTTCGTGAAGATCAGCTGGCGTGTTTCGGTCGGCATGGGAAAGTTCTCTCGTCAGCTCGCAATGGCCTGCTCACCCGATCGCAGACGGCTGTGGCGAGGCACCGCAGCCATCCTGTCCGGATGATAAGGGGAGAGGGTTCACGGATCGTCACCCCGGCCGGTCAAGCCGACCGGCCGGGGAAACCTGGCCGCCAGATCGGCCGCCAACCGGTCACGGGCACGCTCCAGGGCTTCCAGGTCGGTGTTGCTCCAGGTCTCCTGGCAGGCCCGGCAGAACCGCACGGTGTCGGCAGTCCCGGCGGCGACGTGATCCAGGTATCCGCTGAATTCCGTCAGATCGGCGGCGATCCCGGTCGCCCGACGGTGCAGGGCATCTGCATCCTGCCGCAGGAAACCGAGGGCGTTCCTGATTTCCCGGGTTACGGCATCGTGCCGCCGCAGCGCCCGGACCCGGGCGAGATCGATGATCCTGGGCCGGGTCATGGTCAGGCGCTCCGGATGGCGGACAGGAAAGTCTCGACCTCGCGCCGCAGCGCCTCGGCCTGGCCGGACAGCGCCCGCGAGGCGCCCAGCACCCGGGTCGCCGCCTCACCGGTGCGGGTCGCGGCGTCATTGACCTCCAGGACGCCGGCGCTGATCTCGCCGGTGCCTTGCGCCGCCTGGCCGACGCTGCGGGCGATCTCACCGGTGGTCGCGTTCTGCTCCTCGACCGCGGCGGCGATCGCCGAGGAAATCTCGTTGATCGTGCCGATCGTGCCGCCGATGCCCTCGATGGCGCCCACCGTGCTCGTGGTGGCGCCCTGGACGGCGGCGATCTGGGCGGCGATCTCCTCGGTTGCCCGGCTGGTCTGGTTGGCCAGCGCCTTGACCTCGGAAGCCACGACCGCGAAACCCTTGCCGGCCTCACCGGCGCGCGCCGCCTCGATCGTGGCGTTGAGCGCCAGCAGGTTGGTCTGGCTGGCGATCGACTGGATCAGCCCGACCACCTCGCTGATCCGCCCGGTGGCATCCGCCAGACCGCGCACCGATGCGGTGGCCGCCTGGGCCTCCAGCGTCGCCTGCTCGGCGATGCCGGTGGAGCGGCCGACCTGACGGCCGATCTCCTGGCTCGAGGCCGCCATCTCCTCGGTCGCCGCCGCCACGGTCTGGACATTGGCCGAAGTCTGTTCGGCCGTCGCGGCCGACAGTGCTGCCTGCCGGTTGGTCTGTTCGGCGAGCGAGGCCATACTCTCGGCGGTGCCGCCGAGTTCCGAAGCGGCCGAGGCGACGCCGCCAAGCACGCCGCCCACGGTACGGTCGAAGGTCCGGATCAACTCCTCCATGGCGGCGGTGCGCCGTTCCCGTACCGCCTGGCCGGCGGCCTGTTCCGCCTCGAGCCGGGCGCGCGACAGCGCATTGTCCCGGAACACCGCGACGGCGGCGGCCATGGCGCCGATCTCGTCTCGCTGCCCCTGGGCCGGGATCGTGATGGCGGTGTCGCCCTCGGCCAACCGGCGCATCGCCGCCGTCATCGCGCCCAGGGGGCGGACACCGCGGCCGATCAGCAGGGCGATGGCAGCGATCAGCGCCACCACGACAGCCGCGATCGACAGCATCCGGATCGCCTCGGTGCGGAACTGGACCGCCAGGTCGTCGGTATAGACGCCGGTGCCGATCACCCAGTCCCAGGGCGCGAAGCGGGCCACGAACGAGGCTTTCCCGACCGGCGTGTCGCTGCCCGGCTTGGGCCACTGGTACTCGACGATGCCGCTGCCCTGGCGCCGCGCGGTGTCGACGAACTCGACGAACAGCCGCTTGCCGGTGGGGTCCTTCAGCTCCGACAGGTTCTTGCCGTTGAGCTCCGGCCGGGTCGGGTGCATCACCATGACCGGCGTTATGTCGTTGATCCAGAAGTATTCGGAACCGCTGTAGCGCATCGCGCCGACGGCAGCGGCGGCGGCGGCCTTGGCCTCGGCCTCGGGCAGGGTTCCCGCGATGCTGAGCGCGTGGTAGTGGGCGGCGACCGCCAGGGCGGTTTCGCCCAAGCTGCGCAGCCGGGCATGGCTGGCGCGCGTCAGTTCCGAGCGGATCTGCGCCAGCTCGGCGAGCGCGAAGCCGACCACGCCGAGCAGGGCGACGGCGATCAGCAGGTACAGGCGGTGGGCAATCGACAGGCGCTGGAGATAGGACATGGTGATCTGCTCCCGTGAGCGTAAGACGCGGCCGGACTACCCGCCGCCGGAAAAAGGGTGGAACTGGCCAGTGTTGGCCTGGTCAGACGTCTCGGATGCCGGTGCTGGATGACCGAACGGTGTCAGCTGTCCGGCTCGCGGATGCCTGCATCCTGGACGGCCACCACGCGGTTGCGTCCGGCATGCTTGGCCGCGTAGAGCCCGCGGTCGGCGCGCTCGATGAGAGCCGCCGGTGTCTCGTCCGGCACGAGCTGTGCCGCCCCGATCGACAACGTGATCGTGCCGAGCGTCCGGTTCTGTGACCGGTTGACGATCTGCCGGGAGGCAATCGCCCGGCGGATCTTCTCCGCCATCTCGAGCGCGCCACCAGCGCCAGGACCTGATCGCCCACGGCATGGCTGTGGCTGTCGTTGACCTTCTTGAAGTGGTCGATGTCGAGCATCAGCAGGGAGACCGGCTGGCCGCTCAGCGCCGCCTGGCTGACCGTCTCGTAGAGCACGGCATCGAACCGGCGGCGGTTGAACAGACCGGTCAGGGCATCGGTATCGGCCTCCCGCCGCTCGCCGTCGAGGCTGCGGCGCAGCTCTTCCATCTCGGCCGCGGTGGCCTGGATCCGGCCTTCCAGTTCCTGGTTGAGCCGGGCGACGAGTTCGGTCTCGGTCACTATGACATCGAGCAGGGAGCGCAGCGGCTCCAGCTCCGGAATGTCGAGGCGGGCGCTGAACTGGCGCAAGGTCCCGACATAGCGGCCGGCATCGACCCCGGCCGAGCGCAGCAGGTCGATCAGCTGGGCCAGTGCTCCCTGGATGCGCTCACCGGTGTCGCGGACCACCTTCTGCTCGCGGTCGTAGCTGAAGAAGCGTTGCCATAGCGCGTCCAGCTCGGCCGGCGTGAAGGGCTGCCCGGTCGCGGCCAACCGGTCGACCACCCGGGACAGGTCGGGCAGCTGGCTGCTATAGTAAGTATACCATACCGTAAAGTACGGCGGCGTCGGCTGCAGGCCCTCCGCTGCGATCCGCACCATCGCCTGCCCGCCCCATAGATCTGCCTGCTCCATCGTCCTCCGCCTTGCCGAGCAACCTCCACGGAGAATTTGACGAGAATTGATTGTTTATTGGTTAACTGCCCGTTTTAGAAGTCAGGGAGAGGGCAAGCGGTTTCAGTTCGGCTGAACGAGCCGCTGTGGCATGATGCGGGGAGCTGCCCTCGCAGTCCTTGGACAGGCATTGCCATCGGCAATGCTGACCGAGCGTTTTTCCAAAGCGCAAGGTGCTGGCGCTCTCACGAACGATGCATTCCATGACGGCGTTGAGGTCACTCAATCAGCCTGACAGAACACCGCCTGACCGGCCCATTACCCGGGTTCCGGCACAGCTCTGCGGGCGCTCCGCCGGCGCTGTCTCCGGGAGCAACATCTGTTCAGTTCGGCACGGCCGGTGGGACTGGCTCCGCCTCCAATGGGAACCCAACTTTGCCCTATTGTTGTCGGCCCTGTTGGCGGGCGTAGCGGACTTAGATGCGGCTCACGTGCCGGAGCCGGAGCGCCGCAGTCCCGTCAATGACGGATGGAAATCCACTGCCGGGCGTGGCTGCAGCCAGCCTCTGGGTATAAAGCATTGTCGCTGCGCCCCTGGCCGGTCGGGAGAAACTCCCGTCGGCCCGAATATATTCGGTGTCAGCGGCGCGCAAGGGAGACGGACATGGACAAGGATCGCCTCGAACTGGATCGGTGCATTCTGGAGGTCGACGGCAGCGCGGCAGGTATCCTGCTCCTGGACGGCAATGACGCGTACCGGTTCTTCGCGACGGAACCTGCGACCGCGGTCCTGGAGGGCCGGACGTTCCGGACACCCCAACGGGCCGAGGCGGCGATCAGGCGCGTGCTCCGCCGCGGTCAACGCGATCCCTGAGGGGAAACACCGCCGCGTGTCGTCGCCCGGAAGGGCTGAAAGGCCCAACCGTGCAGAATCGTACGGTAGCATATTTCCCGCAATGTTGTGGTGCCGGGTAGCAGGGCTCCGAACTCGGGTTAACGGCGGTTTACGGCTTGCGTTAGGCGTGATTCTCTGGGTTGCCTTGATTTGGAGACCCTGATGCCCGAGCCCGCTTCGGTTTTAGGCGAGAAATCGCGCCTTCGTGCCCTGCTTGACCATTTCTCGGCGATCGACGACCCCGCGAGCCGTGGCGGGTGGCGCACCCGTTGCCGGAAGTGCTGTTGCTGGTGGTGTGCGGCACGATCGCGGATTGCGACGACTACGATCATATCGCCGCCTGGGGGGCAGCGCACTTGGCGTTCCTCCGGGAGATACTGCCCTATCATCACGGCGTGCCGGGTGGCCGCTGGCTGACGCTGCTGATGAACCGGATTGATCCCGGGCTGTTTTCGAGCTGTTTCAGCACGTGGGTGCGCGAGACCTGGCCCGATCGGCCCGACTTCGTGGCCATCGACGGCAAGACGTCGCGGCGCAGTCACGACCGAAACCACGGCCAGGCGCCGGTGCATCTGGTGTCAGCTTTCGCCACCACCGCCCGTCTGGTGCTCGGCCAGGAAGCGGTCAGCGACAAATCCAATGAGATCACGGCGATCCCGGTCCTGGTCGAGCGTCTGGCGGCCAACGGCGGCCTGACGGGAGCGACGGTCTCCATCGACGCGATAGCCTGCAACGCGACCATCGCCGGCGCCCTCGGTGCCGATGTGCTCCAGGTCGGCGCCGAGGGCGCCGAGGTGGTCGATCATCGCGGGCTCCATCATCATAATCCTCATCTTGACGCATGCGCGCTTTCGTCGTTACGTTAAAACACGCAAGCGTTACGAAACATTATCGTGCAAGCGTGCAAACGTTGTTGAGGGGGCCATGATTGTTGTGAGCGCGATCTCCCAGAAGGGAGGCGTCGGCAAGAGTTCGATCGCCCGGCTGGTCGCCCGCGAATATGCGGCGAGCGGCTGGGCTGTGCGGGTCGCGGATTTCGACCTGAAGCAGATGACCACGACGGAGTGGGGAGCCAGGCGCTTGGCTGCCGGCATCGAGCCTGCGATCGAGGTGCAGGGCTATGCCAGTGTGGACAAGGCGCTCCAGGGTGCCAAGGCCGCCGACATGCTCGTCATGGACGGCCGGGGCTTTGCCGATAAACTGAGCCAGGACATGGCCAGGGCCAGCAACAAGGTTCTGTTGCCCACCGGCCTGGCGCTCGATGACCTGCGCCCCTCGGTCAGGCTGGCCCACGAGCTGGTGAATGCAGGCGTGCAAGCACGCAATCTTGCTTTCGTGCTTTGCCGCACAGGTGACTCCGACAAGGAGATTGCCTCGGCCCGCCAGTACATCGAAGGCGCCGGCTACCGCTGCCTGGAGGCGCCCTGGCCCGAGCGCACCGGCTACCGGGACTCCCACGACCAGGGAAAAGCGGGGTCTGAAGCCCTGCACCCGAGCCTCCGAACCAAGGCCGAGGCTGTGGCCAAAGCTGTCGTCGATTTCATCGGGGAGGATTGAGAAATGGGTGTTGCACCGCCACCGCCATCCAAGCGTGACAAGGGACTGCCGCCGGCCGCGACCGACACCCTGGGCACCCTGCCCGGCAGCGGCGCACCGATCCGGGACACGCCGCTGAACTTCCGGGTCGAGCGGACCTTCCGGCGCGACTTCAAGATCGCCGCGGCAAAGCTGGGCATCTCCCAGGTCGAACTGTTGGAGAAGCTGTTCGAGAAAGTGGACGAGGTCCGCTAGGAAGCACGAATGCGTCAGAGCACGCCTGCGTTACATCCCGCAAGATAGAAAGCACGTATTCACGCGTGCCAGAAAGAACGATCTCTCAGAGCAAAGGAAGAAAGAGCCCTCGCCGGGCAGGCATTCCCTCTGGTTGCTGGAGCAACCAGAGGGAAGCCATGAGGGTATTGGGCTTGTGGGGGTCAAGACCGTTCCGCCCAAATGCTGCGCATTTGGTTCCCCGCGAACGGCCTTGACCTCGACCGTTGATGGCTTGGTCGGCGGCTCGATGGCCGCCTCGGCTACCTGACCAAGTAGTTCAGCCAGGTGGTAATGGTGAAGAACGCCACGATAAGCATGATCGCCGTCACGGGGATCATGATGAGGGTCTTGATCCACTGGCCGGCGGTCGATCGCTGCGCTTGGGCGGGCTTGTGCGCCTCGAAGGTGCTGTAAGGGCCGGAAGGCCCAACCGCGCGGAATCGTACGGTAGCGTATTTCCCGCACTATCGTGGTGCCGGCTCCCAAGCGGCGGCGAAGCGCTCAGAGGCCAAGCACAGAGACAGATATGGTGACTGGAAGCAGCTTGCGTCAGGCGTGATGCGGGCGCGCCGCAGAGTGTCTCGGAACTCGGCCAGCCACGGCGGCTCCGCCGCCGACGTTTGTATTTCCCGCACTGTGACCCCCCACGATCGGAGCCCGTTTACTGCGGGAAAGATGGTCGCGGGCCGGACCAAAGCACGGGAAATCCCACATGCCCGCCATGATTTCCCGCAATGTCGCCGCACAATTCAGCTAGTGATGGTCAATCCATCGGCGTGCGCAGGCTGAAGGAGAAATTTGGCTGAAAATCCGGTTCCTTACCGTACGATTCCGCACGGTTGGGCCTTCCGACCCTGTAAGAGAGGCCGGAGCCGGGCAGGCTGACCGTTTGCCGGACGCCCCGCTTGCCGACCGAGGCTCTGGCGCCGCGCCCGCCGGCCGACACGCTGCTGATGCCGTCACGGTCCAGGTTGACCCGAACTCCGGGGAACACCTTGACCGACTTCCGAAAACGCCACCCCATATCCCTCTCCGATACAGCCGAGTGCCTGATGATGCCCTTCGCCGGCCCACGCGACAACGGCCCGCAACATGACGCCGCGGACCGGACAGGGAAGGGCAGGGATCAGGACTGGAAGCCATCCCACGAGAAGCCATCCTTGAACACGTCGCGCGGCAATCCCACGGCGTCGATGTCGAGGGTGTGCAGCACCGTGCCGGAAAAGCTGGTGGTCTTGACGATAGTATGGCCGTTGGCCTCGGTGATGGTCCGGTTGGCGATGGGGTCGCCCTGGCTATCCCCCCACATCTCGGTCACGATCACGTCTTCGGCCGCGTCGAAATTGACCAGCCGATCAATGCCTTTTCCGTAGTCCATGAAGAACTGATCGCGGCCGGCGCCGCCGTCGAAGGTGTCCCCAAGCGATCCTGACCGGAGAACATCATCACCGTCGGCAGCTATCACTGTGGCGGCCTTGTCACCGCCGCTGTACCGGAGCTGTGTTCCGTCGATGGCCGTGAACCGCTCGAAGCCGGCGATTTCGCCGATCTGGACGAACTCGGAGATTTGGTCGGTGTAACCGATGGTCCCGGCCTGCCCCATGTATTCGCCAACGACCGACACCGTGGCTGGCACCCCTTCGCCGTCCCACGAGGTGATCTGGACGCCATGCATGTGGAAGTTCAGCGTATCGTTCCCGGCGTCGCCGAAATAGAACCCCGAGGCTTCACGCACCAAGCCGCCGGTCTCGATGGTCATGAGGTCGTTGCCGTTGCCCCCGCGCACGTCGTCATTGTCTAGGCCGGAGAGATCGAACCTGTCATTGCCATCGCCGCCGCGGAGCCGGTCATTGCCCAGACCGCCGGAGATGGCGTCATTGCCAATGCCGCCGTCCACGTAGTCGTCGCCGGCATCGCCGTGAAGATAATCGTCACCGGCACCGCCGAACACCGCGTCGATCCCGTTGCTGCCGTTGATGGTGTCGTTGCCGGATCCGCCATCCAGCTTGTCGTTGCCATCGTCACCGCGCATGCGGTCGTTGCCGCCCTGGCCGTTCAGATAGTCGTCGCCGGCGCCGCCGGTCATGAGGTCGGCGGATGACGTGCCCCATAGAGTATCGTTCCGAGCCGTGCCGGTTTTCGTCGCCATGATAGTCGTTCCGCTGAAATTACTTGCTTCGGCAACTTAACGCATCGGCCGATACATGACCCATAGGCGTGTGGATCATGTATCGAAAGAGCCGATTGTGCAGCGCACTACTACTCGACGTGTCGCCATGTATCGCCTCGACGCGCGTTCTGAATGGGCCCCATCGTCACGCCGAACTTCTCCGCAAGCTGGGCCGTGCAGCTTGCGGTGCCCCGGATCTCGCGGACAGCCTCGACGGTCAACTTGGCGTTCGGATGGTCCTCGCCGGGCGCGGCCACGATAGGCCGGTTTTTGCTCCAGGCATCTAGGAGGTTCGCGCGCTGGGTTCCGGTCCGCAGATGGCGCGGGTTGCCGCAGCGGCGGTTGTCGCATTGGTGGAGCATGAAAAGCTGATCCGGATCGCAGCAATTGTGAAGCATCCAGGCCCAACGGTGAGCAGACCGACTGCCGCAGGTGGACGCCTTGCCGGCGGTGACGACGTGCTGGCAATGGCGGCAAGTTGATCCGGACGGGCCGGTGCCGGGGAGGGCGGCATAGTTGCCGAGTTGGGCTTTGCCGCCGAGGTTCAGGAGAGGGTGATTGTTGCTGACCATGCCCATCACTCCGCGGCAACAAGGGCGGTTGCTACGGCTCGGCGGAAGGCGCGGAGCCGGTCCTTGACCTCGGCCCGCCAATCCGGCCGGGCTTCGTCCATGGACAGGCCGAGGGCGGTCAACATGGCGATGTAGGCCGAAGGGGCAATGCGCGGCGATGATACCGGCGGCGATGAGCTGGTCATCGGTTGCCATCTCAAGTTCGATGTCGTTCGCCAGGGCGCAGGCTTCACCGATGGAGAGGGGAAAAG
>NZ_CP067425.2 GCF_016653635.2 Skermanella sp. TT6
ATGGGAGGCCGGCGCCGCTCGATACACGAGCGGTTGCCTTGGTCCTACTTCATCGCACCCGGTGTGGTCGCTCTCAAGTATGAGGGCTTCATGCGGACACTGTCATTCCGGGGTCCGGATGTGGCCTGCCTGGATGAGACGTCGCTGATCGCGCAGACCGTCCGGCTGAATGACGCGTTACGTCGCCTTCGTGGTGAGTATAGCCTCCACATCGAGGCGCAGCGGGTCCATGCCACCGATTATCCGGGCGACGATCTCACCGACGACGAACGCCGCGCTCTGTGGCCAGATCCTGTTTCCTGGATGTTCGATGAAGAGCGCCGGGAGCGGTTCAAGGAGGTCGGGGAGCACTTCGAGAACCGGCAATTCATCAGCTTCGTCTACAAAGTCCCGGCGCCGACCATCCAGCGCGCCGAACGGATGCTGGTCAAGAACGCCCACAAGCAGCCGGGCGTCGATTACCGCGGCATGCTGGGCGACTTCCTCCGGACGACGGAGGATATCAAGGAACTGCTGGCCGACATGGTCCAGGAGTGCGAATGGCTGGACGACGCCGGCATGCTGGAATTCCTTCACAACACGGTGAGTACCCACCGTCACCCCGTCACGCCGAGCAATGGGAAGGCTCGGATCGACCACGACATTGCCGATTGCAGTATCATCGGCGGGAACGATCCGATGATCGGGGACTGCCATCTCCGAACGGTAACGATCAGCAGCATCCCTGAGACGATGCCGGCGATCCTGGATGCCCTGAACGACGTCGGCTGCGAATATCGCTGGACGGTCCGTTGGATGCCCTACGACCACGGCAAGGGGCTGGAGGTCATCCAGGATCGAGCGTCGGACTGGGGAATGTTCGCGCGGCCGTTCAAGGATGCCATTGCGAAGTTCATGCATCTGGACGGTGCCGGCGATCGGAGCATCACCTCCGATGCCATGACCGACGACGCCGAGGACGCTCTACACGCGGCCAAGGACGAGGCGTTGGCCATGGGCAAACTGACTGCCACCGTCACGGTCTGGGACCCGTCCCTCGCCCAGGTGAACAAGAAGGTCCAAGCCGTCATCGGTGTGATCCAGCGGCGTTCCATGGTCGCCAAGCGGCACAAGCTTGCGGCGTTGGATACGTGGTTGGGGACGTTGCCGGGTCATATCTATGCTGATCTCCGGCAGCCGATCCGGACCAGCGTCAATCTCGCGCACCTGATCCCGTGGGCGGCTGTGTGGGCTGGTCACAAGTGGAATGCCCACCTTGACGCCCCGGCGCTGATGCACGTCAGCGGCGGGAACACGACGCCGTTCCGGCTCAACCTTCACCATGGCGACCTGGGCCATACCCTCGTCCTCGGCCCGCCTGGTGCCGGTAAGTCGACCCTGCTGAACGCGATCCGATCCCAATATCGGCGCTATGCAGGCGCCAAGGTGATCTCGATCGACATCGGCCGGTCCGCGGAGGTCTGCACCAGGCTGATGGGCGGCATCGTCTATCGCGTCGGAGAAGCCGGAGGGATTGGCTTCCAACCGCTTGCCAGGATCGATGACCCGAACTGGCGTGCGTGGGCGCTGGAGTGGGTTCTGAACCGCCTGAAGGAACAGAACGTCACGATCACGGCTGACGTCAAAGCTGCAGTCTCGACCGCTCTGGCTGATGTAGCAAAGAACCCGCTCTATGAGCGCACGCTGACCGACCTGTCGGTGGCCCTGCCGTCCGAACTGAAGCCGGCCATCAACTTTTACTGCGTCGATGGGGATTACGGCACCCTGCTCGACGACAATGCCGAACGGCTCGGAGACTCCGACTGCGTGACATTCGAGATGACGGCACTGCTCGGCAATAAACAGGTTTCCGCAGCCGTCCTGGAGTACTTGTTCTATTACATGGAGCGGGTCGTTTTTCCCGGTCCACGTCCGGTGATCTTGCTGGTCGACGAGGCGTGGCGCTTCTTGGGCGACAGCGCATTCACCAGCCGGCTGAATAGCTGGCTCCGCCTGCTTCGGAAATTGAATGTCGTCGTCGTGTTCGCGACCCAGTTCCTGAAGGATGCGCTGACTGGTCCCCTGTCGGCTGCGCTCAACGAGAGCTGTCCCACCCGCATCCTGCTGGCCAACGAAAAAGCCATGGAGCCCGAAACCCAGGCCAGTTATGCCGCATTGGGGGCCAACGTCGCCGAGTGCGAGCAGATCGCCAACATGGTCCCGAAGCGGGACTACTACTACTCCAGCAGCTCGGGGAAGCGAGTCTTCGAACTTGGTCTGGGTCCCATCGGGCTCCAGCTCTGCGGCTCGTCCTCACCGGATGCCCTCGCTCGCTGTGACCGCCTGGTCGCCGCTCCGTCCAGCATGTCTTTCGCGGAGAGATGGTTCGCCGAGGCGAAGATGCAGTGGGCCGCGGATTTGGTCGCCGACGAAACCGATGCCCCTTCCCTCTTCCTTGCCGCCGAATAGGAGACCCACATGCGTTTCATCGCGTTTCTGCTGGCTGGGACAGTACTGAGCACGCCGGTCCTGGCGGCTACGATCGAGGTCAGGCCAGGGCAGTCAATTCAGGATGCCGTCAATCGTGCCCAAGCCGGCGATGAGGTGGTGGTCGATGACGGGACCTACGGGGCCTTCGAGATCAGGACGAACGGCATCAGCGTGCGCGCTCGCAACAAGGGCGGCGCCCACGTGGTGGCTACCGGCAACAACCAGCCGGCAATCGCGGCCTATTCGCAGAGCGACATCGCGGTTCGCGGTTTTCGGCTGACCAGCCGCAACGGCGACGGCGTGAAGATCGGGGGCGACGCCTCCGCCCCGCTTGCCAAGAACATCGTGTTCGAGGGCAACACCACGGCCTATGCCCGGCTGGACGGCTTCAAGTTCTTTCACGCAGACGGCATCACCATGCGCAACAACGTGGTGGAAATGGCCGGCGGCGGGGGGGCTGCGGGATCGGCAGGAAACCCTAACGGGGACGGCGGGGTCGACTGGGTCAGAGTCAGCAATTCGCTGATGGAAGGCAACACCGTCCAGCGGACAAACGGGTGGGCCTGCGCAATGATCAAGAACGGCAGCAACAACAACCGCGTGGTGAACAACCGCTTCCAGAACTGCGAGGTGAACGGCATCGACATGGCGGCCGGCTCCAGCGGCCGGTCGGCGGCGGCCAACACCACGGGCAAGACGGCGTTCGACAACACTATCGAGGGCAACGTGGTCGAGGGCGGCAAGGGGTGTGCCGTCAAGTTCGGCCAGAAGACCAGCGGCAACCGGCTGACCGACAACGACATAGACGGCCGGCAATGCGACAAGGGCACCGGCAACAGCGGTCTTGCCGCCGGCGCCGACGATGAGGTGGGGGCGGGCGGCGGCGGCGACGGCGACTATGGCGGCGAGGAGGAATACGCTGGAGGCGGTGCCGAGGGCGGTTTCCTGGGAACCGACTACATGGGCGCCGGCGGCGGGTTCAGCGGCGGGTGCGATGCCACCATCGCCAACGGCGCCAGCGCGGGGGCGGCGGCGTTCGGCGTGATCAGTTCCGTTACCGGTCGCGCCACGGCGGGTCTTCAGGTGGCACAGCAGTTCCAGCTTCTGGCGCAGACCCTGTGCGACACCGAGCAGACGGCGCTTCAGGGCGAGCAGTTGAAGGCACAGACGCAGATGCTGCGGGGCATGAACATGACTACCCACGCAGACGTGCTCTCGACCAACCAGCGCCTGCGCTCGATCCTGACCAGCGGCCATCTCACCGGCAACCCCGGCACGATCAACCGCGACTACCAGGAGGTCTATCCCGAGCGGTTCCCCGAGGGCACCACGTATCAGGAGATGGCGGCGGCGAGAGATGCGTGGGACCGCCGCACCCGCGACGCGCTGGACGAGAGCGTGCGCATCGAGAACGCCGTGCTAGTCGACCAGCAGCGCACGCTGCGGCGCTCGGCGGGGCTGGTGCAGGCCGGCCGCGCGTCGGGCGGCATCCGCGGCGAGATCCAGGCCACCAACGGCCTGCTGAACGAGGTAGCGGGATCGCTGGATAACCTGATCACGGCGACCACGGCGCATCACCGGGCACTGAAAGAGGAGAACTACAGGCGCGAGGCGGAGATGGCGGCTGCCAAGCGGGACAGCCAGGACTTCATGGCCGGCTTCGGCGATTGCCCAGAATGCGGACAACGGCCGATCGCCATCTTCGGCAACGGCGGCACCGTGGGACGTCGGGGGATTGCCGCTGATCCTTTCGGAACGGGTGTCCCATGAGGCACGTGCTGCTGATCGCTTGTCTCATGCTGGGGTTCCAAGCCCAAACCCTCGAAATTTTTGAAATCCTCTAAATTCAATGGGTTGGGCTTCCTGGCTTGATTGTCTCGGCTGTTTTTCAGTCGTCCCAGAAGCCGTTGAAGCGATCGGCCGCCAAGTGGGTGTAGACGACGGTGTGCTGGATGTTCCGGTGGCCCAGGTAATGCTGGATGGCGCGGGTGTCCTGGCCGTCGTTGGCCAGCTTGAAGCCGGTCGAGTGCCGCAGCATGTGCGGATGGATCGGCATGCCCAGCCCGGCCGCTTCGCCGGCGCGGGCGACCAGCTTACGGAAGGTGGCCTCGGTCATCGGTGCCTTGCGCTCGGAGACGAAGACGTAGGGCGTGTCCGGATGATTGCGGAACAGCCGGCGCAAGGCTCGGATTTCCGGACCGCGTAGGGGATGGGTGCTTGGCAGCCCGTTCTTACGACGGCGCACATGCAGCAGCCCCAGGCTCAGGTCTACCTGCTCGCGCCGCAGGCCGACCAGTTCCGAGACGCGCAGCCCATGGCGATAGGCGATCAGAATCATCGTCGCATCGCGGTGGCCATGACGTCCGAGCCGTTGGGCGGCTGTGATCAGTCGGTCGATCTCGGTCGGAGTCAAGTGCTCCCGGCTGCGGCGCTCGGCATTGGGTTGTTTCGGCGGCGGTCGCACGGTAAACAGACTTTCCCGAAAACGATCAGTGGCGCGGTGGTTGCCGGCGCCTTCCGGACCAAGCCCTACCTGGGTCCGAAACAGGTTACTTTCCCGAAAAGACACTTTATAGGGAAAGTCCCAGCCCAGTCCATCCGATGGAAACAACCGCGTGCCCGACCGACCGATGCGCGCCGACGGCAGCAAGCGGCTGACCGTCCTTTCCGAGGCCGAGAGGCTCGCTCTGTACGGCCTGCCCGACTTCGACGACTTCCAGCGAGCCGAGTTCTTCGCCCTGAGCGCCGCTGAACGCGCTCTGGTCGACCAGCGCAAGGGGCTGGCGGAACAGGTCTGGTGCCTGCTGCAGATCGGGTATTTCAAGGCCAAGCAGGCCTTCTTCGGCTTCTCCTGGCCCGACGTCCCGTCCAGCGACATCGCCTTCCTGATGGAACGCTACTTTCCGGGAAGCGCGCTGACGCCGCAGCCGATCCGCGCCAACGAGCATTACGCCCAACGCCGGGAAATCGCCGGGTTGTTTGGCTATCGGCTCTGGGCGGACACGGACCGGGCGGCGGTCGTCGGCAGGGCCGGCCTTCTGGCGAAGCGGGACGTGGCCGCGACCTTCATCCTGACGGAACTGCTGGCCTTCCTGGCCACCCGGCGCATCGTGCGCCCAGGTTATACCACGCTGCAGGGCATCATCAGCGAGGTGCTCACGGCGGAACGCCGACGCCTGGAACACCTTGTCGAGGACGGGCTGGACGAGGAGGCGCGCGCCGCCCTGCAGGGCCTCCTCGTGCGCGAGGACACCCTCTCGGAACTGGCGGCGCTCA
The DNA here is from genome assembly GCF_016653635.2 of Skermanella sp. TT6. Taxonomy (NCBI): domain Bacteria; kingdom Pseudomonadati; phylum Pseudomonadota; class Alphaproteobacteria; order Rhodospirillales; family Azospirillaceae; genus Skermanella; species Skermanella cutis. Next base: position 5,746 of record NZ_CP067425.2, read on the forward strand.
AGCAGGACGCCAAGCACTTCGGCTACCGCATGATGGCGATGGAGCGCCAAAAGCGCACCACCCTGGCGCCCTTGCACCGGGTCGCGAAGACTCTGTTGCCCAAGCTCGACATCTCGCAGCAGAACGTCGCCTATTACGCGAGCCTCGCCCATTACTACACGGTCTACGACCTGCGCCGGCTGAAGCCCGGCCAGACCCACCTGTACCTGCTGTGCTATGCTTGGCAGCGCTTCCGCCAACTTACCGACAACCTGGTCGAGGCCTTCGGTTTCCACATGGGGCAGATGGAAGGGCAGACCAAGGAGGAATCGGAGGCCGCCTTCGTCCAGGCACAAGCCGGCCGGCAGCAGGAGGGATCCCGGATTGGCCGCGTACTCCTGCTCTATGTCGACGACACGGTCGACGACGCCACGCCGTTCGGGGCCGTCCGCCACCGGGCCTTCACGATCCTGCCGAGAGAAGCGATGCTCGGCGCCGGCCAGAGGCTGTGCGAAAAGCCGGTCAGCCAGCTTGAACTGCGCTGGCAGGCGGTGGACCGCACGGCGGCGCGCTGCAGGAAGCATCTGCGCCCGCTCGCCATGGCGCTCGAGGTCTCGGCCACCACGGCGGACAATCCGTGGCTCGCCGCCTTGCGTTGGATGAAGGGCGTGTTTTCCCGTCAACAGCGCCTCGCCCAAAGGCCCTTCGGCGAGCTCCCGGAAAACACCATCCCCGACCGGCTGCGTCCGCATTTGCTCGACGTCGATGACGATGGCAAGGCGACCGGCCTGCGCGGGTACCGTTACGAGTTCTGGATCTACCGGCAGCTCCGCAAGCGCCTCGCCACCGGCGAACTCCACCTGGACGACAGCGTCCGGCATCGCCGCTTCGGTGACGAGCTGGTCGCGTCGGACCGGGCGGCGGAGGCGCTCCGGGATCTCGACAGTCCCTGGTTGCGCCAACCCGTGGACGCGACGCTCGACGGCTTGTGCGCCGACCTGCATCGACTTTGGTTGATCTTCGACCGCGACCTGCGCCAAGGCAAGCTCAAGCACCTCGAGTACGACCCCGGGCGCAAGACCCTGTCGTGGCGCACTCCCAAGGTCGACAAGGAGGAAGCGCTGCAGGCCGCCTTCTATGCCCGGCTGCCGGCGCGCGGTATCGCCGATATCTTCCGCTTCGTGGACGAGCGCTGCCGCTTTCTGTCGGCGCTGACCCCACTGCAGCCCCGCTATGCGAAGAGGATTACCGACGACGACAGCCTGACGGCCGTGATCCTTGGTCAGGCCATGAACCACGGCAACCTGGGCATGGCCGAGACCAGCGACATCCCGTACCACGTCCTGGAGGCGACCCATCAGCAGCACCTGCGCCTGTCGACCCTGAAAGCAGCCAATGACCGGGTCAGCAACTTCATCGCCGGCCTCGGCATCTTCCCCTTCTACTCGTTCGATCCGGCAGTCCTGTACGGCAGCGTCGACGGCCAGAAGTTCTCGGTCGCCGTGCCGACAGCCAAAGCGCGGCATTCGCGCAAGTACTTCGGCACCGGCAGGGGCGTCGTCGCCTACACGCTGCTGGCCAACCACGTGCCGCTGGAAACGGAGCTGATCGGCGCTCACGAGCATGAAAGCCACTACGTCTTCGACATCTGCTACCACAACACCTCGGACATCGCACCGACTACCATCACCGGCGACATGCACAGCATCAACCGCGCCAACTTCGCCATCCTCCACTGGTTCGGGCTGAAGCTGGCGCCGCGGTTCACCCGCCGGCAAGCACAGCTCAAGCACCTGTACTGCGGCAACCCGATCGAGGACTACCAGGACTGTCTGGTTCAGCCAGCCGGCCGGATCGACCGCGCGTTGATCGTCGCGGAGAAAGCCAGCATCGACCGGATCGTCGCCACGCTCGGGCTCAAAGAGATGAGCCAGGCCATCCTGGTGCGGAAACTGTGTGCCCTGTCCCCTCACGACCGGACCCGCAAGGCGGTCTTCGAGTACGACAAGCTGATCCGCAGCCTTTACACGCTCGATTACCTCCGCGACCCACAGCTGCAGCGTGACGTCCACCGCTCCCAGAACCGCATTGAGGCCTACCACCAGCTGCGCGCGGTGCTCACCCAGGTCAGCGGCGGCAAGCAACTGATCGGGCGGACCGACCTCGCGATCGCGATCAGCAACCAGTGCGGCCGGCTGGTCGCCAACGTCATCATCGCCTACAACTCGGTCCTGCTCTCGACGCTGCTGGAGCGGTACCGCCGGGAGGACGACCGCAAAGCACTCGCACTGCTGCAGAAAATCTCCCCGGTGGCTTGGCAGCATATCCACTTGCTCGGGCACTACACGTTTCGCGGCGGCAAGCACGCGATCGACCCGGAAGCCCTGCTGGCGAACGTCAGGTTAGGCTAACCCATTGATCGGCAAAGCTTCCAAAAATTTCGAGGGTTTGGGCTTAGAACCCCATGCTGGCCGCGTGCGGTCCGGCAGAGCCTGAGAAAGATCCCCAGGCCAGGGAATTCATGAAGGACTTCGGGAAGTGCCCGGAGTGCGGAAAGCGTCCGATCAAGCTGTTCGAGGGCTACGAGAAATGAACCCTATCGACCCGACTACACTCAGTCCTGAGCTGATCGACCAGTTGGCTAGCCACTTCGTCGAGATCATCAACAGCCTGTTCGGCATCCTGCCGGCAAACTTCGAGATTTTCTACGTTGCCCTGGCTCTCGTGGCGTTCGTCCTGGCTGTCGCGAAGCTGATGTGGCTCCGAAGCCTGCAGCCTGTGGCGGAGTTCTTCAAATTCTACGTCTTCCTCATGGTGCTCTTGGTCGTATCGGAGAACTGGAACAGCGCGGCCGACACCTGGGTGGGCTGGATGTCCCGTCAAGCTTACGAGGCGACGGGTCTGACCGCCTCCTACCTAGCGCCCAGCGTCGTCCTGACCGAGGGGTTCCGCATCGCCGGTAGCCTGTATGAGTCGGGCATCAGCTTCTACAGGATCTTTCTTGGATCGTCGGACGACAGCATTGCCGGGCTCATCATGCTGATCAGCATCGGCGTCTTTCTGTGGGCAATCGTCCAGATGGTCGCCGTGCTCGTCGTCACCATGATTTTTTACAAGATCAGCAGCCTCCTCGCGCTTTGCCTGCTGCCGTTCGTCCTGCTGAGTTCGACCAGGTTCGCGGCGGCACCGGGCGTGGTTCGGGTCATCCAGTACGGCGTCCAGTTCTGGGTGGTCTCGCTCATCATCGGACTGTCGTTCCGGTTCATGTCCGGCATCGAGTTTCCCGAGCGCCCCACGGCCAACGAGGTGCTTCCCTTCGCGATCGGCGTGGGCGTGCTGGCAACCCTCATGCGTCACGGTATGCACCTGGCCCGCGAACACATCGCCGGCACGCCGATGCTTTCGCTGCGCGAGGGTGCGAATACCCTGCAGCAGGCGTCCCACTCGCTCAACAACACCGCCAGGACGCTCATGAATTCGGTGAGGCAGCACAGCCGGGAAGTCGGGTTCGGAGGTGGGGTCGGCGGCGCGACTGCCCGGACGATCTCTTCCATGACCAATCGGTATCGGCTGCAGGCACCCACTCCGTCGACGTCCAAGGCTGTCCAGAACCCCAGCCAACCCCCTCAATGGGCGGCGAAACGCAGCGCTGCTTCTCGGCGTGGACGTGGTAAAATCTAACAGTGAATCAATGAGATAGGGGAAACCAGATGAGACTCTTCCGACGCATGACCAGTAAGGACCGGTGGCTTGATCCGATCGGTACGGAGCCATCCTCCGACTACCGTGCCGCCCGGTGGGCTGCCGAGGGCGAAGGTGCCGGCGCGACGAAGGCGGCCTGGGTGCTGGGCGGCTGCCTGGTCGTGATGACCGGCCTCAACGTCGTCCAGTTCTTCGATAACCGGGCTATCGCGAAGCTCGACAGCCTTCAGTTCGTGGTGGTCGAGCGAACCCGAGACGGTGAGATCCTGTCCGCCTCTGTGGCCAACGGTGAACTCCAGACCGACACCGCCATCGAGCAGCATTTCGTTGCCCAGTGGATCGACTGGGTCCGCGCCGTGCCCCTCGATCCTGTGGCCTATAACCGCGACTTCTACAAGGCGCAGCAGCACATGTGCTCCAGCGTCCAGCAGCGTATCTCGAAGCACCAGGAGAGCGACCCGCCGGCACAGATGATCGACCGTGGCATCACCCGGCGCATCCATGTCACCAACGTCACGCCCCGCGGCGGTGAGTCCAACAGCTACCGTGTCGATTGGACCGAGACCGTTTACCAGAACAGCACAGCCATCGCTCAGGCGCCCGGAACGGCCGATATCGAGCTGCGCTACTACACTCCCGCCAACGGCATCGTTGCCGCACAAAACCCCTACGGCGTCTATGTCTGCGGGTTCGACTGGTCCCCGGCTCCGGGATCGTGATCATTTTTTTTACTCCATGACTGTCATATAATGACAACTAAAGAGAACTCAGGAACTTAGGAGACATGATGCGCGTCAAGATGGCTTTGTTGGGCTCCACCATGCTGGCGCTGAGTGCCTGCGCCATGGGACAGGAGCCCCCTGCCCCGGAGCTGGTCACGGTTGCCGGTCCCACGGTCTACCAGAACATCCCCGTCGCCGTGCCCACGCCGTTCGAGTTGCCGGCTGATTCCAAGGCGTCGACCAAGAAGGCAAACCCGATCCAGGCCACGGTGCGAGCGAACGAGGCTGGCCTCGTGGTGCCTGATCCCAACGACTTCGCGGGGGCTGTCTACCAGCCCCCCTACTACCGGGACTTCTGGTACACGTTCTACGTTGCCGAGGGAGATCAGAGTGACATTGAGTTCGCCGAGGGCGAGGTGCTGAAGTCCATGTCCTGCCCGGATGGCGGCGTGGTCTTCAACCTGACCCCTAGCACCTACGGCCCGGACACGAACCCCACCTATCAGGTGCATGTGAAGGCCCGTCGTGCCGGCGCGAGAATGCAATGTACTTTCAGCACCGATCGCGGCCCGTATCGGGTCCGCATCATCGCCAACAAGAACACTAAGCACGTCGCGCTGAGGTGGATGCATCCCGGCCCGACCGTTACCCAGGTCGCACCCGTGGGACAGCGCAAGGTGTCGACCGACTTCGCCGTCTGCGGCGCCGGCTCCGATGACCGTTACCGGCTTTCCGGAGATCTCGCCGAATGGGGTCTGCGGCAGGGCGACGTCAGTACCGATGGCAAGCGAACCTGCATCAAGTTCCCGCCGACGATCGGCGCCAACGGAGGGCCTGTGGTCTTCATTCTCGATGACGACGGCAATCGCCGGCAGGGCAACCCCACCGTCATCGGCTCCTACTACGTCATGGACGGCGTGCAGAAGAAGATGGAACTGCGGATCGGCGGCAAGTCCGTCCTCGTCGAGCGGGAGGGCTGACACATGGCTATCGCACCTCCGGAATGGATCGATGATCCGCGCCCCGGCATCTCCAAGTACCGGTTCTGGCCTCTTGCGGTCCTGGCCATGGGCGTCGCCGTTGCGGTGTTCCTGCTGATCCTGTGGCTGACGTCCGGGCCATCGGAGCCTGCCAGCAGCGCGCGGGATGATGGCGCTCAGATGCTTGCGGCCGCTCGCCCCCTGCCCGGCCTGCCGACCGACTACACCCAGATCAAGCGCCCGCCTCCTCCTGCTCCGCTGCCTCAACAGGTCGAAGCGCCCCCTCCTCCCCAACCGGCACCGACACCAGCCCCGCGTCCTCAACCGGTGATCGTCCAAGGAGGGACACCGAAGAAGTCGTGGCGTGAGGAAGCACGTGAAGCCTCTCCGACCATGATCACCGTCAGCAACCCGGCACAGAGAGGGCAGCAGGCACAACAGTCTCAAGGGAGCCCGGCTGGTGATGGCCGCGGCGACATTTACAGCTCGGCCCGCCTCACCGCTCCGTTTCCCGACCAAGTTAACGCCGGCACACCGCTCCGCGCCCACACCGAACAGCCGATCACGACCGATGCACCCGGCTACGTGACCGCGCTCGTCCTGAACGACGTTTACACGGCCGACAAGCGGTGCGTTGCCATTCCCCACGGCTCCAGGCTCTTCGGAGAGACGATCGGCGAGGTGAAGGAAGGCCAAGTGCGCGTGACCACCGTCTGGACAGCGTTAACACGCCCCCAGCCCAGGAACGACACCATCACCCTGACCCGCGTCGTCGGCGCCGAGTCCGATGGCACCCCCGGAATACGGGGCACAGTTAACAATCATTGGTGGAGAAAGTTCGGCTTCATCGTCGCGTCATCGGCCATCGACCTGGGGACGGCAGCGCTCTCCGGGCGAGGCAGCAACGGCACGGCGATCGTTATTGGCGGAACTGTGGCAGAAAATGCGAGGTCCCCACTAGACGATTTTGTGAAAAAACAGCTAGATATAGCCCCTACGATCGAAGTGTCGCCGCGGGAAATATCCGTGATGTTGTCTCAGCATCTTCCCCTGTCGTGCTTCGGAGAATGACATGGGAAGGTCTAGCTTTATGCCGCAGCGCGATGATCGGGTCAGCCGACGTTTTGGAAAACTCCCGGATCGACTTTGGGAGACCCTCGGCAGGAATCCCGGACGTGCTTGCGAGGAAGTGCTCACCAAGTTCTTCGAGGCACGGAAGCGGGGGGAAACGTTCCCTCCCTTCCCTGCATCACCGGATAGCGGGAAACCCAGGACCGTCTGGCTGGAGCCGGAAATTAGCAAGGAACTCGATGCGGTCGCCGACGCGACCAGGTCGAACTTCACATCCGTGTTGCTGGCTGCTTTTCGTTACCAGCTCGGCGATGAAGCCATTCAGCCAGATCCGGACGACCAGAGCGGTCCGCCACGCCGTCAGGGACCGCGCAGGAAGACCATCCGCACAGCCCCTGAGTCCTACGCATTCGTTTAACCGATGGCCGGGTATCAGCGCCCGGCCTGCTGCTCCAGCCGGGAGATCCAGTCGTCCAGCAGCGTGCCCAGGCCGAATGCAAGGGCAGCCAGCCCGCCGTAGAAGCCCACGGAAGCGACCAGGTCGGAGACCATGCCCATGGCGTGCGCGATCGGCGAAAGGGCAATGGCGGTGATGGCGATGAGAGCGACAAACTGCATCTGAACCTCCTTCGCCTATTTTACCGCACCGACGAGTCAGCACCTAATATGAAAGCCCCGCTCGCCAGGGAAAACGAGCGGGGCTCTGCATGGCTGGACTGAACGATGGTCAAGTGCCTTGCGAGGGCACAGTCATAGTATCAGCATGACCAGCATACCGCTTGGTCTTATGCGGCCATACTCGAAGGGTGATGAGAAAACCCCGCTCGCGGAGGGTATGCGAGCGGGGGAGGCGATCAATGTCCAGTTCCTACCCGCTCCCCCTGGAGAGATGAGCGGGCTCTTGCCATTCATGCACACGCGACTGTGCATCCGAAAAATGCCTATTCAGCAACATAGCTGCGGGTCTCGGGCGATATATACCGTTCGAGTAAAAATCTATCGCGCGCAACCGCTGATGAGTCCATATTCAACACACCGATTTTGCTATTCGAAGGCGTTTTTACGAATAACCCCATGGATGACGTATCCGATCAACCATCAAGGCGCATCTGCGGCGCTCGCAACCGCCAGGGACACCCCTGCGGAAAATCCCCCATGAAGGGGCGGACCCGCTGCGCTGCGCATGGGGGAAAGACGCCCAAGGGGAGACACAGCGGCAACTTGCGGCATGGCCTTTACAGCAACGCTCTGACTGAGACCGAGGCCGCTGCCTGGGACACGGTCCCGCTGGGCGACGTCGATGCGGAAATCAGAATGTGCAAGGTGTGGCTGGCGCGGGCATTCGAACTAGACAACGCCATCAGCAACGCGCCGGCATCATTGACCAACAAGGCCGGGATGGTGCTCAGCGAGATACGGCAGTCATCGCAGGGAGAAGCCAAGGCAACCGACGTGATCACACGCCGGCCGGATACCGCGCTGAGGATCAACATGCTGTTGGGGAGGATCGCCAGCCTGGAGAAGGTCCGCGCCGAGCTGATCGCCGCCCAGGCCGAGCACGGAGACGGGGACGGCACACCGCTGCCGTGGGTGGACTGATGGAGACCGTGATGATCGACGCCGCCCAGGTCGAGCGCCTCGCCGCCCGCGGGCTGCCGGCGGATGCCGTTGCCGACTTCCTCGGCGTGCCCCGCGATACGCTCAGCGCCAGCATGAAGGACGATCCCGCCGTCATGGCCGCATGGCGCCGCGGCCGCGCCAGCCTGCAGGCGAAGACCCTGGAATGGCTGGTGATCAGCGCGAAGAAGGGAAGTGTCCAAGCGCAGATCTACCTGGCGGAACAGGTGCTCGGCATGAGCAAGCCCGCCCCCGAGGCCGACCAGGTGCGGTTCGTGGTCGAGATCCCGGCGGAGATGCCAGCGGCCGACTGGCAAGCCGCCTTCAAGCCCGTGATTTGAGAAAACCCCCATGGAGACCCCACCCAAGCGCCTCTGTGGAGCACGAAACCGGCAGGGAGAGCCTTGCCGCAAATTGCCTATGGCCGGAAAGACGAGGTGCATGATGCATGGGGGCAAGACACCCAAGGGAACCCGAGGAAACCGCACCCATGGGCTCTACAGCAGGCACCTGACCGCCGACGAACAAGCCCAGTGGGACGACATCAGCCTTGGCGCCGTCGATGATGAACTGCGGCTGCTGCGGGTCTACCTGGCCCGGTGCGTGGCGCTGGATGCCGGCACCGCCGACCTGGAGCTTGCCGAGGTGCGGAGGACATCCGGAGCGGGCGGGGACACCGAGACGACGATAGCCAAGCGTCCCGACACGTCAGGCCGCATGAACTGGCTGATCGGCCGCATCGCCCTGTTGGAAAGGACGCGGTCAGATATGATCGTCGCCCAGCAGCAAGCCGGCAAAGACCCCTATGAACAGGCGCGAATGATCCGAGAGGCCCTGGACGCCATGGCCAAGATAGAGAACGGCGAAGGCGCCTAATGCACGGTGCTGTGGGCGATCGTCGTTCGCGGTGTCAGGTCCAGTTCGGCATCCAGCGTGCCCTGTGGCGCGGCTTGGAAGGAGAAGCTCTGCAGGGTCGCGCATTCGTCCGCCACGATCACCAGCCTGGCGGCACCGTCTTCTGACAGCAGGTTCCCCAGCAGGCGCGTTATCGGGTAGTCGTAATGAAGTTCGCCCGGACGCCGGAAGGCCATCCATGCTGCCGCGACGCAGATACCCCGCGCATCGTCGGTCGCAGTGGCGAGCAGCAGCCTGAAGGACGCCAGTACCACTCCCTCATGTGAGAACGGACGAAGCCGGTCCTTCCTGCGCCGCGGCTTCGGCCCATGCTCGAAGTCCTCGATGGCGCGCAACAGATCCATCTTCGTCAGCCGTGTCGACCATCGCTCGTAGCCAAGCTGGACCGTCACGTCGATGACCTGGTTCTCGATCCCCTTCGCCTTCATTGGATATCCTCAGTTTGGAGATTGACCGATTGGAAGACCGGGGTACTGCAGCGTAAAGCTCCAATTTTCGAATTCAGCATCCGCCTTGCTGACAATCCAAGCAGCCCCATAGTCCTTCACAGATTTCTTCAGGCCATCATGTGATGCCTTCGATTGAGAAGGATTTGTACGGTAGAGGAACATCCATAAAAGGGCGGTACAAACAACACCGGTATTTCGGGTCTTGGCTGCCTCATAGGCAATGGTTCGAGCAGCTGCATAGCCATCATTAGTGCGACGGTTCTTTGCCAACCTCGCATTTTTGCGGAATTCATGCTCCAGCGCGGCTAACCGCTTCTCAATGTCCTTAACTTCAAACTGAGATGTAAAATACTCATCTCCCATCCGAAGTGAGATCCGGATGTGACCTGGCGGGATCGGTCCAAACTCGTCGGTCATACTGCCTCCTTCGCGGTTTTCGCCGCCCGCTTGCGGCGCATAGCGTCTTGGTGAAGCTCGGACATAGGCGGTGACGGTAGGCACGCCATGACGGCCCTGTCGAGCAGGTAAGCTGCATCCTCGGGCGCTATGTCGTACCAGCCCTCCCGGCGCTTCACCGCCCAGTCCTGGAGGAGCACATGGGCATATTCGAGAGTCGTGGTCGCCGCTTCCGGCCGGACCTTCGCCTGGTGGAAGAGCCTCACATGGTCGGCCCGGTGCCGTTGCCGCGCCTCCAGGTCTGCTTGCGGGTTCTCCGACAGGGTGACGTGAAGGGGGGCATCTAGGCTCCCAATCGCGACGATGTACATCCAGACCTCATGAGAAAGCCCCGCGTCATAAGACACGGGGCGACGTGATCAAGCTTCTTTCGGGTAAATGTAAGCGTTATATCGCCGCTTGTATTCGTTCTCAGATAGAAGCATTCCACTGAATGCGTCCTCTCTAACGAAATGCAGCATGTATTCCAGTTCAAGCTGCAGCTTGAACTTTTGCTCATCGGTCAGTTTGTCAGGGCTTCCCGCGTCAGAAATGATCTTCCTGATCTGGCATGCGGAGGACTCGACGCCATCCCAGCAGTCTGCAAGACCGTCGAATTCGTTCGAAGCGACTGCGTTGGGTTCCGGAAAAGCAACGACTTCAGCCATGACATAGACCCCTTGTTTCTGTGTTTCCGTACTTACAGATTCACGATACATGAAACACGGCTTCACAGCAACACAGAAATGCGATAATCTGCATAATCGCATTCACAGGGGGCGACGTTGCGCATAGCATTCTTGAACCAGAAGGGCGGCGTGGGGAAAACCACCCTCGCGGTCCACACAGCCGCAGGGTTCGCAGGACGGGGGCAGAAGGTGCTCCTGATAGATGCGGACCCTCAACACAGCGCGATCGACTGGACGGCAGCACGCGACGCTTCGGAGCTGCCCAGCCTGTTCACGTCCGTCGCCATGCCGGCAGCGACGATCCACAAGGAGATCGAGCGACTGGCCCAGCAGTTCGACGTGGTCGTGATCGACGGGCCGCCGCGGGTGACCGATCTGGCCCGGTCCGCGATCATGGCATCCGACTTGGTGCTGATCCCTGTCCAGCCGTCGCCCTACGACGTGTGGGCCAGTGCCGAGGTGGTCAGCCTGGTCAAGGAGGCCGCCATCTATAAACCCGCACTGAAATACGCTTTTACGATCAATCGTAAGGTCGTGAATACGTCGATCGGGCGAGACGTGACGGATGCCCTCCGCGAGTTCGAGGATGTCCCGGTACTGCCGGTATCTATCGGGCAGCGCGTGGCCTTCGCTGAGTCCGCTGGGGGTGGCAGAACGGTTATGGAAACAGCCCCCGGCAGTGCAGCGGCGCGGGAGATCGACGCACTGCTCGACGCTATCCAGGAGTTTGGAGCATGAACAAGAAAGTGACCTTCGGCGCCCGTCCCAAGCCGCTCAGCGTGGTCGATCCAGTGGCGGCCGATGCGTTCGTCTCCGGTGGTGCCGAGACGCAGCCCGCACCGCCCCCCCAGGCGCAGGAACCGGCCGAGAAGGTGAAGCTAAAGCGTCTCACCATCGACATCGAGCCAGCGCTGCATAAGCGGTTGAAGGCCAGGGCGGCCGAGGAGGACACCTCAATCGCCGATGTCGCCCGACGCCTGCTTCAGGAATGGGCGCATAGGTAATTTCATGGAAGTACGACGATACAGATTATCGCATCATCGTCTTTCTGTGTTTCCTTGTGTAAGGAAGTAAAGAATTAAGATCCCTCGCCGGGAGGGCATCTCCCCGGTGATCTGAAGAAGATCACCAGGGAGAGCCAGGAGGATATTCAGCTTGTGGGCATCAAGCGGCTTCCACCCAGCTTCCTGCGCTTCGCTCCGTGCAGCCGGGTCCCTGAGAAGCCGCTTGATGCCCAACGTTCAGGAGTTGGTCGGCCGCTCGATGGCGGCCTCTCCTAACCAACCGTTACAGCCAGTAGGGTAAGCAGCGCAACGATCACAATAGCAGCGAGCGGCAGTGCAGCTATTGGCAAAGCTTTTATCCAATCCCGCTGCCGACGCATCTGTGACCCCTTCATTCCTGCTGGGCGGTCCGATCAACATCACCCTGCCGATCTCGCTCCGGTTTGGCAAGATCCGCACCGGCAGCCTGGTGCTGAGTGCTGGCATCTACACCGAGAAGCTGAGCACCTGAGCGCTTATCATCGTCTCTCCGGCGAGATCCTCGCACCATGACCTCGCCACCTCTGTGCAGAAGCCCCGCGCCACCAGGTCGGCTTCGATGGGTTCAAGGTATCGGTCGATCACCGCATCAGCCTCGTCCTCGTGCATGCCGACCACTAGAGAAGACAGCTTCTGCCCGTGCTCCTCGATGGGGTACAGGTGCCACGGTGCGGCGGTCTGGTACACCGTCAGCCGATCCAGGATCTCCCCGGCCAGCGAGCGCATGAATGGATGCTCGGCTTCTAGAAGCCAGCGTGCCTGGTCTGGAGAAGCGCCCGCCAGCGCTAAGCGTGCGGCTGCCTCATCGACTGCTGACGGGATCTCCGGACGGAGATGGACGATGCTGGTCAAGGTGTGATGCTCCTATGTGAGGGGTCAACCAACGATGTAGTCGTCGGGTGGGATCGGCGGGATGCCCACCGTGTCCACCTCCAGCATGCCGACCACGGTGCCAGTCGTCTTGTCCGTGAAGGTGAAGAAGGTGTGGCCGTGCTTCTCGACCGAGGTGATGCCCAGTGGATCCGGGCCGGTGTCGTACTCGTCTCGGGAGTTCTTGGCGATGGCGTCCTGGGTGGGGTCGAAATTCCTGATGTAGTCGTATCCAAGGGTCATCCCCGGCCGCCACAGGACCTGCACCAGGTCGCCTCCGGCGCCGCCATCGAACATTTCGTCACCCGATCCGCCTTGGAACAGATCGCTGCCGGACCCGCCCAGCACGGTGGCGTTGAGCGCACCCCCGCGGTAAGCGAGCGGGGCGCTGTCCTGGGTCAACTGGAAGCGCTCGATGCCGCTGAACGATGCCGCCTGCACGAAGTCAGACTCCATCTCATAGTTCGTGTAGGCCAGCACGCCGTTCCCGTGATCATCTATGCGGATTTCCGGCCTTGCCGGGCCGTAATTCTCGGTCTCCCCCACGACGTTGATCAGCAGGGTGTCCGTGCCGGAACCGCCCTGATAGTCGTCAGAAGAGGCAGGCAGCAGTCCCTTGGTGCGGACGGTATGCTCGATGATGTCGTTGCCGTCTCCACCGCGCACCCGGTCATTGCCGGAGCCTCCGGACAAGCGGTCGTTTCCGGCGTCGCCATAGAGCATGTCGTTGCCGGAGCCGCCGGACAGGTAGTCATTGCCCGTTCCGCCGAAGAGAGCGTCGTTCCCACCATTCCCGACCAGGTGGTCGTGGCCATCGCCACCAACCAGCTTGTTGGCCGCGCCATCTCCGGTGATAGTGTCATTGCCACCCTGGCCATACCCGCCGGCTGCGCCGCGGATGTCGATGGTGTCATCCCAGCGGGTGCCCCATGTCGTGGTGCTAGGTCCTTTACCGATGATTCGTGCCATTTACGGATTTCCCGTTTATGTTGATATTTTAACTAATCGGACAACCAACTTATCATCGCTATGGATGAGGCGCAGTCCACTCGAACCGTTGGTATCCTAAAGAGAGGTCATTCCACATGGCGCCAAGTGATTCGGCGGCGTGCGGCATCGATTGTCGCTCGACTAACGCCGAGACGTGATGCGAGATCACCGGATCGCATGGCGCTGGCACGGATCAGCCGAATGTCGGCCTCAGTCAGACGTGCCGCGAAGTTCTTCTCTCCAGGCGCACAGATGATCGGCCTACCTCGCTCCAGCCCGTCCATCATGTTTCCGCGTTGCGTCCTGAGAACCAAGTGGCGAGGATTGGCGCATGCGGGCACGTCGCACCTATGGGTGACCTTCAGTTCACCGGGATGCTGGCCATAGTGAAGTTGATAGGCGACGCGGTGGGCGAGCTGGCGCCGGCTTGGTCCACCGAGGAGCCTGGAAACCAGCCAGCCGGCGACATTGCCGTATCCATCGTTCGTCTTATTGTCGCGCCAAGTCCAACAGGCATCGGTTCCACCTGAACGGTCGAACTGATACCAGAATGCGCACAGGGGCGAGCAGTACCGAGAGTTGTATCGGTTGGTATAGTTAGTTCCGCACTCGCGGCAAATTTTCACCTGAACCATTGGGACTCACTCTATTCCCGTCCCTCGATTGATGAAAAACCGGCGCCGGAATTTCCCCCTCCGGCGCCGGCTGTTCGGTTAGAACTTGAAGCTATCGAATGCTTTTTTCGAGCGGAAGCTTAGGTTGACTACCCGACCGATGACCTTCCAATGCCCAATGTTATATTCTGAGCATTTCGCTTCGAACGGGTAACCGTGAGACTCATAGAGATAGCGTTTGCCTACGACTTCTTCCTTGTCTGCAGTATCAACAGTCATCTGATTATATTTTTTCCCTTTCACAGTGTAGAGAACGAAACTATCTGCCCAAGTGCGCGCAGGATGAAGCATGGCTACTGTCGGTGTCATTATCGGTCTCCGAAATTGCAGTAGGTCGTAGGCACTGTGTCTCCGTATGCGTCGTCTATTACAATCGCAACAATCGAAGCGACTGACAACCAGACAATGCAAAATGTGAAGTAGATGCGCTGCATGGTGAGTCACTCCGCCGCGACAGGTTCGAGGTTCGCTGCGGCGACTGCCCGGCGGAACGGCTGGAGCAGGTGGTGCACGTCGCTTCGCCAGTCCGGCCTGTCGTCATCCAGCGACAGTCCCAGGCGGGTCAGCAGGCTGACGTAGGTCCGCCAGTCGCGCGTACCGACGCAGGGTTGGCCGAGCGGATTATGCGCGGCAATCACGCCTGCAGCGATGATCTGGTCATCCGTGGCGAGGTGAAGCTCTAGGTCATTTGCCAAGGCCGCGGTCTCGCTGATCGACAGCGGAAACACCGAGGCGGAAGCCGGCGAGCGGGGATGGTAGGTGGCGCCGATCTCGGACATCGCCATGGAGGCGAACCGGGAGAAGTGGAACCCCGTCACTGTGGTCGCCTTGTGCTCGATGCGCCGGGCCGTAGATCCGGCTGCCGGATCAGTGACCAGCCACCCCAGCAGGGCGGCACGGACGCAGTCCACGAGAACATCGCGCTGAGCAGTGGTCAAATTGATTGCCATGATCCTAGCCCCCTTTAAAACGCCGCAGCGGAGATGCTGAACTCATTCGGGCTCGTCCACGCCTCGCGGGACTTGCAGGTCGAGCAGATCCTGTTTCCGGCACCGAAGCTCGGGAACATGGAAGAGCAGGACAGGCACCTCCTGGTCTTGCTGGCGAGCTGGGCGCGGTGCGCTTGGGGATCGGTCACGATCAAGCCGAAGTCGAGTTGTACGGCCATCGCTCAGACCTCCCGCGAGGAAAGGAGGACCGGTCGAGCGTGCCGCGGCTGGAATGCCTGCGCGGGCAGGGGAGCAGGGCGGATGTCGTGGACACCGGCAGCCTTCAGAGCAGCGGCGACGACTGCCCAACGATCGGTGGCGTCGAGACCGCCGGGGAGGTAAATTATGGTGTTCTGCTTGGTTCGCATTGGGTGGAACTCCGTCGTTCTGGCGGAGCCGGGGGGTCTGACCACCTCCCGGCGCGCCGGGGTGGTGTTAGGCTGCAGCTGCAGTGTTGACCTTGGCGAAGTGCTTAATCAGCGCCTCCGGCCAGCCTGAGCTTTTCGTATAGTCGATATCGAGCGCGGCCATCTCATCGACCGCCGCCCATTCGAGATCCGTTGAGACGTCGATGGCGTCGTCCTCGCTGATAACCAGCTCGCGAGCCAGTTCCAACTGCATGCCCTTGCAATGCATGGTGCTGACCAGCTCCAAGCGATTGCCATCCTGGACGAGGGTCAGGTCGATATGGGTGCGGTGATCTCCGAGACTGGCGATGAAGGTGGACATTCTGACCTCCGAGTCTGGCGCTTGTTAGCGCGTCTTCGATGAGGTACTGTATATCATCGCTGATGCATCATGGTCAATAGATTATGCATCACAAAAGATGGTTAGTACATTATAGGAGATATAATGAGCATCACGCTGACGCCGGAGCAGATCAGAGCTGGACGAGCCATCCTCCGCATGACTGCGAAGGAGCTGGGGGAGAAGGCGGGGATCAGCCTGCCGACCGTGCAGCGGCTCGAAACACGGAAAGGATCGCTGGGAACCGCGGAACATGGCACGATTGAAAAACTGGTTTCGGCGTTCAGGGAAAGCGGCATCGATTTCCCTGACCAGTTTTCGGTGTCTTATCGCCGGATGGTGGAACAAGCTAGGGCATGACCATCACGCCGGCCACGCCCATTCCTGACGCTGATGTCGAGATGCAGCGCGCTGTGGCGCTTGCCTACCGCACCGCCCGCCGGCTGCGCCTGCTGGAGGTGGATGCCTGGCGTGCGGCCCGGGGAGAGGTGATGCGACTTCGGCCGGATCTCGACGAGGCCGAGGCTGGGCGCCGGGCGACTGCGATAATCGCTTGGGCGTCGAACACCCATGCGGCATGGTTCTGGAGCGGCGTCGCCCGCTGCGAGACCTAGTCGTATTGGACCTGCGCGCGGAACTTCTCCAACCAGGTCTCCATGGCCGCGCGGCTGGTCGCCGTGGATGGCTGCGGCTGTGCCGGCGGTGCGCCCGGCTTGGTCCCGTCCGGAAAGGTCGTGTTAGCATCCAACTTCCGATCCACCTTGGTCGGATTGTAGAAGCCTCCGACCTCCAACTCATGGTTGACAAACTTCCCGGTTTTGTCCTTCAACCGCTTGACCGTCCGCGCGACGTTGGGATTGAACGGCAACGTCGATCCGGCGGCGCGTTCCTTCGGCCTGGGGCCGATGTTCTGGAGCGCACGGTTATAGATCTCATCCGCGGATAGCGGCTTGATCGCGGTCGGTGTGTTGATCGGGATCGTTGTAACGACGACATCGCGCTTGGTGGTACCGTCGTTCCAGTACGGCTTGTCTGACTTCGAATAGATGATCTCGTCGTCTGGCGTGATGTAAGTGCTGGAGCTGGCGCCGCCCTTCCAGCCATACAAGTTCGAGACATAGATCGCAGAGTTATCCGGCAAAGGGTTCACGTAGGCGTGTATCCGGAATCCTCCATAAGGTCCGGCACCAGTATCCGGTCCGGAGATCGCCAGATAGCCTCGGACGGTCACCTGGAAGACGCAGTCGTTCGGTAGCGGCTTTGTCGCTGTATCAGTGCTGGCCCTGCGAGCATCCCTGTTGTGTTGAATAGTGGCGCCGTTCCTGCAATTATTACTGATGTTATTCCCGAGCACTACGCTGGTTGAATGATCAATCCAAGGACACCGCCAAACAAATTCTTGAAACAGGCAGTTCTGGATATCCACCCTCCGCGTATTGTAGCCCAAGATCACCCCATAGTTATGATTATCTTGAGTTGCGCCGCTCGAAGGCTTTACCT
Source organism: Skermanella sp. TT6 (assembly GCF_016653635.2). Taxonomy (NCBI): domain Bacteria; kingdom Pseudomonadati; phylum Pseudomonadota; class Alphaproteobacteria; order Rhodospirillales; family Azospirillaceae; genus Skermanella; species Skermanella cutis. The sequence continues at coordinate 23,118 of NZ_CP067425.2, forward strand.
TCGCATGGTTGGAAAGGCTGCTATCGTAACTCCGAGGTAGATACAAGGTCTCGGCAAAAATGCAGTCGTGATAGCTGATGCCATCGATCCGGCGGGAAAGAGAAGGCCAGTGTTCAACAATCTCATCCATCGCCCACAGGAAGCAGCAGTGATAGAAATGGACGTTCGACGTAACAGTCGGCGTGCCGTTGAACTTCCCGTTGGGACCGGAACCGCTCGACGTCCCCGGCGCGATCTTGCCGCAGTCGCTGTTTCCCAGGTTATCGGCGGCGTATCCTTTCTCGAAAGTAACGTGTGAGATCCGAACGTTTGATGCCTGGATCTTGAATTCTTTCTTGGCGATGGTTATGCCCGGTGCGGGCGCGGTCTCTCCTGCAATGGTCGTGTTGGACTTGAACACCAGGTCGGACGTGAGCGCGATCCGCCCGGCCACCTCGAACACAATCATCACGTCGCCCTTGTCCACGCCTTCGCGCAGACTGCCGGCGCCCGAGTTGTTCAAGTTCGTGACTCGGTGGATCGGATAGCCGGTGCCACAGGCCGCGGCGGATGCGAAGCCGTCAGCTCTGGTATAGATGGCGTTGGTCGGCGGCGGCTCCTCGACCGGCGGGGCGCCTTCCTTGATCGTGACCGTGCACGCCGCGTTGAGGATAGAGCAACCCACGGCGTCGGAGAGCAGCACCCGGAACGTCTCATCGGGATCGGTGATGGTGTCAGCCACGGCCGACAGCGTGACGGTCTTGGTCGTCTCATTGGCCGCGAACGAGATGACGGTCGGCGCGATGGCCGTGTAGTCGGTGCCCGGCGTGGCCTGCCCGGTTGGCGTCGTGGTCGTACCGCCCAGGTAGGCGGTGATCAAGGATGCCACATTCCCCGCATCCGGCTTGGTGGTGCCTTGGGTGTTGGGGGTCGTGGTCGTGTTGGTGCCGTTGCCGCTATCGACGTCGATGTCGGGAGCGGAGGCAAAGACATTATTGGTGATGGTGTTGCTGCTGGACTTGTGGTCGATCAGCATGCCGGGTGAGCCATCAGACTGAACCGGGCACTGATAGACCCATTGGGTGACGGCGATGTTGCGGCTGAAGTAGTTGTTGGTCGCGGAGCACTGCACGGCACCCATGAAGGTGATCGAGGTGTTGCCGCTGGCTTCCACCCGGTTGTGGTGGAAGGTCACCTTGTATGCCTCATACCCCTTCGGAATATCGGCATCCCCGGTCCAGTAGGACGGGAAATTGCGGTCGCAGCGCGAGCTTCCCGAGCCGCCGATCCTGCATCCCGAGCCGGTGCCGGCGAACAGATTGCCCACGACCTCGATATTCCGGGTGCCGGCCTTCATCGTCATCGTGGTCGTGCCGTGAGTATCCGACACGGTGTTGTAGGCAACTACCGTGTCCTCGACCTGCACGAAGTCGATGGACTCGGCCGTCCATGTGCCGTTGATCGTGTTGCCGATCACCAGGCACCGCTTGGAGCCGGCGAACAGCTTAAAACCGTCCTGGCCCTTGCCGGAAATCTTGTTGCCGGTGAAGTAGAGATGCGACGACGGCGTGCTGACTGAGCCGTGCATCTTGCAGCCACCGAAGTCCCCGGTGCCGATGTAGTTGCAGCGGATGTCGAAGCCGCTGATTTTCACATAGTTGAACTTGTAGAGTTGAAGCCCGAACGATGTGGAGTCGCCCACGATGATGGCGCCCAGCGGCGTCTCGGACTCAATCAGGATCGGCTTGGTCGCGGTCCCATAGACGCTGCCGAGGTTGACGCTGCCGGTATAGGTGCCGGCCTTGACGACGACGCGGGTGCCTGGAGATGCAGCGCCGACCCCCTTGGCGATGGTCTTGTAGGGCGCCGAGGACGAACCGGTGCCGGTGGTGTCCGACCCGGTGGTCGAGACCCAGATCGTGCTGGTCGGGACATAGCCTGCGAATATGCCCAGGATCTCGGCGACGACCTCGTTTTCGTGCGTGGAAGTCGATCCTGCCGGCGCGTCACTACGGACGGTGACGGAGCAGGCGCCAGAACCGAACTTGGTGAGCGTCAGCGCCTGGGGCGTGCCCTCGTAGATAGTCACCGCATCCGGGATCGTGACGGTCGCCTTGTCCTCGATGGTGACGGTGCAGGTAGAGGTGCCGAGCGTGCAGCCGACCGGATCGTAGATCAGGATTTGCACCTGTTCATTCGCCTCGGCCGCCGTGTCGGCCAGCGTGACCAGCGAGACAGTCTTGGTGGTCTCGTTGGCGGCGAAGGACACCATCTGCGGCTCGATACCCTGGTAGTCCTGGCCGAGCGTGGCGCTGACCGCCTTGGACCTGACCCATGCGGAGCATGCGCCGCTGCCGCCCTTGTTGATGGTGACATTGACCGTCCCGCCCTCGACCACGGACAGCGCCGTGGGGACGCTGACGACCGGGAGCGGAGCAGGCCCGGTCGGAGGCACGTAGGCAAGATTGCCCGAGAACAACAGCGCATCGGCATCCAGCAGCGGGTGATCCCAGTGGAAGATGTCCTGGATAAGGAAAGATGCCGCATTCAAACCGGAGGGCTCCGTCGCCCCGACGCGCAGCACGGCTGGGGTCTTGGGCACGGCAACTCCGCCCGTTCCCACAGCGACCTCGCCGGCCTTGATGCCGTCACTGAACAACGAAATTTTTGCTGCACTATCGACCGTCATCAGGACAGTCGAGACGATACCAACGACGTTTGGGGCAAGAATTTCGATAGGATTAAGCGCGACACTTCCAATACGGATGCGCCCTCTTACAACATTATTTTCCACCAATATCGAGTTGTCATCTGTGGAGCCGGAAAGGCTTGTGTCTTTGACCTGAGCCAATAGCTGAATGTTGGGTTGACTGCGCAGCCGAATATATCTGATGCCCATGCTATAATTCGGCACCTTGTACCAGGTATCGGCGGCAGTAGCTTTGAGGATGTCGCGATCCCTGATGGTCTTAGCCGTGGCACCCGATGCGACGATCGGGCTGGTCATGCCCGCGCCGACTTCAAGCTGGACATGAGCAAGGTCGAACCCGCTGTCCGCGCTACCCAGGATCGACGTGGCGCCGGCATCGTCTTCGCTGATCAGCTCGACGACCGCGCTGACCCCTGCTGAGGTCGCCTGTGGGCGATCCATACCGATCTGGTACCAGTCGGGAAAGAATGGATCCTGCTGGCAGTAAACGATGATGCCGGGATCTTGGGAGACTATGGTCCCCGTGCCGGTCAGGTTGAAGCGGACCTGTTTCCAAACGTTGTCGACCCCTTTGATCCGAAGCCGCAGGTAAGGCCGGTTAACCGGGCGGATTAGCAGCCAGGCCGTGAACTCGCCTGTGGGCATGTCGGCGTTCGTGGTCGTAAGCGTCAGCGTCGCGCGGTGCTCCGCCGTTGTGGCATCTTCTCGCCAAAGGAGCGACCTGGTGCCCGTGGCGACCTGCGTGGTGCTGTCAATTGCCTTGGTGGCGGCGGATACCGCCCACCCTGGATCGACGCTGTCGAACAGGCGCTGCTCCGCCAATGCGGGCTCCAGCAGTAGGCCGCTGATGCCGGGGGCGATGTAGTGCTGGCGGTAAGCGTTGGCGGCGACGCTGGTCCAGATGCCGGCGCTGTTTCGAGTCCGCGCCGCGGTCGTGCGTGTCAGCGTCCATTCGGGAGGCAGCGTGACGCCGAAGCTGGTCTGCGTGGTAGCGATGGGACCGGTCGGAATGACCTTTTGCAGGGTGACTACGCATTGAGCACCGCCGAGCGTCGCGTCTACCGGGCGGAAAAGCTCGATCGCGAACGCCTTGTCCGCCTCCGTACCGCGAGCGGGAAGGGGGATGGTGATCGACCCGCTGGTCTGTCCTGGCTCAATGATGACGATGCCCGCAGAGCCGACATAGTCATCTCCGGCAATAGCTGTCCCATCTACCGTCCGGTACTCGACCCGAGCGCCGCGGGACTCCCCGGTCAGCGTGACGACCAGCTCGACCAAGTTCTCGGTCGGCCGGACGGAGATGGCGGGCTGGATGTCCAGGACCGGCAGCGCCTGCTCGGGCGGATCTCCAGGGATCGTGATGTCGCCGGAGAAGTCCCTCGCGGCATCGCGGTCGAGCCCAAGTGGCCAGTATTTCAGGCGCTGGACGAGCATGGGACCACCCGCCGCACCTGTCGCCGTCGCTCCAATGCGGATGGAGGTGAACCCCTTCGCAGGGTTTCCGCTCTTGCCGAAGCCGAGCCTGACCCCATCCTGAGCCAACCAGTGCGCATGGTAATCGGTCGTGAAGACGATAGTGCGCTGAACGCCCGTTGCCGGCGCGGTTCCGTTGACAGCCGCGGCGTTCACACCCTCTGCAAACACGACATAGCTGACGCTGTCCGGCGCATTCCGCAGCGTCAGGCTGTCATCGCCAGCGGCCTGGAGAATGGTCTGCGTGCTGCTCGCCAGAGGAGTGTACTGCAACGCAAAGCTGCTCGGCCCAGCAGAGCCCAACCACAACGGGGTGGGACTGACAAGGCTATCCCCTGGCCGAACCACCGTGGTCGTCCCGTTGGAGACGATCGGCGATGTAGCCTCCGCTCCGACTTCCACACCCAGGTAAGCCACGAAGGCGTGGCTGGTGCCATCAGCCGCGAAGTTTCTAAAACCCGTATCATCCGTGGCGAAGGATGCATTGAACGCGGGAACCGTGGCCCCTGCAGCAAGATCAGCGACCACCTTGAGGGTGTGAAACCCGTCGGTATCCCGTTCAATCGTCGCCCGGACCACAGAGGACGAAACGATGGACCCGTTGCCCTCCGTATTGACGATTACGGACTTATAGACGTTCGCCTTGTTCAGAATATGAAAGATCATGCGCGTGTAAGCGCCGACCATCCGGAAAGTTAGCTGAAATGCAACGGTACTGTTATCAGGGACATTCCCCGCACGAGGACTGGTAAGAAAAAAGTCAAAGCCGTGGCTATTCAACTCGGTCGTCGGCGTTAACTTCAGAGAGCCCAATCCGAATGGCGTCTGCACTTCAGCATCATAGGTACTGGTCGCCCTCGCTGCGGTGTAGGCAGGCCGACGACTGGCGAAGACATACTGCATCCGCTCCGGTTCGATCAGGATGCCCCGGTGCTCCAGGGTGACCGGGTCGTGGTATGGCCTGGGTGTGTCGGCGGCGTAGGATGTCCACCGTCCATCCACCCCACGTCCCAGCGCTGCGGCCGACCTGGTCAGGGTCCAGTCGTCAGGAACCGTAGTGCCGAAACTCCAATCTTCCGCAGCAGCCGGAGGAATCACGGGAGGCGCGGGGACGAAAAACCAATTCATGGCAAAATCCAAGTGTTCGCCAGCAGCGCATTCAAGCGCCGCTGGCGTTGTTGAAGATCAGGAATGTGTTAAGTGATTATTAGTACCCGTTCTGGTTCAGGAGCCCGCCGGGCCTGAGAGCCTTCATCAGATTATCATCCATGGCCTGTTGGACTTGGCGCGCGATCATCTTTGCTTGTCTTTCGCCCGCTCCAGGATCTCCGCCGGGAGATTGCCCCACAGTGACGCTGATCGGCATGTTGATGTTGTGTCCGCCACCACCGGCTGGAGCCAGAGCCGCCATCTGCTGCTTGGTGAACACTCCCTCACCGGCCTGCAGGACCGCCGGCACCTCGTTACTGGCCAAGCCCCCGGCATGATATCTGTTCCAATCGCCGATTGGCGGCAAGGTGCGGGTCATGGGCGCCGCGCCGCCGGCAATTCCGCCTGTATGAAATGCGGAGACGCGCTTCGTACCTGATGACTCCCGGCCGACGATGCCTCCGGTGTGGAGCATGGGAATGCCGAGTGCCATCCCCAACGGCTTGATGATCGCCATCCTGATAGCCATGCGCGCAAGATCTTGCGCAATGGCCCGAGCCATATCGGCGAACGCTTCCTTGGCGCTTTTCGCCCCGGTGACGATGTCCACAAGTGCGTCTTCAAATGACAGCAGACCATTCCGTGCTGCAATATCAAGAGCAGCGCCGACAGTCGGAATGGAGTTGACCAGATCATCAAGTGCAGGGGTCGCAGATACTGCCCCAGTCTGCAGTTTATTTAACGCTCGATTGAACGTTTCTTGGCTGATACCGAGTTGGCCGTTCGTCTCGATGTAGAGACGAGCCATCTCCTCCAGCTTCGCCAATGCCGCCGAATAGCGCTCCGCTTCGGTGCGGGTATCCTCGAACACCTGCGCGGCATCGCCATTAAGCTGGGTGCGCATGTCAGCAAGCGCGCGGTTGAACGTCTCCTGCGAGATCCCGACCTCGCCGTTGGTCGCAGAGAACTGGTTCAACAAATCGGTCAGCTTCGCCAATCCGGCCTGGTACTGCTGGATGGGGGAAAGGGTCTGCTCGTAGATGGAAGCAGACTCAGCCACAGCATCGGCGCGGAGCCGCTCGGCTTCGGCGTTCTGGCGAGCGGTCTCCTGCGCCTGCGCCCATGCCGTGGACACCGAAGCGATCTGGTCGATGACGACCTGGTCCTTCTGGACCCCTGCCTCCTTCGCGGCGTTCCAAAGCTTATACTGAGCCGTGAGCCGGTCGATTTCCTGTGCCTGCTGGCCGTAGTGGAGCGACTGATACGCCATCGCATCCGTCTCATCGGAATATCGGACCAGCAAGTCATCGAAGGCTTTTCGCCGGTTCTCCAGTTCGCGAACGGCATCGCTCTTACCGCCCCTACCTCCGCCGCCCTTGCCGCCGCCTTCAGGCAGCAGTGTCGCGCCTCTGGGGATGGTCGGGCCAGGTCGGGTCGGTGCGGCGCCCTGTGCAGCCCCCAGCGCCGGGACGACCGGCATCGCTTGGTTGTCGGCTTTCGCCTTCTCCCATGCGCCGGAGAAGCTCTCGATCGGCGCGGACCAGTCCAAGTTCTTTATCAGCGCGGCGATCCGCTGAACGCCATTCCAGACACCGTCCAGACCGCGGATCAGACCGAGGATGCCACGCTCCAGTCCTCCGATCGCCATAGTCACCACTTCGAGAGTCGCAGTGATGCCGGGCTCGACCTTCTGGCCGACTGTGTTCAGGAGCTGATCCCAAGCATTTTTCATGCGTGTCGAAGTCGCGTTGATATTCCCCGCTGTCTTCTCCGCGGCGCCCTGGTACTCCTGCAACGCCGTGATGAGAGTTTGCTTGAAGAACGCTGCGGTGACGCGACCATCCGCGACCATCTTCTTGAAGCCGCCGGAAGGCAAGCCGGCAGCCTTGTCCAGTTCCTGCAGCAGTCCGGGCAGGGGCTCGACCACCTGGTTCAGGTCTTCAACGTTTGTCTTCGGACTGCTGAGAGCCTGGCCAAGGCCGTACATCACATTTCCGAGCTGGTCGGCCTTGGCACCGGTCGCGGCGGCCATGTTGCCCAACCCCTCCAAGGTCGTGCGGGCTTCCTCGGTCGAAATCACGCCGGCTTTGATCAGCGGTAGGAATTTCACGTAGCTGTCGGAGAGGGCGAAGAAGTCGGTGCTCATCCTCTGCGCGGTTTCCGAAAGGTAGCGCTGCGCCTCGGCTGCCTTCTCGCTGCTGCCGGTCAGCGTCTCCAGCCGGGTCTGCAGATCCTGGAACCGGGCTGTGGTGTTGACGATCTCCCGCCCCAGATCGGCAGCCTGCAGCGCGGCGAACACCCCGACCAGGCCGCGCGCTGCACCGCTCATGGCCGTCAGCGCTGCCGTGCCCTGGACGGCTTCGCCCTGGACGTCTCGGAGGCTCTTGGTCGCATTGTCGTTGTTGATCTTGATGTTGATGTTCGCCGAGCGCCGCGCTTCGTCGCGGATCTGCTCCAGCGTGCGCAAGACGCGCCGGCCGCCGGTTTCGGCACCGGAACCGTCGATGCCGATCTTGATGCCGTCGCCGCGGCCGACCGTCCGGGTCGCGGAGTCCTGGATCTGCTTCAGACTGCGGGAGACCCGATTGGCGCCGCTTTCGGCCCCCGATGAGTCGATTGATATTCTGATGGAGTGATCGGCCATCGGGAGCCTCCAGGCGCGAGAGGATTAGGCCGCTTCGGGCGAAGCAGCGGGGGGAGTAGCGGGGGCAGGGGGCTCTTCGGCCGTGTCTACGCCGTCGTAAGCGTAGCGGAGCGCCCTATCGACGGCGGCGACGACCTGCACGATGGGCGGGCTGGCCGCGGTCAGCGTGTCCGCTGTCACGTCCGGGTGGTGCCGCTTCAGACCGATCAGCACGATGCCGCCCAGCACCTCGGGATCGAAGAGGTCGCGGGTCGGACCGTAGTCCCGATAGATCTGCGACAGCGCAGGCCAGTCGAAGTCGAGCAGGAAAGTTCGGTCACCGAGCACGATGGGGAAGGTCTTGCGGGCCATTACCACCCCCACTTCTTGGGAGCCGGAGGAAGCGTCACGCCGGCCTCGGCCGCGAGCTGGCGGGCCAAGTCGGGGTTCTCCCGTTCCAGGCGCCCCTGCTCGGTCAGATTCCAATCTGGAGAGCCTTTGACGAACGGGTTCTTCGTGCCGGCAGACGATCCGTTCGACGCACCGGCTGGCTTCACATAGAGATGGTCCGCGGTCTCCTTCTGCTCCTTGATGGCGAGCGCCGGAGTCATCGTATCGCCGCGGCCGTTGATGGCGTTCAAACCGGAGGCTTCCTTGAGCGTGATCCCGCCTTTCGCATCGACCTGCCACTCTCCCATCCTCAGGGCACGGTTGACGGCATCCTCGACCGCTGTCGGCAGCACGCCTTGCTTCTTGGCTTCTTCCTGGAGTGCATAGCGGACACGGGTAAGCCGGTGCGCATCCTCGGACCGGATGAGGCTCGCCTTCAGCGAAATGACCTCGTCCTTCAGCTTCCGGATCTGATCAGCCTGGTCTTCATCGAAATCGTAAGTGCTGGTTGCCATGTCTTACTTTCCTCTTGTTCAAGACTTAATCAATTTTCGTCGCTAAGTTCCCGCCGCGCAACAGATTTCGCATCTGTAATCGCGGCATGCGCGCATGAAAAAAGCCGCTCAGCGGCGGCTTAAATGTACACGAATCGTGCTATTTTAGATCATGTCTGCTGACCTCCTCTTGATAGAACATGCTCCTTCCGGCGCTGCACCTGTGCGAGCGAAAGCCTATACTGCGCCAGTGCGTGTCGGGCTCGGGCTCGCCAGGAAATGCGTTCGGGGGTGTCAGGTTCGTCGCGAGCCGCGTCGGAACGGAGCGCCAGGTCGATCTCCTCGACGGTGTCGGTCAATCGCAACAAAAGCTCCTCCAGATCGCCGGGATTGAGCAGCGCTCGCCGGGAGATATCGCGCTCCAGCCTTGCCCGCTCGGCCATCCGCTCGGTGAGAAGATCTTCGTCAATCGGCATGGATGCCTCCAATGAAAAAGCCCCGCCGAAGCGGGGCCTGGGGACAGGAGCAAGTTGTTGATTCAACAATCTGTTTATGGTGTCAGCCTGCCTTCGACAGCTTCTGCTGGACAGTCAATCCGGCACCCTCAATGACGCCTCCAGAAACGAGGCGCCCTTGAAGGATCACCACTGCTTCTGCCCCAGTCGCTTGGATTTCGGTCAACTGGCGGAATGCCCGGCGCCAGTTCTTTCCGCTCATCGGAGCGACGTATTTCCGGCCATCTCCCATATCGAACGTGAGATCCACAGTCTTCACCGTGTCAGCGATAAAGCGGATTTCGGATGGCGGCACCATGAGGTTCACCTTCATCGCCGGGATCTTCACGACGATCGTCTCCTTCTTCGGTCCAGGGGCAGGTTGGGGCGCAAGCTTGGATAAGGCAAAGGCGCTGTGTTCGGCAGTCACCGGCTCCGTAGGATTGCCTTCGAGATCGTGACGCCATGCCCCAGGAGCAGCCAGAGCAGCATTGTATTCGGGGCGCCGGACGTAGGCACGCAAAACCCTTGCGACGATACTCGACGCCTTACCTTCCGGCATGTCGTTGCGTGACTGGACGCGCTCCTGCAATGCCGGTCCAGAGCCGAGAGCCAGCGGCCGGATAACTGGATGTTCGGGTGTCGGGAAAACGGGTGGCAATGGGTCCACGACTAGGCGCAGCCGCTCCATCAGCCGCAAGGTGTCGTCGCTTGCTTTGGTCATCTCAGAGCACATAGCCGCCCTCCTCGACCAGGTCAAACAGGGTGGCTATTTCGGCATCCGACCGGGACATGCCGCCATCGATCTCCCGGATGGCTGCGCGCTCGGCCAAAGCAGGTTCAGCAGCTACCACAGCAGCGATGCGGACCGGATCACCGGTCATGATCGCATCTCTGATGGATCGATCGAGTACAGGCCGCCGGGAAGCGTCCCAACTGTCACTCACGCGCGTGAGAGAGTTCTGGGGAGGGGTCTGGAGAGGCGATAGGTAGGGAGAATGACCACATGAGGTATAAGGGTATTGTTCAGACGACTCCTTATTCCCCACGCGCGCAAGTGACAGTTGGGACACTTCCTGCGGAACCTTTGAAAAATCAGGGCTTTTTGAGGCTTCACCCTCTCTGTGGATTCCCTCTCCAATGCGGTTTTTGACGGTCTCAGACCCTGCCAGTGTTTTGTAGGCTACTGTTCTATAACGGTTTTTCTGAAACGTCCTAACTGTCACCGTGGGGTCACTGACACTTGGGACGGTCTGATGCCGCGTCCTAACTGTCAGTGGGTGGGTACTGACACTTGGGACGCTCGAAACCAGCACTTCACGGGCGCGGTCGTAAATGGACATCACGCACCCTCCCGCAGGCCCAAAACGCGGCTTGCAGCGGCGATTTTGGCTTTGATTTCATCGCGCCGGGCCTTTTCAGCAGCGGCGCGTTTCGCGAACACGCTGTGGACAGCCTCGTTGACGATCCACTCGGAAACATCCTTGCCGTTCCGGTTCTCGACCGGCGTGACCCAACTTGCCAGATCGAGAAGCCTCATGGCGTCCGTGATCAGGTTCGGCTTATCCCGCAGGTTACTGGAATAGGAACGGTAGATGTCGCGCTGGGTAATTTTGGTTTTGCCATGAGCGATGATGTAGCCGGCGATCCAGCGTGCCAGTTCAAGGTTGGGACTGGCGTTGCAGAGGTCACGGTAGAACCGCATCAGGTTGGGCAGCAGCAGGTCCAGCATGAACCGGGCAACGCGCCTGGCGGTCTCCCCGGAGACCGTATTGGGGGGCTCGATGCCATCCGACACTGCCTCCACCATGTGAAAGGTGAGGCAGAGACGCGCGAACAGCCCATCCCACTTTCCGAGGTGATATTTCAGAGGCTCTGGAGAGTCGGGCAGAATGTGGATCATATCGATCACATCCAGCACGGTCGTGCGCTCAGCCTGTGCGGCCTCCGACAGCAGAAAGGGAGGTTTACCCTCCCAGGGAGACATGGTCTCCAGCATCCTGATCACTGAATGATACCGGTCAGTCACGGGCCGATTGGGAGCCCGGTCGATCCCGCGACTGGACGGTTGGGCATGGACCAGCATGAAGCGCTGAAGCAAGCCGTCATCACCCATCTTTCCGAAGATCTCGCGCATCTTCCCCGGCTGAATGGTGCCGATGATGCAGGCAGACCAATTGGGAATGCGGATGTTTCCCCGTTTGATGCGGTCTACAGTATGGCGCCCGCCGTTGTAGGTCATCAGCCATTCAGACCGATCTTTCCCCGCACCGCTGGTATCCTTGCTGGCGTCCATTGATCCGACCCAGCTCACCAGCTCGTCGTTTTCGACGATGATCCCTCTCGGGTTATCGGCTAGCACTTCGCCCAGGGAGGCGATATTCACGTCGTTGACGACCTTGCGGCGCCGGGGTGGTTTATCGGGCTTGACCGGCTGTGGGCATTCCTCGCCTCGGGCCACGGCCGATGTATAAGCCTCCATCTTCTTGAGATAGATCTTCTCGTCGATCGCATACTGTTCGTGGATCGGCGCGTCCATCTCGGCGTAGTCGTGATCCAGGTTGTGCAGGGGCTTCATCACGGCGGAAAGAGCTGGGGTCTTTTTCGCGCTGGGAGGCGCGATGAAAGCACCCCACAGCCGCGCTGACTCTGTCCAGTTCGTGTCATGGACCTTGGGCTGGAGACGATAGGCGTCATCAATGACGGCAGCAGCCGCGACCAAGCAGCCAGTGGCGATCATAGCCGGATCAACGCCAAGCAACTCGGATGAATCCTTGGCAAAGGCTTCCAAAACTGGCGGCACACATCCGGCCGGCATTGCCGGAATTCCCGCGATATTGGTGTCACCAAAAATATCAACGGGCAGGGGCTGTGGCTCACACGGAGGTTCAGTCTTTTCAGGTTGCTTGGCTACTTTCGGAGGAGGTTTGAAGCTCTGGGAGACTTCATCCTCAGTCTTCAGTTTGAAGCCTTTGCTGCTGATCCTCTCAACATCATCTCGTAGATGTTTTTCGTTCCCATACCGGGAGACGAAGCCATTGGGATATTGAAGAAGCTTGCTAACGATACTTTCAGTGGACCAGCCAAGCTCCAGCATACTGGTGATTACGAGTTTCGCGCGCTCTGATCGCTTCCCGACCTGAACATCCTCTTCCATCTTGCGAAGAAGATATTCTGGAAGCTCATGTCTGTCCTTCGTCCGAACTACCGGCCTTACAGCTTTAACCAGCTCATTCTTGATCAAATCAGGAAATGCCGCTTCCATTTCCTCTGGGGAATGCACAAGCCCGCAAAATTCGGAAACGACCCGCACCCTCTGTGGTGAAGGGTCTCGGCCTTCAGCGATCTTTTTCTTGGTCGGCCAGTTGTTCGTGTCTGGTATCCGCCAGACATGGCAAACGTCTTTCGTGCAGTAGTCACAGTTGGAATGTGCCTGAACGCGGACAGCAATGGCCTTTGCACGAACGGGATCTACAGGCTTATCGAAAAGATAGATGGCTTGGTATCGCCCTCTGGACGTCTCCAGAACCATGGAAGGTTCTATAGGTAGTCTGGATGCATAGTCTAGGGCATGTTCATCGTCGAAGTCGGCGACGATGCCCAGGCTCCAGACGATGTCTGCTTCCGACGCTTTAAGCCGCGGCGAGAGATCCGGTCGAACGATGGCAAGAAGCCAATAAACGTTTCGATGGCGCTCTTTCGTCCAATTCCTGGACATCGCCGCCATGGCTCTATGTTCGCCGATTTCGAAGTGAGCGATCCGGGGTGATAGCCGAGCCCCGGTCGTTGGGTTCTCACCAAATCCGGTGAGGACCATCTTGCCTTGCCCCTTCATCGGAAGGGCTATGGCATTCATTGTACGAAAGAATTCGTCAATCCTGTCAACCGGTTGCTGATCAGCCTTGACGTATCCGGGGGATACGATATTCTCAGTGTGCATGTAAAAACTCGATGCTGGGGCGGTGCTGGGGTTGAGCACCGCCCTAAGTTTTTGCGGCTGTTAGTGCGCTGTCTGTTCAGCACGTGTGGCCAGCCACCTTTCCACTTCCTCCAATTCGTAGCGTATTACTCGATAGGACACACGTATATGTTGTGGTCCGGTCTTGCGAGCACGCCACTTCTGAAGGGTTTTAGGCGATATATCCAAAAGTTCGGCAAGCTCTTCAGGTGTCAGGAATTTCTTTCCTGCCAGCTTAGGAGATCTGCCGACTTCTTCGCGTATCGCCGATCTACTGCGTTCCATGGTCACACCAATCCGAACCGTTCGTCCCCATTCTGGGACAAACAGCGAAGATTGGCAAGAATCCAGCCATGCGGTAGGTGGAAAACTTAGGGCGGGGGTCGGCGGAGCACAGGAAATGTTGCCAATGGCAAGTATCCGGGCTCAGAAATCTGCAATTTGGAAGTAGATTGCTACAGCGTAGCGGCAGTGGCGGCCAGCGACTCGGCTTCTTGCCGGCTATATCGGACACAGCGTCGGCCAAGCCGTACTGGTACGGGTCCGAGCCCAAGTCGATCGCGACGTTCCATGGTCTTGGCTGAAACGCCCAGGATGGCAGCGGCCTGCTCTCGCGTGATCCAGTCTGGATTGATAGGCGGCGCGGGGGACGGTGGCGGCATGATTGTCTCCGGCTGAACGCGGACGCAAAAAAAGCCGCTCAGGCGATCCTGGCGGCTTGGTGGTGCGGTTGCACCTCGGGCTGTTCGGATTGTCAAATTTATCGGGTGCGATTGCAACAGATTTTTGTCCGTAAAAGGTACAAATTTTCAGGCGTCGAAACTCTCCGCCGGGAGGAGAGTTCGAAACGTCTCGGCGCCGGGACGTTTTGAGCTATCTCGTGCTACATGCCGCCGATGACTTTCATCGCGTAAAGCGCAGCAGATACACCCACAGCTATCGTCAGCGTGATCTTCAGCCTCCGCTCAAATTTCGCTGTTCGGTCTTCTGCTTTTTTCTCGTCCATTCCATTTGCCACTTTTTCGCAGTTGCGACCGAAGACGTCATCTTCCTGGTAAGCCATCTTAACCTCCATATTTTCGCCAAAACCATTTTAAACGCCAGGTTTGCAAGAGAAGTCAGGAAAATTCCGATCCGGGTAGAAACCGCCCTTTGGGCTGAGTCACGGTGCCTGTATGATTCCTTGGAACGCTCGTTCGACGGAATCAGACGGAGTATGACCAGTGCAGCGGTTCGTCACATATTACCGGGTCAGCACTCAGCGGCAGGGACGATCGGGCCTCGGCCTGGAGGCGCAGCAGGCTGCGGTGACGGCGTTCCTCGCCGGCCGGGATGCCCAGGTGATCGGTGAGTACCGGGAGATCGAGAGCGGCCGGAAGTCCGACCGCCAGCAGCTCGCCGCGGCGATGCTGATGTGTCGCATGACGGGCAGCGTCCTCCTGATCGCCAAGCTCGACCGCCTGGCCCGCGACGCGCACTTCCTGCTCGGCCTGGAGAAATCCGGCGTTGAGTTTCTCGCTGCTGACATGCCGTTCGCGAACCGGCTGACGATTGGCATCATGGCCCTGGTCGCCGAGGAGGAGGCGAAGGCGATCAGCGCCAGGACGAAGGCTGCGCTCGCCGCCAGGAAGGCGCGCGGTCTCCCGCTCGGGAACCGGGCCAGTCTTCGCCCCGCTGATCGGCAACGGGCAGCGACAGCAGCGGCGGCCTGGTCGAAGAAGGCGGCCGCGCACGCTGCCATGGTGTTGCCTGCGGTTCAGGAGATGCAGCGTTCCGGGTTGTCGCTCCGTGCCACCGCCAGGGAACTTGCTCGCCGTGGGTTCACCACCGTTACCGGCGGCCAGTGGACGGCATCTCAGGTGTCGGCCGTCCTTCGCCGGCAGATGGACGAGGCGACCGCTGCGGCACGGGCGGCGAAGGAGGGGTGATCTGGTGGAGAGGGATAGGCGTTAGAGCGCCCGGCGGTAAGTTACCGAGCGCTCTAAGTTTGTTAGATCATGCAGCCTCACGCAGCGGCTCCATCTCGACATGTGTTGTGAGGCGAACACCAAGAGCGTCGAGCACTTTTATCGCGCGGTCCACTGCGACCCCGTGATACTCGTTACGCTCATCACGTGAAACCTGAGACTCATGAACACCAAGCTTAGCAGCCAACTCACGCTGTGAGATGCCGCGCGCAATACGCAAGGAGACAAGCAGATGCCCCAGACCACGCAAATTTTCTAATTCATCAAACTCACCTCGCTTCAAGCGTTCATAGCTTTCAACTTCTTCATGAAGCTGAAGATGGAATGAAATCATAGGGTCCATGACTCTTTTGATCTCATCAGCATCAAGCCCAACAGCTGTGAGATTGGCGCGATGCTCATCCAACCTTGCACGTTCAGCCTTTAGGCGACTAACTGCTTCTTGATGTTCTTTGTCATTACGGATCATTGCTACCCCCCAAACTTGATTTTGACGATCCCTCTTGCCTTTCCATCGCGGCGTGACTGACGGAAGGCAGAAGGGAATTCGAGTTCATTTCCATGTTTGTCTAGGATGCCGCATCCATAACCGAGACCTGGCAAGTGTGGGTAAAGTTCAACTCGATACGTATGCCACATCGGTAGTTGCTTCTTTGGATACCCTTGGTAGGGTCTCCGTGATGCAGGATCCCACGTCCAGATTTTATGAGGATCAAGCACATTCAAGTCTCTAACTAAGTCGCCATTCCAATATGACTCCAGATCACTACAGACGAAATATCCGTCAATATCATTGGGATGGTCCTTATCCTCTGCAAAAGACCCGTCTGTAAAGACCTCTCGAATTCCGACTTTCCACAGCTGTCGTGTTAATACCTCCAAATTGTTAACCAACTTCAATCGCCACTGTTCATCCCAGGACGGATACATAGTTCTGTCGGTAGGTCCTTGTACTAACACTGACTGACGGAGCTCGCTGAATGTCACTTCATAATCCCCGGTGGGAGGAGCCCATCAGCATCGAACTGTGGAATTACCGACATGTAGATCTCCCTGAGCCTGCATGACATATTGTTCTTACTTGACAAGCTTGTCAAGTAGCTACTTCCGTATTAAGTAAGGACGTGAGGAAAAGCTATCCCATTCGCCATGGGGCGTTCCCGGTCGATGGGATCGACCGGGGAGGACGGCAGGATGTCTCTATGGTGTAGGCATCAAGCCCGGTCCGCCCATCCTCAGTCGCTTCGCTCCCTGTGGACGGTTCCCCGCGACCGAGCACAACTGCGATGGTTTGTACCTATAAATAGAGTCTTAAATAGACAAAAAAGAATAAGCAGGCATTAGAACCTGCTTATGGGTTGCAACTAAGTTTCACGATTACCATTGTTGCATTGCGGCAGTGATGCTGCAATGTCTTTATTGGACTTTCCTCCCTGAACTCGGGCCGCCTTTCGAGGGCGGCCTCTCTTTTGCTGCCGTAAAGTAGCCCATTGTTTTCGAGATACATCTACCAATAAGATCATGTACTTTAGGTGCGTCGATCGTTGTGGGATTGCTACACAACGTCATCCTCGGAAATTCTGAGGATGGACGCAGCGGCGGGAATGGTGGGAATTTCCCACCATAATGTGCCTGTAGGCCATATTTTCGATGCGGGCCAATCCGGCTTCGAATGCCCTCCACAGGGGCATTTGCTAAGGCATTGTTTTGGTTGGTTTCATTGACGATACTGCCGGGAAATCCGGCAATTTCCCACCGTAACCTGACTGAGGGGCTGGTTTTCGTTGCCGGCTGATCTGGCATCGAACGGTATGGTCATTTCGACCACACCTTCGACTAACGCATTGTCCCAATTTGCTTTTTCGCCAAAACTATGGAATTTGCCCATAGTTTAAGGGCTCTCGCCGAGGGGCATCCCCGGTCCGATTTCATCGAACCAGGGGCAGGAAAGCATGTCTTTCGGGTGTGGGCGTCAAGTCGGTTCCGCCCAGATGCTCCGCATCCGGTTCCCCGCGAACCGACCTGACGTTCAACCATGACGAGTTGCTTCGCCGTGCTCGATGGCCCGGCTCGACTGACTCACGCGGCAACTACCGGCGGGCGATACGTGGGATTGCCGTCCTGATCGACATAGGGGCGCTCTGCCGCCTCAGCCCAGACGAAGCCGACGTGAGACCATAGCTCCGGCGTCATCCGATCCCGCAGACGAACCAGCACGGCGTGGGGAGCATTGGCGCCGGCAGCCAAGCTAATGCACTGACCAAGCCGGTAGACCAACCGCTCGTCATCGTCGGAGAGGCTGGTCTGCTCGCCCAGGCGCACGAGCTGGTGGATGTGGTCAGAGAGGTCGAGGCGGTCGCCGCTGTGGGTCAAGATGATCACGTGTCGGTCCCGTAAAGGTTTTACATTTTGAAATCGGTATATGGGGAGGAAGGCTCGAACACCAAAGCGTTGCCGTCTGACTGATAATCAATGACAGTCAGACGGCATGCCTTTACAGGGTCATAGAGGCTGACCGGTACTGCTGCTGGCGCGTCGGCTCGTTCAGGTCGCGCCCCTTCGAGTTGAAGCGCGCTGCCATCTCGTCAGACGCCTTCTCCTTGGCCTGCTCATGAGTGGCGCCCTTGTCCTTGTGACGGTCGTAGGCGTGCATGGACTGGTCGGCGATCCTGGAAGCCGCGGTGAAGCCGACTGCATAGCCGGTGTCCTTCTCCAGGTTCGAAGCGTGGGCGAAGGCGACCCGGCTCCGGTACTCCCGGTTCTTGTCGTAGCTGTCCATCACCTCGGATGCGTACTTTTTCACGTCCATCAGGACTCCCCTTTCGGTTGTGGGCCATAGGCTCAGCGTGAACGCCATTGCAGCGACACGACTGATATTATATGACAGGCACTGCAGGACGCATAGGGCGATCCGCACCAGGTCGGCTCGGCCGGTCACCGCTGGACGTCGACGCTGCTTACGGGAGGTTGGGAGAGATGGTTTTGAGGTCTGTAGGGGTGGGGGTAATGCAAGATAAAAACGCCGTGCGCTCCCGCACGTGAGATTTCCCCCACCTTCCGCGCCTGTCGGGTACTGCCGCAAAAAACACCGTACTGCCAGATTGCTCCCATGTGTTACTGTTATTATATGACAGTCAAGGAGGTGTGATGAAGGCTATCCCGCTGCCGGACGATCTCACCGACGACGTGCTCGGACGCTATGTCCGACCGTCCGGTGGGGTGGCTGGCGAGACGAAGACGAGGCTGAAGCTTCCCAACCTGCGCGCCGGCATGGCTCAGCGCCGAGGAATCACGCTGGGCGGGCCGGTGTCGGCTTTTCGCCGCAGAGTTGTTGCCAAGCTCTCCTACCATAAGCACAACGCGCCCGATGCCATGGGCAAGCTGCATGGACACGTGAACTACATCACCCGTCCTGGAGCGGGTGAGCAGGCGGTGTCCGCGACCCTGTTCGACGGGCAGTCCGACGACGTGAAGGGGCACACCGTTGTCTCGCAATGGAAGGATGACCGGCACCACTTCAGGATCATCATTAGCCCGAACGATGGCGCGAAATTTGGAGACGCGGAGGTCATGCGCGCCCGGCTCAGGTCCCCCGGATCGGTCACCCCGGAGCGAGCAGCGGAGATTAAGGAGGCGGCGTTCCGCTCCTACGTCCGGGAGGTCATGGGACGGATGGAAACCGAACTGGGTACCAAACTGACTTGGTTCGCCGGGGTCCATGAGAAGCCGGACGCTGCGCACCCGAACAACCGCCACGCGCACGTGGTGATCCGCGGTGTCGACGATACCGGCGCCGATCTGGTCATGAACAAGGGTTACATCCAGCACGGCATTCGCGCTGCAGCGGAGGAAATCGCGACCCGCAGGCTGGGCACGATGTCGGCTTCCGAGCTGGTCGAGTACCAGCGTCGGCAGACCCGCGATCGTGGTCAGGCACGTGAACAATCGAATAAGAAGGGACGGGGGCTATGACGACGCCATGGGTGGAATACCTGCTGAACGACCCTGCGGGGACGGCTCGCATGATGCAGGATTGGGTGTGGACGAATAGGTATATGGTCGGAGGCTCCGCGGTGGCTATCGCAGCCTCTTGCGCTGCCGTTGGAGCAGGTGCCGGCGTCCTGTGGGACAGGATCTCTGCACGCAGGGCGCTAGTCGCTGCACGCAAGGAACTGAAGCGGGCGATGGGCGGAATGGCCGAGGCGACGGCGGCCGGACTGACCCGGAACCCGAAGCTCCGGTACAGCGGCATGGTCGTCGGGCGGATCGGGAAATGCCGACTGACTTGGCTGGAGCAGGAACCGATCCTCGTGACCGGAGGGACCCGGAGCGGCAAGGGCGTCGGTCTTATAAGACCCACCTTGCTCTCCTATGCCGGGCCAGTCGTAGCGTATGACGGTGGAAAAGGAGAAGCTTTTCTGGAGACGTCCGGCTGGCGGAGCACATTCAGCCATGTCCTAAACCTCGACCTGACCGACCCTAACGGCGTGCACTTCAATTTCCTCGACGAGGTGCGCACAGAGTTCCTGACCCGCGATGTCGAGAACCTGGTCCAGTCGATCCCCAAGCCGGAGCGGTCGGACGGCCACTTCGAGCCGGCGGCGGACAGCTACATCGGCGCGGTGATCATGCATGTCTTGCTCGCCGAGCCGGAGAGCGAGAAGAACATGTCGGGGGTGCTGAGGTTTATCAGCAAAGGCGACGAGGGGGCTCGCCGTATCGTCCTGGCCGCGTCGCATCCTGTGGCCGTGGACCGGGCGACAAGCCTGTTCGGCAGCTCGGCCGAAGACGTCCAGAACGACGAGGGCATGAAGTACCGCCAGTCGGTGTACAACAGCGCGCGCGTGCGGCTGAAGGCGTTCGAGGAAGAGTTTGTCGCGAAGGTTACCAGTCGGTCCGACTTCCGCCTGGCTGATCTGCTGGTGCCCGGTCCTGACGGTCGACCGGTAACCCTCTATCTCTCGACGCCGGCATCCGATGACGATCGTGTGCGTCCAGTCGTCTCGATGTTTCTGTCCATGCTCATCCAAGCGGTGCTAGCCAACCCGAAGAAGACCAGCGACGGGCGTGTGAAGGGCAAGCGCCTGCTCATGATGATCGACGAGTTTCCGTCGCTCCGGATGCAGATCCTAGAGACGGCCATTACCAAGATCGTCGGCTGCGGTGCCACGATGTTCCTCGGCGCGCAGTCGCTGTCGGCGCTCCAGCAGGCGCCATACGGGCCGAACAACCAGTTCCGCGACAACATCCGGCTGTCAGTCCATTTCGCCGCATCGGACAAGATGACCCAGGACGCGATCTCACAGGCTATCGGGACGTTCGATCAGCGCAGGACTTCCAAGAGCTATAGCCAGAAGGCGTTCGATATCACCGGCAGCCGCACGCGGAGCCGTTCGGATACCAACCGCCTGATCCTGGACCCCGGCATGGTTCGCATGATGGCTGACGACGAGGAGGTCATCCTCGTCCGTGGGCATCCCGCGATCCTGGCCACCAAGGTCCAGGACTACAAAGACCCGATCCTAAAAAAGCGCCTGGCCATGCCGTGCGTGCCGATGCGTCAAGCTGACGGCACTTACCCGGACCTGCCCTACCCGACCAGGTCGAGCCCATGGGCGGGCAAGGTCATCTCGCTGACGACGATAGCGCCGGCCGAGCCCGAGCAGCCGGCAGACACGACCAAGACTGCGGAGCCCGCTCCACCGAAGAAGCCGCGGGCGAAGAAGGCCTTCTCCACTCCGACCAAGGTTGCTTGACGATGACGATACGACGGAAAAGACGCCTCCAGATCTGGATCGAGCCGGAACTGGACGATGCCATCCAGGACGTGGTGGCACGGTATCGCGCGAATGGCCGCCCGGCCAAGAAGACGGAGATCATCGAACGGCTGCTTCGTGACGGTTTTCGGTTCTGGGCTCGTGAGGATCAGGTGTCCAACCGCATCGAGGCGGCGCTGGCCCAGGTCATAGACCATGCGGTGATGACCCGCGCCATGCAGAACGCGGCGCTCTACAACGATCTCGACGGGGACGAGGAGGCGTATCAACGCGCCCTCGCACAAGTCGAGCAGATGAAGGCTCAAATCCATGTTGCCGAGTAACGTCGACGTCGTGACGGAGGGCGTCCGCCGCAAGTTAGCGGCGCTCGACCGGGCCTACGGCGACATCATCCGCAATGCCCGCGCGAGACCGGGCGTCACGGATATCCACCGCAACGAAGACGGCAGGATTTGGCTGGAGGAACATGGCCAGATGGTCGACACGGGCGAGATCATGCCGGAGCCGCAGTCCCGCAAGATCATCCAGCTCGTCAGCGACATCGACGGCAGGCCGATCGTCCGCGGCGGCGTTGATGCCAACCTGCCGACAGGGGAACGGTTCGCAGCGCTTATTCCTGCGCATGGCCCGTCGTCGTTCTCGATCCGGCAGCCACTAGGGAAGATCTTCATGCTGGCTGACTACGAGGATCGCGGCATCCTCTCCGCCGACCATGCCGCCATCATCCGCCAGGCTGTGCGGGATCGCTGGACGGTCCTGATCGTCGGATCGACCGGTGCCGGCAAGACGACGCTGGCGAATGCGGTGCTAGCCGAGCCGCCTTTTCCCGACCGCAGGGTCTACGTCATCCAGGATCAGAAGGAACTGCAGTTTTCAGGCAGGAATGTGGTCTACGCCTTCACGGGCGAGATGACCGAGACGCAGCTCCTGAAGGCTGCGCTTCGGCGAAAACCGGACTGCATCATAAGCGGCGAGGTCCGCGACGCCTCGGCGCTGGACTGGGTCAAGGCGGCACGCAGTGGCCATCCCGGCTCGCTCACCACCATTCATGCCGACGATGCCGTGGGTGGTCTCGGCCGGCTGGAATTCCTCCTGTCGGAAGCGGGTATTGAGCCGTCCGTCGCCCGCCAATACGTGATCGACGCCGTGGACCTGGTCGTGGTCATCCGCCAGGTCGAAGAGGGCGGCAGGCGCGTCACAGAAGTTGCGAAGGTCGGAAAAACACTGGATGCAGCCGGACGGTATCAGGTCGAGCGGTTCTGACCATTGCACCGGAAGCCGTACCTATGGTTAACTCTGCCTGTCATTATATGACAGTCAACCAACTAGGAGATCATGATGCTCAAGATCCGAAACATCCTCTCTGCCGCTGCGGCCGAAGTCGTCATCCTGGGGCTGATGGCAGGCCCTGCCCTTGCTCAGCGGAGCATGAACGGCGGCGGTGGAGACGCCCCGTTCGCTCCCGGCATCACCACCGGCCTGACTTGGGTCCATTTCGGTGCGGCGGCGATCGCGATCGCCGGCTTCATCATCGGCTGCATCTTGCTGTTCATGAGGAACATCATGGGCGCTGCGGCAGCGTTTCTTTTCATCCTGATCGGCGGCGCACTGCTGGCTAACGCGGATGCGATCCTGAGCCGCCTCACTGGTCTTTCGTTCGCATGAGGCCAGGCGGCGAATGGGTGGCGCGCTCCTACCGGAGTTTGGAGCGCCCAGCCGAATACTTTGGATGCCACATCAAGGTGGGGATATTCAGCCTCTGCCTCTTGATGGGGTCCTGGGTTCCGATGGTCCTCACTAGCTTCATCAACGGTCTAATCATCGGACTGATCGGCAGTTTCTTTGCAGGTCTGGTCGTGAAGATTGGGCGTCGATTGAGTCGTGATGACCCTTACTGGCCTGATGTCTTGGTGCGCCAGATCATGGACGGGGATGACTATCTCGATGTTTAGGCATAGGCAAAAC